>JBHPCX010000042.1:0-29365 GCA_042573485.1 Thermodesulfobacteriota bacterium | reverse complement strand
CAGGTTTCCCAGATGGTTCATTCATTTTTTTATTCTTTCGTGCAAAATTCAGGTATTAACAGAAAATAAAAGTAATACCTATACTGTTACTAAAAATAATAAGAAAAAGCTTATTCATCAGACTCCATGGCATAAGGATGGAAAAGTGATGGGGCTTATTGAGTTTTCCATAGATCTGCCTGAAGAAATTCCAGACCACCAGCGATGATTTAATTATTAGCCTGCATTTATAAGATTTGAAAATATGATGTTACATATTTCATGTTAATAGACAATTGCCCCGTGATATTTTATAAGTATGAATATACTACCTGAAGGTGATTATATGAGACGTTTTTTCATAGAAGAAATAAAGGAAAAAGACGGATTCTGTACAGTCCCGGAACCGGAAGCAAGGCACATTGTCAAGGTCCTGAGAATGAAGCAGGGCGACCGGATGATTCTCATGGATTCAAAAGGAAAAAGGTTTGAAGCTTCAATTGAATCCGCGGCACTTAAAGAACTGATAGTGAAGCTTATTAAAAAACTCCCTGAACCACCGCCTTCCCCTGTTTCAATAGATATATGTCAGGCCATCATAAAACCCCGTGTTATGAACTATATGATTGAAAAGACATCGGAGCTGGGAGTCTCAAAAATTATTCCTTTTTATTCGGAGAGAACGGTTATAAAACTCGAGGAAAATAAGGTGCAGCATAAAATGAGGCACTGGACAGAAATATCCCGGAGCGCTGCAAAACAGTCAGGGAGACCTTTGCCTGCTGACATTTCAGAGCCCCTTCCTTTCAGGGAACTCTTGCATGATTTAAAGGAAAAAGAGGGCCTTAAAGTTGTCCTCTGGGAAAGTGAGGATGATAACGATATTAAAGATCTCCTGAGGTCAAGGACACCTGAATCCCGGTTTACCGGTATTGTCGGACCAGAAGGCGGGTTCTCCCGGGATGAAATAAATGAATTAAAAGACGCCGGATTTATTCCGGTTAGCATGGGCACCCGAATTCTCCGTGCTGAAACAGCGGCAATAGCCCTCGTCACCATTGCCCAGTATGAATGGGGAGATATGGGAACAGATTAACTGTTGACTATCCCGTATTGAAAGCATAAGTAATATTTTTTTTAATTTTATTAAGCATAACGGTGGCCTTGAACTTATGACCAGTATGTCTTACGAGCAGATGCTCAATTTCGACAGAGAGCATATATGGCATCCATATTCCTCCATGAAAGATCCATTGCCCGTTTACCCGGTGGCATCTGCTTCCGGTGTAAAATTAAAACTTGAGGACGGCAGAGAACTTATAGACGGCATGTCTTCCTGGTGGTCCGCCATCCACGGATACAATCATCCGGTACTTAATAAAGCTCTCGAAAACCAGTTAAAAAAAATGTCCCATGTCATGTTCGGCGGACTCACCCACCAGCCGGCAATTGAACTCGCGGCCCTCCTGGTGGACATAACTCCTGACAAACTAGAAAAGGTCTTTTTCTGTGATTCAGGATCTGTATCGGTTGAAGTCGCTATCAAAATGGCGATCCAGTACTGGTATTCGGCCGGCTTCGCGGATAAAAAAAAGCTGTTAACTGTAAGAGCAGGCTACCACGGTGACACATTCGCCGCCATGTCCGTATGCGATCCTGTAACCGGAATGCATCACATATTTAAAGGCATGTTATTTGAGCAGTATTTTGCCGATGCCCCTTCATGCGGTTTTAATGATGTGCCTGATGAAAAAGAATTTAAAAATCTTGAATCCATACTGGAGACACATCGACCAGAGATCGCAGCTATTATACTTGAGCCGGTTGTGCAGGGCGCGGGTGGTATGCGGTTCTATTCTCCCCTTTACCTTAAACGTGTAAAAGAACTGGCAGAGGAATATGATGTTCTGCTTATTGCAGATGAAATAGCGACCGGATTCGGCCGGTCAGGAACTCTTTTCGGCTGTGAACACGCGGGAGTGACCCCTGATATCATGTGTATAGGAAAAGCCCTTACAGGGGGATATATGTCTCTCGCGGCAACGCTTACTACGAATAAGGTAAGTGATACGATATCCTCGGGTGAGAGCGGCGCCTTTATGCACGGCCCCACATTTATGGCGAACCCTCTTGCCTGTTCTGTTGCCCTTGCCAGTGTCCGCCTTTTATTGTCTATCCCCTGGAAAAGAAAAATCGGGGAAATTGAAAGACAGTTAAAGGAGGGACTTTCACCCTGTATGGAATCAACTGATGTAAAGGATGTGAGAGTGCTGGGAGCCATCGGTGTTGTTGAAATGAAAGAACCGGTTGACATAAAAGGCATCCAGGAACAGTTTGTTAACAGAGGAGTATGGCTGAGACCTTTCGGAAAGCTGATTTATACCATGCCTCCCTATATTATTACAAATGATGAAATTCATCAAATCACACAGGCAGTCAGTGATATTGTTGGTAATTAAAGGATAAGTTTTTGGGCAAAATAGATTTTATAGAAAATGAATTGACAAAAAGGGAAGCAAACCATCTCCTGCGACGTCTGAAAAGGGTAACTCCCCTCTCAGGTGTTGAGATTGAGGTTGACGGCAGAAGGATGCTCAACTTCTGTTCAAACGATTATCTGGGACTTTACAACCACCCTTTTTTAAAAGAACGGTCAAAGGCATTCATCGATAAATACGGTGCCGGCTCAACCGCGTCACGGCTTGTATGCGGCAACTATGACTGTTTTGAAAAGGTTGAAAACAGATTGTCTGAACTCACGGGGCAGAAAGGAGCTCTTGTCTTTAATTCAGGATATCAGGCTAATGTGACGCTTCTTCCGGCACTTACAGATAGAGACTCACTGATATTGTCAGATGCCCTTAACCACAACAGCATTATTCAGGGATCTCTTCTTTCACGCTGCGCTGTAAAAACATATGAACACAATAACATCGATCATCTTGAAAATATTTTAAAACAGTATCGTGATAAATATTCCCGTGTTCTTATTGTCACAGAGTCAATTTTCAGTATGGATGGTGACCAAAGCGACATAGACAGCCTGATATCCATAGCTGAACAATATGACTCTATACTTGTCCTGGATGAAGCCCACGCAACGGGCGTTACCGGGAAAAATGGCATGGGCCTTGGAAGCGGAAAAAATGTTGATGTAGTAATGGGAACATTTTCAAAAGCTGCCGGGTCCTTCGGTGCATATGTAGCTTCTGATATGATCCTGAAGGATTACCTGATTAACTTTTGTCATGGCCTGATATATTCAACAGCACTTCCTCCGTCCGTACTGGGAACAATTGACGGCGCGCTCGAATTAATACCGAAAATGGAAAAGGAGAGGGAACGCCTGATGAATAATTCCCAAAACTTCAGAGATAAGCTCACTGATCTTGGGTTTAATACGGGCAAATCTACAACCCAGATTATTCCGGTTATTATTGGCAGTGAAAAGGATGCATTAAAGCTTTCAAAATGGCTGGAAGATAACAATGTCTATGCAATGACCATCCGTCCCCCGACAGTTCCGGAAGGAGAATCAAGGATCAGGCTGGCATTAACTTCTTCCCATACACAGGAACAGATGGATACACTTATTGAACTATTAAAAAAATGGCGGAAAAACAATTGAGTACAGGGAAAGGTAACAGGATTAATTTCCCTGAAAAAATTTTCATTACCGGGACTGATACCGGAATAGGCAAGACATTAATATCTGCGGTTCTTCTGGCAGGCTTTAAAGGGAAATACTGGAAGCCTGTCCAGAGCGGTATTGAAGATATTACCGACACTCAATGGATAATGGAAAAGACGGGGCTGGATGAGTCACATTTTTTGGAGGAGACTTTCAGGCTTCGCCTACCGCTTTCTCCACACGCGGCCGCTGAGGCGGATGGTGTGTATATTGACCTCGATAAATTTCAAACCCCTGATATCAATAAAGGGGAAACACTTATTATTGAAGGTGCAGGTGGAATCATGGTTCCCTTGAATAATAAAACCCTTATGACAGATCTAATAAGGAAATGCGATACCCCTGTAATACTGGTAGCAGGCAGTCAGCTTGGAACAATCAATCATACACTGCTGTCCGTTGCCTATCTCAAGAGTATTGGAGTAAATATATTTGGCGTCGTAATGAACGGACAAAAAAACAGTATAAACCGCGATGCCATAGAACATTTCGGTAAAGTTGAAGTAATTGCCGAGATTGAAAATCTAGAGGCCATAAACCCGGAAACCCTTAAAAATTGTTTTATAAAAAATTTCACATAGCACCATGAAAAATAAAAAATATTATATTGAACTGGCCGAAGACATTATTGACGGCAATATACCTGATAATAATATCTTAAAAAAAATATTATCAACGCCTGATTCCGAGATAACCGCTATGCTTGCCGGTGCTGACCTGATAAGGGAGAAATACTTCGGCAGGGAAATTCATTTATGCACAATATGTAATGGTAAATCAGGCAAATGTTCGGAAGACTGCAAATTCTGCTCCCAGTCCTCTTTTTCCAATACTGAAGCCCCTGTTTACCCGCTCCATGAAAAGGATGAACTGATAAAGGGAGGGGTCTACGCCGGCAAAACACCGATAAACAGGTACTCTATTGTTACAACCGGTAAAGGTCTTCCTCGAAAGGATATAGAAGCTGTTGCAGAGGCAATGGTCAACCTTGATGATAACGAGATTAAAAAATGTGTGTCCCTGGGGATACTCGAAGAGGATGATCTAAAAATCCTCAAGGCAGCAGGTGTAACAAGGTATCATCACAATCTTGAAGCAAGCAGAAGCCTTTTTTCACAGGTTTGCACAACACATACCTATGATGATCGAATCGCTACAATCAAAGCAGCGCGAAATCAGGGAATGGAAGTATGTGCGGGCGGGATATTCGGTATTGGAGAGATTGATGATCAAATAATTGAAATGGCAGTTGATTTGAGGGAATTGACTGTTGATTCAGTCCCTGTAAACTTTCTTGTACCGGTAAAGGGCACACCATATGAATCAATGAAAAAAATTTCCCCTCTCAAATGTCTAAAAATAATATCCTTTTTCAGGTATTTTCTTCCTGAACATGAAATAATCATATGCGGAGGCAGGGAGGATAATCTGGAAGAGCTGCACCCATTTATTTTCTACGCGGGAGCAAGCGGTATTATGACCGGGAATTATTTAACGACACAGGGAAGGTCCTTTAAAGAGGACCTGGAGATGATAAAACATCTGGGATTTACCGTGAGAGAAAAGTAATCCTGTCCCTGCCGGTTGGTTTCTGTTTTTCTTTTCCTTTCTCAATATAACCGGGCTGTTCTTTATCTTCAACTTGACTTATGAGTACAACTATGCCTGTTACAAACCAGAACGGTTCCATAATACGAACAATAATAAATGTATTTGCACCAAGCGCGTGAAAAAGTAATCCTGTAAAACCGGCAATGAATCCCATTGCAAGTCCCCTGTTAAATGAAGTATGTGCAGCTAGAAAATTTTTATATGCCATTTTATATATTGTTCTTACCAGCAGTAGAAACGCGAGCAAACCAATAACACCCGTTTCAACCAGGACTCTAATATATTGAGCATCTACAAATCTATACCCTGTTACTCCATACCCTAATAAGGGTTCCTTCATCCAGTCCTTTGAAGCCGCGTACCAGCTTTTGATCCTGTCTGATGTGGAAGTATCCAGTTTTATACCACCAACTTCCACTACATCCGCGCGATTTTGCCCCTGTATGAAGGTATAGTTAATTCGTTTTTTTGCTACGTCAGGCGTTAAGAATAAAAAAATGAGTCCTGCAAAAAAAATTGAACTCAGAACGATTATCTTTTTCTCAGAAAGAAAAAGAAAGCTGATCATTGCTGGAATAATGGCAATATATGAGCTCCTTGATTGAGTATAAAGCAGGGGAATAAAAAAAAGGAGGGCCAGGCCGGAGAATATCAGTTTATCCCTTAATGACCTGCTCGTTAGTAAAAGCCCGGTTGTAACACAAATAATAAAAACAAGATACCCCCCGAGAGTGTTGGGTTCTCCTGATGCTCCTTCAAATGGGGCTGAAACCCTCCCCCCCATTGGTATCTGGGATATCCCTATTAAGGAGACAATTGTGCATGTTATTAGTATAGCCCAGGTAAACCGGATCACCTGTTTTTCAGTTTTTAGATGATTGACCACCATGAAGTAGACAATCACATATTCAAAATATTTTAAAACAAAGAAGAAGCCTGTTTTAAAATTAACTCTGCCGAAAAGAGAGCCGAACAATGTGGAAACAAGGCATAACAGGATATAGAACGCTATAGGTTTATTCAATGGTGTCTTTAAAAACAGGCCCAGCTCTTTGTTAATTGACATACGGGCCAGCCAGCTTAACCCTATAATCATAATAAGAAAATCATCCGCCCTGATAGTAACGCCTCTTCCAAGGGATGCACCGCCAGTGGCACCGACAATGAATTCCGGGCTTAAAAGCATTGAGAATATCAGGATATAAAGAGCTGCTTCGGTGCTCGCGAAACTGGCAATGAAAAGAATAATTCCAAATATAAAGGCTATTGTTTTAACTGTCGACAGGGAAGGGATTATAAGTGCAATGAAAACAAGCAGCAGGAAAAAGGCCACAAGAGGCAAGAGCATATAAAGGGAGTTATGCCTGCCATTATTTAATCTAAATTTCGCCATATTATCCTTAAGTACTTCTAACTTCCCCGAGAGGGCAATAAGATTGGGGAAAAAGAATACATAAGGCTACCGGCCTACCACTCTGCTTTGTATCCCTTCAGACAGGAGGTCAGTATTAAAATTTTCCGCGGCTTCATTCCCTATGAACGCACCAACAAATAAAGCATAGTTACCATTATTAAACTCTATTACATAGGGGGAATATCCTTTTTCCTCTATAAGTATTAAATTATCCTCCATATTATCTTCATCCATATAAACTTCAACCAGGCTGGCAAATTCTGTCTTTTTAATAGAAGCATCTTTCAAGTCCTTGCTGTTGATAACAAATTCCGCTTCTTCCGGTTTTCCAAAGTGGCCGGAATAAACTCTATACCAGATACCTTTTTCCTTAAAATCGACCCTGACCCGATAGGGTGACAACCCTTTTCCTGTATAGATATCGATCGCGTTTTCAGCTTTTTCTTTTGTTTTAAATGATCCGAAATAAATAGAATAGGGGAAGCTCCCGGATGGATATTCCGGTTTTTCCCTTTCAACTTTGACTTCCTCTATGACAGGTTCAATTGATATCTCTTCAGTTTCTGATTTCTCTTCTTCTAAAGGCATATTTTCATCAGCTGCAGGAGCCTTGACAGCAGCCTGGACAGCCGGTTTTTTTTCATCTTTATAAGGTGTCGGCCCCGGTTGAGTTTTTACACTCTTTGAATTCCCGTTACCATCCCTGATCTCCCTATTGCTGGCGCTAAAAGGATCTATTACACCGCTCTGCCAGAGGATACCGACAGCTATAAAAACCAGGGCAATACCTGCTATTAAAAATTTTGGAAAGGATTTTCCTTTCTTTTTTTTCACTTTTCTAGCAGTCGAAACTTCATCTGACCGCGGGTCAATCCCTTTCCCAATAAGACCGGACAGAAAAGACAAAATACCTTTAGATTCTTTCTCTTCCCCTGTTTCACCCTCACCGTAATATGAGTAGTATTGATAATATTTATAACCCGGAAAATCAGGGCTTATGTCCGGTTTCATCCCGTTCAATACGACTCCGAGCACATTGCAGTTAACCTGATCAAGCTGGATTGATGTCCTTTTTAAAAGACCCTTTGATACTGAGCCTATTCTGTAGACAATAAGAACACCGTCTACTTTTTTACCAAGAATGGCTGCATCAGCCGTAGAAAGAACGGGTGTGGAATCAAAAATTATAATATCATACTCTTTTTTTGCTTCTTCAATAAATTCATCGAGTCTTTTGGAATCAATCAGTTCGGCAGGATTAGGAGGTATTCCTCCGCATGTTATAATATTCAGGTTATCCATACCGGGTGTCAACATTACATCATCCATGCTCATTCTTCCCATTATTATATCTGTAACGGTCCTTACCGTATCCTTCCAGGGATAACTTCCCAGAAGGATATCTGTCAGACCGGGGCTCTCCTCCAGGCCGAATATTTTCGACATCATTGGTTTTCTGAGGTCAGCGCCTACAAGCAATGTTTTCAGGCCTGCCTGGGCCATACTGATGGACAGGTTGATTGAGACCATTGATTTCCCCTCCTGAGGGGATGTGCTTGTAATGGAAAGAGTTTTTGCGTTTTCTGTCTCACCGGCAAATTGAATATTTGTCCTTAAAGCCCGGAAGCTTTCTGCTATCATCGTCTTTGGTGCAAAATGACTGACAAGGCTGATATATTTTCTGAGAGTATGGTCGTCAGGTTCCTTTGCGTGGCCATTTCTGATGCCTTCCAGGACCTCTTTTTCATCAGTAAAGGGTAAAACCCCGAGAACCTTGGCACCAAGGGTCTCTTCCACATCTTCAATCGCACCAAGGGAAGTATCAAATGTTTCAATAATAAAGGCCACTATAAGCCCGAGTACAATACCGATGATTATACCCATTATGCCTGTACTTAGAACTTTGGGGGGATTTATGGCTGAACCGGATGGCATGGCTTTCCTCAGAATAACTACTTCCTCAGGTTTTTCAGCCTGCCTGATAAGTGCTTCCTGATTTTTCTGTTCCAGAAGTGCTGTCATATCCCTGAAAGAATCGAGCTCTCTCTTCAGCCTGTCATACTCCAGCTTTTTTTCCATAAGATTGTTAGTGAGATAGTTCAGTTCCTCAAGTTCCTTATCAAGGTCTTTTTTTTTCTGCTCAATGATGCCTAACTGCTGGTTGAGAAGCAATGCCATCTTTCGTCCGTTCTCAACAATCTTCTGGCGGGCAGATATAACTTCAGGATACTGCTCTGTATAATTTTCAAGAAGTGTATCTCTTTTAAGCAGTAGTTCTACAAGACTGTTGTTTGTATTCTGATACTGCTGAGTAGCTGTTGCGGAATAGAAATTTGTATCGATTTCTGATGAAGACGGGGCTTTTAAAAACTTCTTTATCCTGGACAGGAGTATGTTCAACTCACTTTTATCTTCATTTAATTCGCGTATTTCGTCCTTTATCTCTTTTTTACGTATAAGCAGGTTCTCGCTCTGCATATCTATTGAAAGAATCTGATTTACCTGGCTGAACCTGTTAAAATCTTCTTCAGATTTTCTGAGCTTTCCCCTGACATTATTTAACTGGTCATCGATATATTTAAGGGCTTCTTTCGTACGCTTACCCTGCTGGTCAGAGTGAATTTTTTTGTATGCTTCTGCCACTTCATTAGCCATTTTCTGGGCAAATAAGGGATTTCTATCAACAACACTTATATTGATAATATTAGTATATTCCTCCCTATCGACCGAAACCTTTGATTTCAATCCTTCAACAATTGAATTCATATTCGGATCATCGATCGAGCCTTCTTTAGGAATTAATGACATATTTTTTGCAACTTCCGTCATTACGGGATAACCGGTAATAATAGCAAGCTGTGTTTCAATGTCATCACCTTCTGACCATGATAAAGTCCGGGCGTACAAACCTTCAAGTGTAGTTTCTTTTTCAAATCTAATACTGCATGTGGAGGTGTATAGAGGATCAGGGGCCTGTATTATAGCGGAAAATGTGCTGAATACACAAAGAACCAGCGCTGTAATAATAACGACAAATTTTCTTTTTTTTATAATCCGCCAGTATTCTCTGAGATTTAAGTCATACTGAGTCAATAGTATCTCTCTCTGTTTATTTTTACTTTATTTTCAGATAATCTCTTGAGAAATAATTATCCTGAAACTGTCCGGGGTAAAATAGAAAATCCAGAAGGGGCATGGTATTTGTTATCCAGTCATTAATATCACCTATTTTCATCCTTGGGACATACACAAGATCACCTTCCTCAAGGACTACATTCTGGTCCATATCCGCGTTTCTGAAAAGGGCCTTAACATCGGCCATCATAACCAGAGGTTTATCCCCGGGGCTGGAGTACCCCCTTACAATGAGTGTATTTTCTTCCATGGCAAGAGTGGTAACATTTCCAGCCAGGGCTAATGCGCCCAGGAGATCACGCGCATCCTTGAGAGAATATATCCCCTGGCTGTTTACTTCTCCCATTACGTAAACTCTCTCCCTGAATGCTCCAAGCTCCGGCACATCCACTACATCACCATCATCAATTATGACATTCTGGCTATCATCTCCCTTTTCGATGATATCATAAACATTAATAACATATGTTTTGCCCTTTCTGACCAGCTTAACCCTTTTTATATCACCATCAACGGTATATCCGCCCGCAAGCGCGAATAAGTCCATTAATTTTGTCTTTCCTTCCAGGTTAATCCGTCCGCTACCCGCGTCTTCAGACCCGGTCGCCCTCAAGGATGAAAATTCGCCTAAAACCGTGGCGCTTTTACTTTTGTATTCCCTTACCAGGACATCAATTCTAGGATTCTTAATATATGAGGACATCTTTTCGGATAAGACTTTATCCAGTTCGCTGGGTGTCAAGCCACTAACCTGAAGATCATCGATGAAGGAATAGGTGACATAACCGCGGCTATCTACCGTAATCTCTTTTGTTGTTACCTTGTCGCCAATATGAGAATTAATTTCCAGTTCATCAAAAGGACCGATTATATATTCCGGAATACCGTCCAATTCTTTAAATGTTTTGTTTCCCTTTACTGAACTAAGTTCCGCTATTACCTTTTTGTTCTTTACCTGGTCCGCTCCGGGCAAAATCCGCCTGTCTCGGGCTTCAATTAATTCCTTAACAGGCGTTCCTTTTACAGCAGTTGAGGAATAACAACCGCAAAGCTTGACACATATTAAAAGAACCAACAGCGCAAACGGGTACTTATATAGCGGCCTGTTCCGGCAGATAGAAATATTTTCTTTATTTATTCCCATGTATCCTGTCTATTGTGTAGGAATATTCGAATTAACATTCGTGTCGATATATAATAGCGGATTGTCAGCGAGCCGGATAATCTGTTTACTGGTCAATTGATTTCCTTTTCCGTCGTATAGAAGCTCTATAGTCGGTCGTAAAGGTTTGTCCTTGTTTGTTGAAACAACCCTTCCAACGGAACCATTATTCAACGTGACATGGGAATTGACCGGGAAAAGTGAAATTTGATTTAAAAATATCTTCAGTATCCTGTCCGGGAATTTCCCCCTGCTTGCCTCAATAATTGATTTTATGGCATCGGTTTGAATAAATTTATCACTATAGGGCCTATTCTTTATCATGGCTATGTATGTATCCACAAGGCCTATAATAGAAGAGAGTTCAGGGATCTCATCACCTTTAATTCCTGAAGGATAACCTGATCCATCAGCCCTTTCATGGACACTAAGAGCAGTTTCCGCCAGCCACTTATATCGCTCTCCCAGGTTCATAAGTATTTCATAACTGCTCTCAGGATGACTTTTTATAATTTTCATCTCATCCTCTGAAAGTTTTCTTTCAGCCGCAAGAATATTGCCGGGGATCTTATACATTCCGACATTCTCGAGAAATGCGGCAAGTCCGAGTCTCAGGAGTTTTTTAATATCATAATTCATCCCTTTGCCAACCTTCAGGGATGTAAAGGTTACATCAACAGTGTGTACCAGCATCCTTTCATAATCATCCTGTGCTGTCATTGAATATTCATAAAGGTCATCTATAATGTCCTTGTCTATTACAGCATGAAGATCGGAAAGTATGGGCGATGGGCTGATACCCATATCACTCATTACCCGTTCTTTAACCTCCTGGATCTTTTCAATAAAAATCTCATAATAGGTTACTACTTCAATATTATTATCTTTCTTTTCGGTTTTGGATTCTTCTTTAACAACCGTTTCCCTGTCACGGGGTTTAAAAACCTGGGAGTCACTCAGCCTGAACCTGTCCTCCCGCCCCTTTATTTCTCCAGGAGTTTTCTTGGAACCTTTTTTACCTTTAACTTTAATTATTTCAGAAAAGCGCACCATCGCTAATTACATTCTCCACTATTTTTTGATCGATTACAGTTTCTTTTGTACTGAAACCAATAAGCAGTGAAAGGTCACAAAGGTTATTTATCTTCCTGGGAACACCGGTCGTATTTTCATAGATTGCTTCCAGGGCTTCATCAGTAAAAACAGCATCCTCTCTCCCGGCTTTTTTCTGTCTGAATTCAATATAGCTAACCGTTTCATCCAGGTCAAAGGGAGTGAGATGGTACCTTATGGCTATTCTCTGTTCAAGCTGTTCAATGCTTTTTACCTTTTGCATCAACTCAGGCTGACCAAGAAGAATAACTGTTAAAAGAAATCTGTTATTAAGCTGGAAATTGAGTAGAAGCCTTATTTCTTCAAATGTCGTTTCATTAAGTAATTGCGCCTCATCCACAATAAGGAGTGTATCTTTGCCGGCATTCAGGTTGGCTAACATTTTATTATTAAGGGACCTTAAACATTCAACCTTTGTATCAGGTATCTCCTGTATATCAAACTGGTACAGTACTTCCTGGAGAAACTCCTTTGCCTCAAGTTTGGGATTTATTACCATCCCAATGTCATACTTTTCGTCAGACAATTCCTGCACATAAACCTTTGAAAGAGTTGTTTTTCCGCATCCAATTTCACCTGAAAGCATTGCGCCCCCTTTTCTCATCTCAGCTGCATAGATAAGGCGGGTTAATGCCTCTTCATGTGCGCTGGAAAGGTAGAAAAGGTCAGGATCAGGCACATTTTCAAAAGGGAATATTTTAAAGCCCCAGTATTCTAAGTACATAATTAGAAACCACTATAATAATTTTCCAAAAATTAAGCATATAATTATATATTTGTCAATATATAATTATAATATTATATATAATTATATATATTTATGCTATACAAAATATGTTACTTACCGTCCCTGGGAAAAAAATTTTATTCATTTTTTTAATTAAAATCCCATTATATAACTAAGTCTTCTAAATTATATAAAATATAAAAATAATCATTAAAAGTCCAGCAAAATAGAAACCCTGAAATCAGTCACCAAAATTCCTGATTTAAAGTGAGTTTAAAGGATTTTTGGAACTCCCGGGTACAAACCGCCTGGCTCTTTTACCCTGCGCCTTTAGCCTTATGCCTTGAGCCTTTAATTATACGCTGACATTTTAAATTTATTTTGTTATCTTCATATTATGACATTTAAAAGCGGGAGCGCCAATGAAACTAAGACCCTTATATAATCCGGACCATAAAAAAACCCCCATGAAAGTAGCTGCATTTATGTCCGGCACGGGCAGTAATATAAAAATGCTGATAAAAAAAGGGAAGGAGCTTGAAAAAGCAGGGGAACAATCACCTTTTAAAGTAGTTTTTATTTTCAGCGACAGATCAGACGGTAAATGTCATGGTGAAGATATTGCCTGTTCAAACGGAATACCTTACTTCAGCTACGATATCAGAAAATTTCACGACATCAGGAACATAAAGAGAACCGCACTCACACAGGAGGGTTTTGCCGCGAGAAAGGAATTTGACAGCATTCCTCTTGAATTGGTAAAGGCATTTCAAATAGATTTAATAGCCCTGGGAGGATACATGAGCTTCACCACTCTTGAGGGATGTATTAATGTACATCCGGCTGATCTTTCCATCCATTCTCCTGATGGCAAAAGAAAATATACCGGGGACAACGCCGTTTATGATGCCATCCTGGATGGGGAAAAAAGCCTCCGCTCATCAACACTCTGGACAGACCTGGGAGTCGATACCGGCCCTCTACTGATGGTATCCAGGCCCACTGAAGTTATTCTGCCTGAACCTGTTGAAAGCCTGAAGAAAAACAAAAAAAGGCTCCTTGAAATTGTTGACAGTCACCAGGAAAGACTTAAAGAGATTGGAGATTGGGAAATATTCCCCCGAACAGTAGAATTAATTGCTGAAGGAAGGTTTGCCTTTGATGACGATAACAGAGTGTATGTGGATGGCAATCATGTCCCGGAAGGATTCCGTGAATAACCTTATTCCTCCGCGGGCAGATATATATTAAACCTGATACCGGTATTCCTGTCACTTGACACATCAAGGATTCCGCCGTGTTTTTCAATTATCCAGTAGGTGTCAATAAGTCCTGTTTCCGCGGTTTTCTCCGAATCTCCCGCCCTTTTTGATCCCGGGTTAAAACAATCCAGCAAGTCTTCTTTATTCATATAAATATTTTTTTCATTCACAGAGATCCTGACGCATCTTTTATTCTTCAGACCTGTTTCATTCTGAGTCTCTTTATTAATTTTTATATTTTCCGTTCTTATTGAAAGGGTGCCTGATTTACAATCTGCAGTGAAAAAATTGAAAATATTCTTAAGTACTTTTTCAATAAGGAGTTCATCAATGTTAACGGGCCACAGATCATCAGATAACTCCTTTTTTACAGACATATCTTTTGAAGGCATTATAAAAGTATCAACAGACCTTGAAACTACCATATTAATATCCCTGCAACAGTCCGGGTATATCTCCTCTTGAAAACCACATAACTTTCCGATCAGCGCGGCACCGTTCTGTATATACCGTTCCATATCCATGAGTCTGTCATATTCCTTACTCTTTTTCTGGGTATCCAGCATAAGTATTGATATTTCACCTTGAAGACACATGAGCAGATTATTTAATTTATGAGAAATAATTCTGGCAACGCTTTTTATTGTCTCCATTTTATTTTTAAGAATAACATTAAACTCGGGCCTGTTTCGGTATAAACTTTCGCCTGAATGGATAATGGCATTATCTATCGCGAGAGCGGCTGTAGTGCTCAATGCCACAAGCATATAAAAATCTTCTTTTCGAAAATCATTTGGTTTATTGACCGAATGAACATAAATTACTCCTTTTGTTTTTGAGCTGCATACCAGGGGAACACACATTATTGCCTTAATCTGCATCCGTTCTATACTGTCACTCAAATCGCCCCCGTATTCATCTACATTTTCGATCATGAGTGCTCTGCCTTCATCAATAACCTGCCTTACAATAGTCTGGCTATAGTTAATCTCATGAGAGGAGCCGGGATCTCTGGATTTGTTCATCAATTGAATTATATTTCCGCTATTTTCGTCAATCATGAGTATTGCCCCGCTGTCAAGCCTTTTCAGACAGTGGAACAATGAATCAAGGATCTTTTCGCACATGGTTTTGAGGTCAAGAGACTGGATAAGTGCTACCGACACTTCATATATGAGTTCCAGATGTCTCCTGTTTGTTATCTCGCGGTCCCTGTAAAATGGAGACAGCCCGTTACGTTCTATAACTGATGTAAGATCAATGGAATACTGGTTTGCCTGGTCTTTTTTCGAGCCGAGAGAATCCAGGCTGAAAATGTTATCGCCTACTGAAAAACAGATTCCCCGTTGCACTTCGATCTCCTTTCCCGGATCAACCATACTGCCGTCAACCAGTATGCCATTACTGCTCTTAAGATCCTTGATAAAATATTTATCCCCGCTTTTATATATTTTCGCGTGTTTTCTTGAGACAGAAGGGTCCGGAATCTGTATATCGTTTTCGGGAGACCTGCCGATAAATAAGCTGTCACTGTTTATAACAAAGGCGTGTCCTTCCAGCCTGCCTTTTAAAGTGTTAATTTTCATGCATTACCCCTGATTATAAAATACCTTTGAATTTCATTTCAGTGTTCACCTATATTTAAATAATGTCAAGAGAAGAAATAGGCGGACAGCCGCCTTCCCAAGGCGACGTGGGGCCAGGCCGGGCCCGCCCCTGCAATATCTTATATAATTAGTTCTTTTAAATCATGGTCATCGGTGGAATACATCAGATACATCACTTTTATTTTAAGGTTGCTCCATGCCCGGTTGAATTAACTTTTATGATTAACTGTACTTTCAGCTATAGAATATTCAACACCCGAAAAAGTGCATAATAAGATACATCAGCAACCAATAATGTGTTGAAGTAATAAAAAGTATACAGTTTTTAAAAAACATGTTAGTATCCTTTCTGTTACCTGTCAAAGTAATGTACAAAAATCCGATGTAAATACTCGGAGAATAAAACCGTTAACCGGTAAATGAGGTGGAAGAATGAATAATAACTCTTTGGCAAACGAACTTCCCATCGCCTGTTTCAGGGAAATATCAACGTGGCTTCATTCAGTCCTTGACCTGGACCAGCTTCTTGAACTCATAATTGATACTGCTACCAGGATGATGCAGGCAAAAGCCAGCTCACTTCTGTTGTTGGATGAAAAAACAAATAAGCTTTATTTCAAAGTCGCTACCGGCGAAAAGGGGAAAGAAGTCAGGCAATTCGAGGTCAGTCTCGGGGAGGGCATTTCCGGTTATGTGGCAGAGACAGGGGAACCCCTTCTTATCCATGATGTCAGCAAAGATCCGAGGTGGGACAAAAGGATAAGTGAATATATTGGATTTAAAACTACCTCAATCGCCTGTGTTCCAATGAAAATGGATGACAAGATAATCGGGGTTGTTGAGATAATAGACAAGGAAGACGGGACACCCTTAAATGAAGAGGATGTAAAAATACTGTCGGTAATCGCTGACATGGCTTCAATGGCGATTTTAAACGCGCAGGAAATAGACCAGGTAAAAAGGGAAAACCGGGATCTAAAGGAAGAGTTAAGCAATAAATATCAAATTATCGGGGAATCAAAAAAGCTTAATAACGTTATATATGACGCCCTGAAAGTTGCCAACTCAAAAACAACAACATTAATTTTAGGAGAAAGCGGGACCGGCAAGGAACTGCTGGCCAGGTTGATACACCACGCCGGGCCAAGAAAATTAATGCCCATGATAGTGCTAAACTGTGCCGCTCTGCCGGAAACACTGCTGGAAGACGAACTTTTCGGCCATGAGAAAGGAGCCTTTACAGGTGCAACCGCGAAAAAAATCGGGAAATTTGAGCTTGCGGACAAGGGCACTCTTTTTCTTGATGAAATAGCCGAAATGTCCCCCGGCATGCAGGCCAAACTCCTTCAGGTTCTACAGGAAGGTGTCTTTTACAGAGTAGGCGGAGTTGAGCCGATTACTGTGGATGTGAGGGTAGTTGCCGCTACGAACAGGGATATAACAAAGGAAATCGCCAATGAAAATTTCCGGGAGGATCTCTACTACAGGCTTAATGTTGTACAGCTCCAGATGCCGCCGCTGCGTGACCGGAAAGAAGATATCCCCCTGCTGACCGAATATTTTCTGAATCTATTCAGCGGTGAGACGGGACTTCAAAACCTGAAAATATCAAATGGTGCCATGGAAAAAATCATGGATTACAACTGGCCGGGTAATGTTCGTGAATTAAGGAACGCCATGGAACGCGCCGTTGTCATGGGAAATAAAAGTGAAATATTACCCGAAGACCTTCCCATAGGGGGGCATACCAGGGAACAGCCGGGACTGGAAGTTGGATTAAGCCTGAAGGAGGCCCTGGATAAATTTAAAAAAGAATTCATCAGGATCAATCTTGATCATTCCGGGGGAAACAGGAGCAAGGCTGCCAGGGTTATGAAAATACAAAGAACCTATTTATCAAGGCTTATATCTCAATATAATCTTTAGGCGGGAATCAATTATATGAATGATCAGCTTACCTGTTCCAACTGCGGAAATCCCGTTACAAAATATCGGAATCCTTTCCCTACTGTGGATATTATCATAGAGACAAATAATGGAATTGTTCTCATCCAGAGGAAGAACCCGCCTTATGGCTGGGCGCTTCCCGGAGGTTTTGTTGATTATGGTGAAAGTCTGGAGTCAGCCGCAGTCAGAGAGGCAAAGGAGGAAACATCCCTGGATGTGGAACTTATTTCACAATTCGGGGCCTACTCTGATCCTGAAAGGGATCCCAGGCACCATACAATTTCATTTATCTTCATAGCAAAAGCGGAGGGTTTGCCGATCGCTTCAGATGACGCTCTTAAAGCAGACGTTTTCTCATTCGGGACACTTCCTGAGAACATGGCATTTGATCACCGAAGGATATGCATGGATTATTTCCGGCGTATCCACAACATAAAATAACCAGGCTGGACTTTTATTATTCCGATATGCTGCTAAATAATAAAATACGAAAATTTATTATCCCACCGGTACTGGTCCTCCTGTTTTTTCTTTCCGTCCTTGTTCTGGCGAACATGCTTATACAGACAGAACCGGTCCAGCAATATTTGATAGGCAAAATTTTTAAGGATTCAGGAATAGATATAAAAACAGGAAAGATAGAAATTAACCTATTCGGCCCGTTGAGGCTCTCTGTTGAAAAATGCGACGTTCTTCTGGATAAAAGCAGATACTGTATAAAAGCGTCAATAGTTGAATTAACGTTCGATAAAAAAGCTCTGTTTAAAGGGGAATTTTATCCCTCGAAAATAAGAATCATTAAACCGGAAATAGAAATAAACACTCCGGATAATCTGAATAATTTTATAAAAAATTATCAGGGTGAAAAACATAACCTTTTATATAAGGATAGAATAGAGACCCTGCAGATTACAAAGGGGCGGGTCGTTTTCAAGGGACATTTAACTGCAGAACTGAGTGATCTTTCTTTAAAATTATGGCGGCTTGATGATGACTCCAGGACCTTTGGAGTAAAGGGAACTGGAGTCATTGATTATAAAAATCATTACTCCTTCTTTAAATCAAGCGGCAAAATAAATATCAACCCTGCTGACATATTAAACAGCCACCTCAAGATAGACCTTGAGACCAAAAATACTCCTGCGGTATGGACACCATGGTCAAAATACATTGACATGCGATCAGGTTTTTATGACAGCATTCTACGAATAGAGGGGAAGCTCAGGGACCAGTTAACCGCGAAGGGGAACCTGCTTTTTAAAAATATCAATTTTATCCTAACAAAAAATAAAAGAGCCCATGAATACCATATTAACAAATTGAGCTGTACCCTGAGCACAAGGGTAAAAGACCGGGTTTTACATGTTGATTCACTCAACGCAAAAACAGATGCCGTTAACCTTGATCTTAACGCAATAATTAACCTGGAAACCCTTGATTCCCCCCGTCTGAAACTGGCAATCAAAAGTGACTTTATGCCTGTTAATGCATTCCGGGAATTCTACCCCTTTCCGACAACCAAACCATGGGTCAAAGATAATCTGTTTTCACTGTTTGAAAGCGGAAATATAAAAATAAACACCCTGGTCCTGGACGGGAGCATTGAACAGTTCCGCCATCTGAAAAAGAATAAAAACTATTCTATTATCGGCATGAGTTTTTCGGGTAATAATATTAAGCTATCGAATCAGGGTATACAAATCCCTTTCACAGATGTGTCCGCCCGGGTGGATATCAAAAACGGAGATTTAACAATCCCTGAATTAAGAGGAAGGTTCGGAAATTCAACAATAGAAAATGCCTCCCTTCTTGTAAAAGACATGTTCGAGGGATTGCCCTATTTCAAAGTTTACGTGGATGGTGACTTTGATATCGAGGAACTGATCAGCCATAAAGAAATGGAAGTGATTCAGGAATCCGTGAGAGAGAAGATCAATAATTTTCTGGGAATATCCGGAAGGTTAAAGGCTGAAACTACAATCGGCTATAAAAAGGACTGGGGAACTCCAAGAATACTGGACGGTGATTATAATTTCACTGATCTTTCATATAACCGGGAGTTTCTTTCTCTGCCTTTAACCTTCAAGGATTTGAAATTCCATATTCATGAACAGGGAGATAATGAATTTAACGGAAACGGCTTTCTTGGAGATATGCCCTTTTCATCATCCGGCTTATTTGAAATTGAGGAGAATGACCTGAGGTTATTAAAGGCTGACACCCGGGCCCGGCTGGATATGAATCGTTTACTTTCAGAAATTTTTGAGTATGAGGAGTTTCCATTCAGGTTTGCTGACAGGCTGCCATGGGAAATCTCCATGGAACAGCAGAAAGATATGACAAGATACAGTGGAAGGGTTGATATCCAAAACCTCTCCATGGAGTCAGACAGTTTATCTATTAATACCTCGGGAAACGGTAAGGAACTGCTGTTTGATCTGATGTCACACCCGGATGGAAGAATCATCCTGAACATGGCGCGCGCGGTATTTGATGATTCCCGGGCAACTCTTTCCGGACAGTTTAATACCAATACCAAAAAGCTCGAGACTCTTAAAATAGAAAGTGATTCCTTGGCATTGAACGATCTGGATCTTCATATCAATGATGATAACAAAGCGCTGGGTGGAAACCTGTCCGGCAGTATTAATGTTCATTTTCTTGATGATAATACACACGATCCGATCATAAACGGACAGATATGGGGAAAAAACCTTTCCTTTAACACAGAATTGTTGCCGTCACCGGTACAACATCTTGACTTCAGACTGGACCTGGCAGGGAAAAAAGGTTTCCTGGATAACTGCCGGATAAGTACTGGTGAAAACATTGTCAACCTAAAAGGAAACCTGCACGGATGGAAAAATGTCAACGGAGACTTCCTGTTAACTTCCGACTTTATTGATCTTACGGATTTTATTGCCGGCAAGTTCAAACCTCATAAAAAAGAGACGCCTGATGCGCGATTTCATCCTGATATCAATATAAAGGTTAATGCCTCCCGCGGCATATGGCGAAAACTGGAGTTTAATCATTTGATCGCCGACCTGGCCTTTTCGGGAGACAGGATTACGGTGAACAATGCCCGAGCCGATCTTGAAAAGGGTGACCTATCTATAAAGGGTTATAGTGTACATGGAGATTCTCCAAAAATTGATATTTCCGGGGATATTAATCTTAAGGAGCAGCCGATTGACAAATTAATCAGTGATACGGGATTCGGTGACAGGGGAATAAAAGGCACTCTCTCCGTAAATGCATCTCTTAAAGCAACGGGAATTCCTGAAGAGGCATTTTTGAAGGGTATGTCAGGCAATTTAAAAAATATATCCATAACAAACGGCCTGCATAAGAATTCCAGGGTATTTATAAAGATTCTGGATTTTTTAAATATACCGGACAAATTCAAAAAACGGCCTCCTGAAATGAGAGAAGAGGGATTCTATTTTGAGAGCATTCAGGGTGATGCTGTAATTGAAAAGGGTATTCTCAAAACGGATAATTTCGTGATGAAGAGCCCGGCATTTAACGCGGTTGGTTCCGGTAAAGAGAATCTTTATGAAATGACACATAATTTTCGCCTCCTTGTACAGCCCATTGGCACTATTGACTCTATAATAAAAAGTATACCGATAGCTGGTCGAATCTTTGTAGATGGAGATGAAACCTTTTTTTCTTTTGGGTATGATATTACAGGACCATGGTCCGAACCTGCCATGAATATTGTACCTGGAGAAAATGTAAAAGGGCTCTTTGGTGTATTAAAAAGGGTGATCCTTACTCCGTTTAATTTGATAAAAAATATTAATAACGCCACAAAAAGCAGCAAGAAATCAGAACCTGAAGAAAAAAAATAATGTTCTCTGGCTTTTCGGTCTTTTTTGGGAAGGTTATACAGGATCCAAAATTCATCATTGTAGCGTTTAAGTGCCCGTCCTCCGCAGTAGCATGGAAAGGCAGATGACACCTTGATGGTGAATCAGGGCTTCTTCAAGGAACTTGATCCCATTGTCAATACATGTTAAACCCTGCGCTAAAGAATTATTATAATTATATTATCAGGACGATATGGTGAGGATGCTTCCGGCATACCGGCATATGATATTATACTTTACCGAATTATTTATTGAGGTTTTCAATTATGGCAAAGTTAAATCTTGTGGATATTTTTAAAAAAAGGACCAGGCATCCTATGCGGCCGAGGAGCTCTGATATAATCGAGAAGCTTTTTCCGGGATTCAAGAGAACAGAAACCAAAAACAGCTCCCTTGTAGCAGGGACCTGTCAATATATGGAGAAGAACCTGTTTGTCATAGGGCAGCAGAAACCTAAATTATCTGATCTTCAAAGCCGGAAGGACCTGAACCGGCTAAACTACGGAATGCTTACCTCAGATGACCATTCCTTGATATTATCCATGCTTAAGAAAGCAGGAAGCTTCAACCCTGAAAACACCTACATCTTTTGTCTTGTGGATACATACGGCGCAGACATATCAATGGAATCGGCAAAGCATTTTCAGGCTTTTTTTATTGCGCAGCTTATAAGAGAATTCCTGACCATACCTGTAAGGACCATCTCCCTTGTAATTGGTGAAGGAGGAAGCGGAGGTGCCCTGGCAATCCAGTATACGGATATCAGGGGACAGATGGATGATGCCCTTTATGCGACAGCCCCTCCGGAAAGCACTGCTTCTATTCTTTTTAGAGACGCGGAAAGGATTAGCGACGCACTTACTATTTTAAAACCGACAGCAAAGGAGCTTAGAAAACTGGGAGTTATTGACAGGATTGTCCCCTCCCCTGAAAACATCACTAATTGCAACGAGATGGCGCAAGCCGTGGAGTTGTTTTTGTCCAAGGCAATAAAAGACTTATCAAAATCACGCATTAAAAAACTGATACAAAAAAGACAGAAAAGGGCGAAGAACTTCGGTCTTTCAAAGGGAAGCGGAAGGTTCCATGATATAAAACGTTATATTGAAAAACCAATGAAAAAGCTGTTCCAGAAAGTCCCGCCCAGCATTAAAATCGTTAATCACTCCGGCATGACCGAAGTCAGTGATAACTACAGTGAAGTCAGTCCCCGGCAATCACAGGAAGAATATATAGCATGCGGTGTTGTGCCCGGGAAAGAAGTAAACGCGGGAGGTTGCGGAAAACTGGTAGCCTTGAAAGATTTTCTGGAAAACTTCCTTGTCTGTCCCGAATGCGGCTATTCCTATACTCTGGGCGCCGTAGGATGGATAGACTGCCTCGCTGATAAAGGATCCTTCCACGAGTTATACAGGAATCTTACGGTTGACCAGCTCCTGGAAAGCGAATCAATAACGGACTATTACAGGGACTTTCTTCAAAGGCAGGAAGGCCGGTCGACTTTCAAGGAGTCTCTTGTTGTTGGAAGTGCCAGGACAAATCATTTTCAGGTCGTAATGGCCATAAGTGAATTCTATTTCTGCGGCGGATCTATGGGGGTGGTTTTTGGTGAAAAATTCAGAAGGGCCGTGGACTATGCTATACAGGAAAATCTCCCCTTTATAAGTGTATGCTGTTCCGGTGGCGCGAGGCTTTATGAAGGCATATCAGCACTTATGCAGATGGTAAAGACAATTGAATCGGTGAACCGCCTGAAAAGTCATGGGCTCCCCTATATATCTATCCTGGCTGATCCCTCAACGGGCGGGGCCATAGCCAGTTACGCGGCCCTGGGAGATGTCATAATAGCCGAACCGGGGGCTTTGATAATATTTACAGGGCCCAGGGTAATGAAATCCAGGGGATTTGATGTGGATGAAAGCCTCGTCCGGTCGCAATCTCTGTATAATATCTCGAGCAATATATATGACCATCTTGATTACTACCATGATATAAGGGGCATCCAGGAAATATCCGAAAGAAAGGATATGAAGCTTGCCCTGTCAAAATATCTTGAGTTGTATACAAAGACAAATTACAGGGCAAGAAAGATACAAAGAAGAAAGAAATATTAAATTCAGCTCAAACTGTCCAGAAGTTCTCTTAAGGCGGGCAGCACATATATCTGACTGAGATCAAGGGGAGACAGGGCTCTACCCAGTATTTCAATTTTATCTTCAATAGGTGTGCTCGAATTGATTATAATAATATCTTCTCCCTTCACTTTACACAGTCCACCCGGGAAAAAGGTGCTCTCCTTTTTTAATTTTTCAAAACGTACTTCTATTCCCAGGTTTTCTGCCAATTCTTCAAGCTGGCCAAGAAGCTTTTCATTTTGTTGTTGAAGTTGTTTTTTCATGATACACCTGCTGGTAAATATAATATCTTTTATAATAACTTGCCGCAAAAAGGGCAATATATAAAATCGGATTTTATTAAGATTACACCTTTGTATTCTTTTTTTGTATAATTTATATTATCAGAGTTTTTAACATGGAATCAAGAAGGTACAGGGGCCAAAAAATATTTAAAATAACCGCAATTCCGGGGGAATAAAATGAAAAAAACAGGTATTGTAAGAGATGACAGGTATATGGATCATGTAATGGGGCACGGACATCCTGAGTGTCCTGAACGGCTTGCGGCAATATATGATATGCTGGACAAGGAATTGGGCGGGCTGTTACTGGGCGTCCCTGCCAGGGAAGCGAAAAAGGAGGAACTGGCTTATATTCATTCCGAACCCTATATTGATGAAATCGCCTCAACCAGCGGTATTGAATCGACATATCTGGATCCGGATACTCAGACATCCGCCGGATCTTATAAAGCCGCGCTTCTGGCCGCGGGAGGTCTTATGAAAGCAGTTTCAATGGTGAACGCGGGGACCCTTGACAATGCATTTGCCCTGGTCAGGCCTCCGGGACACCATGCTGAAAGGTCAAGGGCGATGGGGTTCTGTCTTTTTAACAATGTCGCCATAGCCGCAATGCATGCCAGGAAAAAGCTGGGGCTTGATAGAATACTTGTAGTGGACTGGGATGTCCACCACGGTAACGGGACACAGCATTCCTTTGAAGATGACCCGGGAGTATTCTATTTTTCTACCCATCAGTATCCTCATTACCCGGGGACCGGCTCATATGGAGAGACAGGGAGAGGGGATGGAGAAGGATATACTTTAAATGTACCGCTGCCGACAGGGTATGGTGACGGAGATTTTGTTTCAATATATGATAAAGTATTGAAACCGGCCGCTCTCGAATATAAACCTGATATGATCCTTGTTTCCGCTGGATTTGATATTTATACAAATGATCCCCTGAGCGGAATGAATGTGACACCTGAAGGGTTTGCCGGCTTAACAGGCCTGTTATTGGACCTGGCGGACTCCTGTTGTGAAGGGAAACTGGTTATAACACTGGAGGGCGGATACCATGTCAAGGGACAGAGGGACAGCGTCAAGGCTGTACTTGAGGAAATGTCAGGCATAAGAAAAAGCGATTCTTCCGGCCTTATTGCCAGGGCGGATGACAGTATAGTCGACTTTGCAATCAAACCGGTCCTGGAAATTCACAGGAAGTACTGGAAAAATCTGTAATCCGGTTAAAGATATATGGTTTAAAAGGAGTATGAATGATTAAAAAAGCAGTAAAAGAGATATTGAGTGAATTGCCCTCAGGTGTCAGCCTGGTAGCAGCGGCTAAAACAAGGAAACCGGAAGAAATAATGGAGGCCGTTGAAGCAGGAATTCAGATTGTCGGCGAGAACTATGTTCGGGAGGCTGAGCAGGCCCGGCAGACTGTAGGAGACAGGGTAAAATGGCATATGATAGGTCATCTCCAGAAAAATAAGGCAAAAAAGGCAGTAAAGATATTTGATATGATTGAAACAGTGGATTCCATTAAACTCTGCAGGGCCATTGATAAGGCATGTGCTGACATTAACAAGATTATGCCTGTCCTGGTAGAAATAAACAGCGGGGAAGAGGATCAAAAGGCAGGTGTCATTCCCGACCTGGCAACGGGTTTGATCAGGGAAGTTTCTACCTTTAAAAATATACGGGTCAAGGGACTCATGACAATGGGACCCTACAGCGGAGATCCTGAAGATTCAAGGCCCTATTTTATAAAAACCAAAAAGCTGTTTGACTGTATAAAACAGGAAAATATAGACGGCATTGAAATGAAATATCTATCCATGGGCATGTCCAATTCATATAAAATAGCCCTTGAAGAAGGGGCGAACCTTGTCAGGTTAGGGACGAGGATATTTGGTGAACGCAGCTATTCATGACAAGATTCGTACATAAGGAGATGCGCCGCCTCATGGGTAAGGGTATCCATGAATACGGCATGACCGAACAGGATGATCATATACTGGTCTCCGTATCAGGGGGAAAGGACAGCATGTCCCTTCTCTGGCTTTTACGTGAAAGACTGAAAAGGCTTCCCATTAAATATGAAATAACTGCCGTACATGTTGATCCCGGATTCGGCGCGGATAACAGCAAAAAAATGAAGTCCTTTTTTGAAGAACAGGGATTCAGGTACAGAATATTAACCGGCAAATTCGGTCCGAAGGCCCATAGTGAAGAAAACCTTGAAAATCCCTGCTTCCTCTGTTCCATGAATCGAAGAAAAATGGTGTTTGAACTTGCCGCTGAACTGGAATGTAATAAGATAGCCCTCGGTCATAACAAGGACGATATGATTGAAACTCTCTTCCTGAATATATTCTATGGAGGGTCAATAAGCACAATGATGCCGGTGCAGGATTTTTTCAAAGGAATCGTGACTGTAATCAGGCCCCTTTTCATGCTGGATGAACAGATAATAGCACGATACGCGAAGGAGATGAACTTCCCGGAGATAATAATGGGATGTCCTACTGACGGTGCATCAAAAAGAGAGGATATCAAAAAGATGCTTCATGATCTGTACAGGACTAATCGTAAAATAAAAGGAAATGTTTTTCACGCTATCCGGAATGTAAAGGCTGAATATATGCCTTAAGGTCAGAGGACAGATGTCAGAGGACAGAAGTATGCAGCATAAATCTGTCAACTATTTTAGGACGAGACAAAAATAAATATTCACCGCAGAGACACGGAGGTCACAGAGGTTTAATATTTTTCATTTACCGCGAGATACCGGTAAATGAAAAGAACCTGCCCTTTTTATAAATGGACGTTATTTATTAGAGCGGAGCTTAATTATTTTGTTATATGATGCATTTGGGGATCAAAACTGATTTACTCATGGATGAGCTCTTTTAAACAATCGGCATCTCCCGATTGTTTAAAAATCAAAACTCTCAGCGAACTCTGCGTCTCTAGCGTAGCGGGCGGTGAAAAAAAGAAAAAGCAGATTAATTTAGTAGCGTAGATCAGAATTATTCAGCTTAAATGTGTCAACTATTTTAGGACTAGACAATAAATCTATCAACTATTTTAGGACTAGACAGTAGGGGCACGGCGCACCGTGCCCCGGAAGCAGAAAGCAAGAAGTTAAGTAGATGAGAAAATATATATTTTTATCCCATCCGTTATCTTCCGGCTTATCCATTTTTGACTCTTTCGGGAGATCATCTCCCTTCACGGTTACATGACTACCTTCTCTGCGAGAAGAAGAGCTTTGCCTGAAAGCAGTTCCACTGAATCATCCTTAAAAGAAGACTCCCTGTCAGAAGGCATATAAAAAAATAATAAGGTAAAAAGAATATGGCTTTTCATCATATCTTCAGGAAACATTTTCTCAAATTCCTGAATGTTTTTAACGAGAGCAGTTTTCTTTTCAACAGGATCAGTATCTGTATTACAAATCAATTCCATTAATTGCGTACATTTTTCCTTTACAGCATCATCTGTTTTCAGTTTCTTCTGTTCTTCGGTACTAAGGCTTGAAATCAGAGGTGCTTTGAAACAAAGGTTTGCCTCTTCCCGTGATTTCTCATCACCGCAGAACGAGTCCCATTTTTCAGCCATTTTATGGAAAATCTGACCGTTTAAGGTCAGCAGCATCCGGCCATCCTTTATAATATCTCCAAAAAGACCTAACCACGCGCTTAAAAAATGGCTTGTGTACGCGTCCTCTAATAGAAAATCGTCATTGACTTCAGCAGGAGTGCCCAAGAGCTCTTCTGTTTTTCCGGTCTGATCCAGGCTGTCAGCCAGGGGTGAAGGTCTTTTATTAAGTTTATTAAGCATCTGGTTGGCTTCACTCCTGTGCTCCTCAATCCTGCCGGCCAAGTGGATTAGCAAATGCCATCTGTTTGTAATGTTTTTTACAGCTGATGCTTCAGATTCTCTGCTGACCAGCAGATGCCTTATCTGATAAAGAGACTCTTCTGAAGACACTTTGCCAGCGCCCGCCTTGATCAGTTCAATGCGGCTTTTTTCACCCTGCTCCTCCACCCAGTTGAGGCAGTCATTTAAAGTCCTCTCAAAGGAAATGTCAGGTTTCAAATCTTCAGCAGGATATAATGCCGTTATGGTTTGTTCATCAACGATCCCGGGCAATTCTTTTTCCCAGGGCAGGCAAATCTCTATTGGTGAAAAGAAAGGAACAATGTCCTTAACAAGCGATAATTCCGAATCTACATATGAGATGATATGAATTCCCATTTTTTATTTCTCCTGTTTTTACAATTATATCACTAACAGATTGAGAACCCGTGTTTCAACAATAAAAAAGATACATTTAAAAATATTGACGCGTTTTAAATATCCCCTGAGCACCAGCAAAGTGTCAGATGCAAGGCGCCAAGGGAGTGCCGACTGAGGCGTACACGCAGTACGCCGCAAGGAGAAGCGACTGCAGGCAACACAGCAGATGTCATTTTGCTGGTGCTCAGGGGTTGTTTTTACATTGACAAGTAAATTACGTATAGTCTATTACTTTATAATTAATTCAACAATTTAAGCCCGAATGTAAATTACTTTTGATTGTGTAAATGAAAAAAAGAAACATAAAAAGCATACTCCCTTTATTAATAGCAGGGCTTTTAATATTTCTCGCGCCCCTGTCAGTGGTCTATGGACAGGAGTCAAAAAAACCAAAAAAGATACTCTGCGTAGAGGCCTATGACAGGCTGAACACAGTTCCTGATACGTTTCTTATAGATGTAAGAACAAGGGCTGAATACCAGTACACCGGTCACCCAATTAATGCCTATCTTTTCCCCTATATGTTTTTTACCGCCAAGCTGGCAAAAACCGATGACAAATATGAATACCAGCTCAGTCAAAAAAATAAGGACTTTATTGAAGAAATCGGTAAAATTTTTAAAAAGACAGACCACCTGATTATTATTTCACGTGACGGTACAAGGAGCGCGCTTGCTGCGCAGGAGCTTGTTGATGCCGGATATGAGAAAGTATATGACGTGGAAGACGGGTTTGAAGGCCCTGAGTTTCCCAACTTTGAAGACGCCAACAAAAACAAGTATTACAGGCAGCTTGCCAGGCAGAATAAGGTGCAGGGTTTTCAGCACCGCCGCCGCTACGGATGGCAGTGGTGGGGACTCCCCTGGACATATAATATAGATCCTAAATATATGTATCCCCCTGACCTTCCCAAAACATCCACGGTGCAGTAGAATTCATTCATCAGAAATCAGCCGGGCTCAATACCGGTACTCCCGGTTTATTTAAGGCATGTGTATAGATCATAGTTGTTGAAACATCAGCATGTCCAAGCAGTTCCTGGATCGTCCTTATATCATACCCCTTTTCAAGAAGATGTGTGGCAAAACTGTGTCTGAGAGTATGTGGCGTGACCTGCTTGCTCAAGCCTGCGGATC
>JBHPCX010000041.1:0-30057 GCA_042573485.1 Thermodesulfobacteriota bacterium | reverse complement strand
CGGTTTTTTATTTGATTGTCGGAATGTTTTTTTCGGCCTTTTTCAGAAGTGAAATAACCGGAGCAATGGCGACTATTGCTCTTTTTGCCATTCTCCTGCCTATAAACGGGTGGGTAGTACCCTTTTTTAACCCTCTTATTGAAGAAATGGACAGTGCCCAGCAGTTTGCCAGGATTCTTCAGAATAGAATTTTATTCATAATCCTGATTGGCGCATTTACTCTACTTACCTTTTTACGAGTAGAAAGGCGAGAAAAAATGCTGGGGGATTAGGGGGCCAGAAGTCAGAGGTCAGAAGTCAGTGAGTCCAATTTAAAGATTTTTAAATTATAAGCAAAGATAAGGAAAACGATTTATTTTTTTAATATATGTTGCAGGAGGTATAAAAAATGCAGAAAAAGGGAACAGAAAAAATTACTTTTTATTTATTATTTACTTTCGCTATCACCTGTGTGTTTTTAATGAGCGGCTGCACATATGTGAATAAAGCAAAAACATTATATGAAATTCCGCCTATAATGGAGGTGTCTCAGGAAACAGTTCGGCAGATTGAAGTAATAGAGCTGAAGAAAGCCTCAAAGGAAAAGCCTGTTAAGGATATAACGGATGAGCCGGAGGATTTCACTGATAAGTAAAAGACAGACACTTGAAGCTATCTTGACAAGCCATATCCTGTGACAGCCCCCTGGTACCGTGTAGGCTATCTCCAGTGTTCTTCCGTCTATCTCACCGGCAATTATTCGAATACCCAACCCAATGGCGATAACAGCAAGTGGAAGGCCAATAAGGGCCTGGGCATTGACTTCATCAAGTTTGCTTTCCCGCCATCCAAGTAAAATAAATACAGCCTGAAGCACAAGCCACAACAATGGCAGAAACATAACTATCCAGAACTTTCTCCCGGCTACAATCTGGGTGGCCAGGAACATAAGCCTTAAGTATTTTTTTAAGTTACTCCACATGTAAAGATCCTTATTCTTTAAAAAACAGGATGAACTTCCAACTTTCAATGCTCAACTTCCCACTTCGAACTCCGCACTTCCCACTTCCAACTCCACACTTCCAACTTGCGCGTTCAACGTTTATCTTTTTAAACGGATGCCGGTCTGCTCTTCCTAGTTCCCACAAGCTGAAGATAACCGTCCTGCAGGTTAGGTGATGCGGTTTTCGCCCCGTGTGAGGGAATCTCCGTACACAACACCCTGATATTATAAAGCCCATCCTCCTCAGGAACACGGTCTACGACAATGGCATCTTCCGGAAAATTATCCCCCTCACCTTCTCTAACGGTGAGTTCCCATACTTTTCCTTCGGCTTCATGGGCAAGCAGGTTGGGTTTGTCATCAAAGACCTTTCTGCCTCCTGATAGCACAATAACCCTGTCACAGGCTACAGCCACATCTTCCACTACGTGAGTGGAAAAAAGGACAATCCTTGTCTTACCGAGTTTTGCCAGAAGATTTCTAAACCTTATGCGCTCCCTCGGATCAAGGCCAACAGTGGGTTCATCAACAATTATTACAGGAGGAAGCCTTAACAGGGTCCTGGCAACCGCGACACGCTGCCTCATACCTCCTGAATAATCTCCTATTTTTTTATCTGCCTGCTCCCAAAGACCGACTTCATTGAGAAGGTAATCAACTCTTTCCTTTATTCCATTCTTTACATCTATCTTATATAAGAGGGCATAATATTCCAGGTATTCCCTCCCGGTCAGGTTATTGGACAACCCGAAATCCTGGGGCAGATAACCTATCCAGTTTGCAAGGTGCCTTCTAATCTTTTTCAGAGGAACACCTCCAAGTTCTATGACTCCTGTTGTAGGAACAAGAATCCCTGCAAGAGCCCTCAACAGGGTTGTTTTACCGGCACCATTAGGTCCCAGGATTCCTATCATGCCGCTTTCAGCGTTGAAATGTATGTTTTTCAAGGCATCAACTTCAACATTGGGAAGATCAAGGCTGAAAAGGCGTCTGTTTACTCTTCTCCAGAGATTTTTCACCCGGTAGAAAAAACCCATATCTATCCGTTCATCAATTTTTCCTGCTGACATATCTTTTGCAGTTTTTCTACCCTGCTGGATAAAAATGATTACTGCTGCAATCAGCACCAGCGCGAAAAGAGTCAACCTGGGTCTATTATCAAGGGCATGGGGAACATAATAATAATAAAATCCAATCAGGCTAAAGACAATCCATGGCACCAAAAAGGCGAGAAGATGTTCTATACCTCCTGGAAGGGTTCTTCCCAGTTTATCAAACTTTCCCCTGAGTCTTCTGAACTGGATAAAGATCATGCTTAATATAATAGCGCTCGTAAAAGAAAAGACGAGACGCCACCATGTAGTATCAAGAGATGTAGCAAGATATACTGCGCCAATTAAAAGTGCTGACATTGTAATAATCGGCTGAATAGCATCACTTCTTAAAAAGGGTATACCACCCCTGGAAAGGACTTTTTCGGCAAAATGTTCACCGGCTTTCCATGCCCTCCCCACAGGGCCGGGCCTTCCGTATATTTTATGTAGAAATTTGACTTTAATGTTCATATCAGAATCGGGTTCAGGCAACTCAGTCTTTCTAAAAAGCAGCAGAAAAATACCGAAAAACACGGCTGCGACAAGCACTGTGGTTATAAACTGCCATGTCATGGTCGTGATATGGTCATATATGATAAGAGGGGTCATAACTGATGCTGTAAGCGCCATCCATGAAATGGTGACCCATGGGCCAAACCTTCCGAAAATTTTATCAAGGCGGCTTAAAAACACAAATCCAATCGGGATAACAAGTAAAATCAGCAGGCTGGAAGTTGCAAGTCCTCCCATAACAATAACCGCGAATGGTGGCCATATTTCATTCTCCACCCCTGTAGGAATAGCAAGGGGCCATAATCCGGCTATTGTGGTGCAGGTAGTCATAAGGACCGGTCTGCATCTTTCCCGGACTGCGGCCAGTGCGGCTGCTCCTGCAGACCATGAATTATTGAGAACTCTCTGCTGCATCCGGTCTACAAGAAGAATAGCTGGATTAACAGTAAGACCTAAAAGCACGACAATACCAATCATGGCCATTGTGTCCAGCGGCATGCCGGCAAAAACCAGTGCCCATATTGATCCAATAGCGACCAGGGGCAGGGCAAGCAGCACGAGTATCGGCATGGTCAGAGATTCAAAGGTAACTGCCAGTACGGCGAATAGTAAAAGCAGCATCGGCATACGAACACGTTCAAACCAGCTTGTCGTTTCCCCATTATCAGGCGGTTCAATAATGTAACCGGCTGGCACATGAACTGACTTTATCAGTGAATTGATTTCTTCATCAAGGGTCTCCCTTGCAGGCCCTGTCTCAGGAACATCCCTGGTGAAACGGTAAAAAACACTTAATTCTCTTCTACCGTTATGGTGCTGGATCATGGGGGGAGGAGGCATTTTTCTGGCAGTTGAAACAAGCCCTAAAGGAATTACTCCTGCAGAAGTGGTAAGCTTTAATTCTTCTATCCTCCGGTTTAACTGGCTGGTAACGGTTTCCTGGTTTCTGACAGTAATTGGGATTTCCTTTCCGTTATCCATGCTCATACGGACTCTCATTTCATTTCCCTGCCTGCTCAATAACCCGAGCAGGGGAAGAACCTGATCAGCTGTAAGACCCAGGCTGTTCAGGTTTAAAGAATCCGGGACAACATGAATTTCTTCCTGCCCGGATTTTGCCGAAAGTTTGACTCCATTTGTGCCGATCTCGGAAACATTACTTAATCTTTCCTTTATTGATTCGGCAATGGACTTTAACTGGTAAGAGTCAGGCCCGGAAAGTACTATTTCGGATTCTCCCTGTCCCAGCAGACTGGCCAGGGCATTGCCCTGTCCCGAGTTACCATCTCCTGATGAATTTTCCGATTCGATCCTGAATCCTTTCAGTTTTTTCGCCGCATCTCTGATCTTTTCCCTTACCCCGCCGGCGGTTAAGCTTTCCGGCCGGTCATCTTTATCAACAAATTTTATAACCAGGGAGCTTTCGCCTTCCCGCACCATGCTCTGTACATATTTTACGCCATCAATTGCAAGTGCCGCTTCCTCAAGGGCCAGCATATCTTTACCAATAGATTCAATGGAATCTCCGGACGGAACATCTACAGTGAGTCTTACCTGATCAGCTTCCTTAGTCTCCTGGTTAAGGCTGTTAACAGCAACCCATGGAAGGGCCACAATAAGGGTTATAAGTACTGCTCCTGCTATAAAGGCAAGCCATACAGCCGGATTACGCAGGGAATTTTTTAAAAGACCTGAAAAGAGTTCCCTCCATTTATCAGGATATGGAACACCCGCGTACAATTCCCGGCGCTTCTTAACCTTCTCAAGTTGTGAAAGAGCGGCCGGAGCTGCCAGCTTTCTGCTTAATAAAGGGACCAGTCCTATAGCTACAATGAGAGATGCTACAAGGGGGAGTAAAATAGCTGCGGAAAAGATCTTTAAAAATCCCTGAACCATTGAGTTTTCCACCATTAAAAAAACGGGCAGGAATACAATGGCTGTTGTTACCGTACTTGCCAGTATGGCCCTGATTGTAATTTTTACACCCTGTCCCGCGGCTGTATCCGGATCAATTCCCCTTTCAAGTCTTCTCTGAATTGATTCATAAACAACAATACTATTATCTACAAGCATGCCTACGCCGACAGCCAGCCCGACCAGTGTAAACACATTAATGGTGTACCCGCCCAGGTATAACATGGCCATGGCGGCCAGAAGGCTTACCGGTACTGCCAGAGCTACTACAGCAACAGCCCTGGGACGGCGGATGAATAAAAAGAGGATAACAAGGGCTATAATAAATCCGGTTAAGGCAAGTTTCTTGAGCCATTGAAGCTGATCTTCCACAAACTCCGCGCCATCGTCGGTTATTAAAAAATCAATTCCATAGGGTTTGAATTCATCACGTAATACCTCAACCCTGGAACGAAGGTCTTTTCCAAGTTTTACAAGATTTGAGCCCTGTTCCTTAAAAACATATAGAGCCACAGACTGCTTGCCGTTGAACCTGGCCATCATGTCTATTCTTCCGGTACCTTTTGCGACATCAGCAACATGGCGTATAAGGACAGGCCTGTCAGGCGTTATTCTCAACTCATTCAGCTCATGACTCCCCTTTGGACGGCCATCCAGCATAACAGGGAACCGCTTTGAGCTGTCTTCAATACCTCCAAGATACCTGAGCCTGTGAACAGACCTTACCAGAGCTTCCGTTACACTTCCCGGGGTTACCCCGACACTGGCGCATTTATCAGGGTCTACTCTCACGGTAATTTCTTCCGGGGCACCGCTTAACCAGATTGAACTAACACCGGTCACAGACTCTATCCTTGACTGGATCCTATCGTCTACAATGTTCCTGAGAGCATTGATATCCATCCCGCCTGTAACCTGAATAATCATGACAAACCGGCTGAATATTGCAGTGCTCTGTGCATTGACTCCAATATAGGTCCCTGGCGGATGATCTTTTCTCAGCTCAATTGCGAGACGTTGAAGATCAAGCTGCCTTATTTTGACATCTGTTCCCGGTTCAAAACTTACCCTTAAAGATCCGCTGGAACCATTTACCTGGCCCCAGGATTCTTTCACTCCCTGCAGCCCTGAGACTTTTGCTTCCAGAGGCATAAGGAGTTCCCGTTCAACCACTTCCGGTTCACTGTTTGGCCTGCTGAAGTTAATATACAGCTCGTCTCCTTCTACTGCAGGGAAAAGCTCAACAGGTATTTTCATCCAGCCCACAATTCCCAGGAGCATAATGGCGCAGAACAGCATTGCTGTTGCTACAGGACGTTTTATGGGTATATCATACCAGTTCATTAATTTCCCCGATTACGCCTGAAAAAGTCCAGCATATGGTAAAGGCACGGTATGGTAATAAGTGAAAACAGTGTGGATGCGCAGACACCTCCAATGATAGTCAGGGCCAGGGGAGCCCGTAACTGGGCTGCTTCACCAACCCCTATTGCCAGGGGGAGAAGGGCAAGTACGGTTGTAAAGGTCGTCATGAGTATAGGCCGGAGTCTTATTGCCGCGGCCCTTGCCAGGGCTTTTTTCCCTTCAAGTCCATCAGCCATAAGCTGGCGCGCGGTCTGAACCATGAGTATTGCATCGTTTACAGCAATGCCGAATAATACAATGATTCCTAAAAATTCCATTATTCCTACAGGCCGTCCTCCCGGCACAAGCACTACTGCCACCCCCACAAGGGCAAGTGGTATGGATGCAAGGACAGTAAGAGGATGGACCAGGGATTCAAAAGTACCCGCAAGCACCATAAATACCAGGAGTATGGCTATTATAACTGCCCATTTGAGCTCTGAGAACGCCTTTTCTCTCTCTTCCTCCTCACCTGCAAGCTTGACGGCTAGTCCGGGCCCTATATCAATATTTTTTAAAACCTCTTCCGTGGCAGACCTTGCAACAGGATATTCCACTCCGGGTGCGACTCTTGCTGTCACCCTGGCGACCCTTTTCTGGTTTCTACGGAATATTTCAAGAGCACCATCAACCTCACGAATATCCGCTACATCTCCCACCGTAAACCGTTCTCCATTTGATGTCGTAAAGGGGATGGATTTAAGGTTATTTATCTTTCCATAGTCAACAGAAAGGATTATATCCTTTTCCTCATCACCTGTTGTAATTTTTGAAATTTCACGTCCGTCAAGGGCTGTTTCGAGTATCCTGGAAAGGGTATCAATATTTATCCCCAGGGCATCACATAATGTCCGGTTCAATATGACATGAAGTTCGGGTGCTCCCCCTTCAAAGGAAGAGCGCTGGTTCCATAGTTCTTTTCTGCTTTTCAGTTTTTTAAGGATATCATCCGCACTTTCTTTCAACTCATAGAGTGACTTGCCTGATATCTCCACCTGGATCGGCGGGCCTGAGGTACCTATGGCCCGTGCAATGGTTGATGTCCCAAGCTCCCATGATACTTCAATATTCGACAGCCCTGAAACAGCAGGAGACGCGGCATTGACTACCTGGCTGGCCGTTCTCCCCCGGGAGGACAAACTGACAAGAATCCTGGCAGTGTTTTCTCCGGTTCTCTCCTCCCTGATGTAATGATCATCATCAGGGAGTTTTCCAACCTCGGACAGTATTACATTCAGATCATCTCCTGCCGCCTGCCTGATAATATCCTCAACAACCTTGACCATATTTTGTGTGGACTCAATCCGTTGCCCCGGAGGACCTGCGACCTTAATTGCAAATTGACTTGGGTCAGCAGGTGCAAGCAATTCTGTTCCAAGCCCCATAAGGCTTTTAACTGCAACAGAAACTAAAAGAATGCTGATTATTACCACCAGAAGGGGATGCTTTAAAAGGCCGAGAACGAGAGACTCCATTTTTGCCTTACCGGGATCTATCTCCTTAGTTTTACTTCGGGGCAGAAACCACCTGGCAAGCGCGGGAATTAAAAAAATTGCAACACCGAGAGACGCAAAAAGAGAAGCCACTACAGTGAATGCTATGCCTGAAACCAGCCTGGCGGCAAGTCCCTGAATAAATAATACAGGTAAAAACACCACGCAGGTGGTAAGGGTGCTGGCGGTTATGGCACCGGCTACCATGGCGGTTCCCCTGGGAGCAGCTTCCATGGGAGGATCACCTTCCGAACGCCTTCTAAATATGCTTTCAATGACAACAATGGCATTATCCACCAGCATTCCTGCACCAAGGGCCATTCCTCCCAGAGTCATGAGGTTCAGACTGTATCCTCCGAAATGCATTGCAAACAGTGTGGCCGCCAGTGAAACAGGTACAGCAGATGCCACAACAACCGTTGTTCCAATAGACCTTAAAAAAAATGTCAGGACGATAACCGCAAGTATTATACCTATGGCTGCCGCGACTTTCACATCCTCTACAGCAACTTCAACAAGCGCGGCTTCATCACTGACTACCTTAAACTCAATATTTTGAAGATCATCATTCAGGATTTTCAGTGCGTCCCGTATATTTCTCGAAACTTTAACCGTATTGGCCCCGGCTTCCTTGTATATGGAAAGGCTTACGCCTTCTTTACCATCAACAACCACAAGATCCGTGACCTCCTTTTCCGAAAGCAAAACTTTCCCAATGTCGCCTATTCTCACAGGGACCTGTTTTGAATTCGAATCACGGTCGTACTTGACTACAACTCTAGCCACATCATTAACATTTTTAAACCTGGATATACCCCTTACAAGGTAAACATTATCTCTCTCTTCAAGAGTGCCGGCTTCGAAATTCCGGTTTACTGCGCTTATACGCTGCTCGATAAGAGCAGTTGTTACGGAGTGCGCCTCCATAAGATATTTATCCAGGATTATATGCACTTCTTCTTCACGGCCGCCGGTAACACCAACTTCCGCCACTCCTTCCAGCCGCTCAAGTCCGGGCGCGAGCTGGCGTTTTGCTATACGCCGTAATTCCGTAAGGTCAGGAGCTCCTTCGGGAGCAACAATCCCCACTGTGAGTATCGGTAACTGGCGGGGGTCCTGCCTTCGAACCAGCACTTCATCAACTTCCGTGTCGTTTGAGATCGGGTTTATTGCCTTTTGTACATCAACAAGGGCAAGATCCATATTCGAATCCCAGTCGAATGTTACACGGGCAATAAGGATACCGGACCTGGCAACCTGGCTGATTGACCTTATCCCCTCTACAGCAAAGAGATTTCGTTCAACAGCCTCCCCGAATATTCGTTCCATTTCAGTTGGAGGCCGGTCACCTGACTTTATTGAAACAAGTATGGTAGGGCTCTGAATATCCGGCAACAGGTCAAGGGGAAGGTCCTTCCAGGATATCCAACCGACCATGATAATAGCTGCAGCGAGTACTATAACTGCAACAGGGCGTTTCGTTGCGTAGCGTGCGAGAGCATACATAATATCAGTTATTCCCTGTCACACGAACTCGTGCTTGATGTATAAGGGTTTCCATACCTCTTGTTACAACTCTTTCTCCAACAGACAAACCTTCCCGAATTTCTATAAAGTCATCATCACCCAGTCCGGGTGTAACATTCTTCAATGCGACTCTCTGTCCCTTAAGAACAAATACCGAGGATTTTCCGCCCCTGTTTATGACTGACTCACGCGGGACAACAGGTACGTCCTTTCGGGTTTCCATTACTATGATAACCTCAACAAACATTCCCGGCCTGAGTCTTCCATCACTGTTATCCACTTCTACTTCGGCCCGTAAGGCCCTTGTAACAGGATCAATTACAGGCGCCAGACGGGTCACTTCGCCTTTAAAGAATTCACCTTCCCAGGCATAATGCTTTATTCTTGCATTCAGGCCTACCTTGACTCTGGCAACATCCTGTGCAACAAGGTCTACATCTGCGACCAGTAGATCCGTAGGTGCGATTCTGGCCACTTCTATTCCGGGATCAACATACTGCCCAACCGCTAAGGGCTGATTCTGATTGTCCCTGTCCCTTGCCAGCCTTAAGATAACACCGTCGATAGGAGTAACTAACTGATTTCGCTTTTCTGAGTTAAGACTTCTTTCATATGCAACTCTTGCATCTTCAAGTTGAGACTGCAGTCTTAAAATTTCAGATTTACTTTCAAACCCTTCATCAAAGAGGCTCTTTTTTGACTCATACTCCTCTTTTGCAGTCTGTAACTTCTGGTAATTTGTCTTGGTATTGGCTGCAAGGCGAACATCTTCACCGGTAATCATGGCAATTACATCACCGGCCTTTACTTTGTCCCCCTCCCGTAAACGCTTCCCGTTTTTCTTTATTTGAAACTCCAGTACACCTCCGGTTTCTACTTCAAGACTTGCTACCTGGCTGACACGAAGTGTTCCTGTTGCATTGATTTTGTCCTCTACATCCGCCTGGCCTACCTTTGTTACTGAAACAGGCACAAGGAATTCAGCTTCATCAGCGGTATTAGGATTTGAGCAGCCCGATACACAAAGAATAAGAAAAATTAAAATTATTTTTATTGTACTTAGAAAGACATATTTTTTTAACATTTACTCTCCTTCCATCAATTACCGGCAGAGGGTGTCCAGCGTATTGCGTCTGCTATTACAATGTCGCCATCGGTTTCATCTGAGAGTTCAACAGTTATTGTTCCTTGCGGAAGGTCCAGCTTTTCAACCATGTTCCACCCTTCATTTCCTGCTTTAGAATCAAACTCCAGTTTATGTTGATCTCCATTACTGTCTTTTACATTAAGATGGTACGTTCCCCAGGATTTTCCGGGAAAAACATCCTTCATGGGGAGGTAAAACTCCAGGTCCCATGCACCCTTATCCGGCAGGCTGCTTGAAAACAGGGCTTTTTCATTTCCTTCACCCGGCCTTATCAGGGCCGTGGTATGCCGGTACTTTCCATATGCCGATCCGGCACTCATCCGCGCCCATTCTCCCGGTATCCTTGTTCCTCTTGGCAAGTTATTTAAAGGAATACGGTACAGGCCCTGGTCCTTTTCCACTTCGGGATTAATAAAAGACCTCAGTCGGAATCCTCCTTCCTCCTGTTCATCCAGGGCAACACTGAAATCATCATCAAGGTCATCAACTATTATTGAACCTGCATTGGGGGTTTCCCAGGGGATTTCCCTTACTCCTTCGACCGGTTCTTTATTTACAATTTTATTATGATCCACAGACCCTACTTTAATATTAAAGATTTTCCTGTTCAGGGAGAGATAAGGGTTTAAAAAATACATTGAAGGCAGCCTGGATACGACGGAGCCGTATTGAATTGCCTTTTTTCCCTCAAGCCTTACCGGTTCACTTTCCGGAAGTTCAAACCGGTTATTGTTATCAGCCGGATAATAATAGATGATACGAAAGACACCCGGCTCTGTTTCATCATTCCTGATGGTGAACAATAACTGGTATCGGGGATTACCGTTTTCATCATCGGGCAGCCTGTATGCATCGGCGCTACTCACAATAAAACCCGGTAAATCAGTGCCTCCGATCCAGTCTCCGAACAGTGCTTCAAGGTCATAACCCAGGCTCTTTCCGGCAGCTATCATATCATCAACTGTGAAGGAACCGCCCCTGTGATTATTGCGGATAATTGAAAGCAGTTCAGCAGTTTTTTCACGCCCGAGTATTTTATAGATGGAGTCTGAAATCGCGTGCCCTTTCAAGGTCAGGACATCCAGGGTATCCTCGGGTTCCTTCCACGGATCCAGGTCCTTCAGGGATTCCTCAAGGGCTATCTCCCATATTTCCGGTCTGGATGTCACAGCCCTTATAGCTGAATTGGAAATGGTCTCACCTATTCCGCTGAGCTGCTGGTAACTTATTAACGTATTGTTCGTTACCGAGTTTATCCGATCGCTTGAAAAAATATGGGCTGAGAAATAGGCCTTTGAATCTGCTAAAATCTGGCCTGTGAGGGTCTCCATTAAAAAATTAAGCGCGAGGCTTTCCGGGCCCACCGCGGAGGTCTGGTGCATAAAAAAATTCCTTGTCGCACCGGTTAATACATTTCCACCGGATAGATCATTCTTGAAAAATGCCAGGAGCCTGTCCAGTTTTGCCTGGGGCAGACCGCCTTCCCTTTCCTTGAATCTTTCAGGATTTCTAAAGGCCGAATCAAACCTTGAAGTAGGAAGAGACAATTCCTTGAGCAGCAGGATGCCCGGGGGTGATTGAACCGAATCAAGACGCCAGCCGCCACCAAAGGTCCTCAGGGTAGTAGGCACCTCGACAAGGGTCAGGCCGTCATAGGGGTAGGAAAGCCCGTATTCCTTTGCTTCCTTCATCACCTTGCTTATATAAAAACGGATCTTCTCTCCCGTATCGGCCAGCAGTTCAATGTTCTTCATGTGTTTTTTGTTGATCAGCAATTCCATAAATACATTTTCCACTTCAAATGACCGTGTCTCAAACTCCGAAGCAATAAGGGCAACTTCCGGTACAACTGAAGGAGGTGAAAAACGAAAAACATTATAGCTCTCTTTTTCCTCAACTTTATTCCGCTTACCCGGGCCGGCTGCAAGCCAGTTTTTCGGCAGGCTTACATACAGATCTACATTATAATAATCTACCGGCCGGACACGTTGATTATCCCTGTCCGTCTCAGGGCCTGATGCCGGGAGCCAGTAGACACCGGGCATTAATACTACGAAATCTGAATTATAAATATAGTTCTCAGTACCAAGTAACGCGGTATTGGCGTACAAGGTTGCTATCTCGCGTGAATCAACCGAACTGTTAAGATAACAAAAGTTAATGTCCGGGATACCCTCGATATTCAGCTTAATACTTGCTTTCTCACCAGGAGCAAGGGGTTTATCAAGTACAATATCCAGGACACCGTCTTTATGGTTAAAATTCAGATTTTTTCCTGATTCATCAAGGACACTTTCAACACTCTGGCCGGGGTTAAGGGTAAAAACAGCATTTTTTATCGGACCAGAACCAGGTGATTTGAACGAAATCTCCAGATCAATATCAAGGCTTTTGCCGGGGTCAATATTCACCTTTCCTGAGATCATTTGAATATCAGGAACAGGTGTATCTACATACGCACTGTGGGCTTGAAGCCACAAATCCTGCTGCTCCATATCATTGACATGCCCTTTATACATAAACAAAGGGACCAGTGCTGAAACTGCCACGATTACGATACTGATTATTGCTGTACGCGAGCGGGACCCGTCATCAAGACGGGGGTGCACGGCAGCACAGAGCCCCAGTATTCCCATGGAAGCTAAAAGTACTGCTATCCGCTGTAAAAAATTACTGATGCTCATCACATCAAAAGTAATTTCTGATGGGAATTTGCCCTGAAGGATCCCCATAGTATCCAAAACCTGTGCTTTATACACCGGAAGCATAAAATTACCTGTGTATATCAACCCGAGAATTATTAACAGCAGGACAGCTGCTACCAGCCTGTTCCGTACCAGGAGTGTGAAAAAAAATACGATTGATATTGTAAATGCCAGGGCGGGTATGCTCATTAAGAATACAAATGTCAGGACGGAATATATTTCCATGGGTTCACCAGCGGGAGACCCCAGGCCGACCAGAAGATATCCAAAAGCCTGCAGCAAAATTGCCAATACAATTACCGGGACCCATGAAGGTAAAAAGATACCCAGGAAGCGCCCGAAAACAAGTTCCAGGTTCGTATAGGGGCGTGAATCCAGGACTTCAGACATTCTTTCACGCTTGTCCCTTGCCCTCACATCAAAGGCAAGGAAAACCACTCCTACAGTATAAATAATTAAAAACAACAGCCCTGAAATACTTATAAGATATTTTGGACTAACCAGCCCCGCGGTTGCTGTATATGATGAAAAATAATGCATAACTGAGTTGCGTATATACATGAAAAAGGCCAGGAGATAGGAAAAAAGCAGAAATATCCAGTACCGCGCGAGGCGCCTTGTTACACGGGATTCAGCCTTTGAGATAGATAATACGGATTTAAAGTTAATCATTATAAATCCTCCTTACCGGAAGAGAGAACGTTCCTTCCTCCGGATGACATAAAAGCAAGATAGGCCTCCTCAAGTGTAGGATCACTCACCGGTTGGGCACCATCCGGTAAAAGGCCATCTTTTGAAACAGCTCTTATGGTCACTTCATTACCTGTCTCTTCACGTGAAACTATTTCAATGGATTCTATCAATTCATATTCTTTTTCTTTTGGTATTGATAACTGAAAGACCCAACCCTTTGATTGATTGATCAGCTCAACAGGGCTGCCCCTGAATTCTACTTTTCCATGATTAATTAATGCCATGTCATGGCATCCCGCGCTCAGGTCTCCCACTATGTGAGTGGATAAGACTATGATTCTGTCCTGACCGAGTTTGGCCATCAACTGTCTAAAATGGATCCGCTCTTCAGGATCTAGACCTACAGTAGGTTCATCCACAATCAGGACTTCAGGGTCATGCATAAGGGCCTGTGCGACTCCAAGCCTCCTGACCATGCCGCCTGAGAGCTTCTTTACCTTTCTGTCGACTACATCCTGAAGGCCTACAGATTCAATTATATAAAATACGCGTTCTTTACGGGAAGCATTATCCTCCAGTCCTGAAAGAGAGGCAAGAGTATCAAGCACCTCTCCCACACGGTGAAGCCGCCATGCATTAAATTCCTGGGGGAGATAACCAAGAAACGGGCGGACCTTTCTTCGCTGGCTTACGACATCAAATCCACCAACAGTGACGCTGCCCTGTGTGGGTACCAGGAGGGTGCATATAATGCGCATGAGAGTGCTCTTTCCCGCGCCGTTTGGACCGAGCAGACCAAATAATCCGGTACCCACTTCCAGGTTTATGTTGTCAAGGGCAACATTATTACCCTTGTAGACATGTCGCACGTCTTTAATGATAATTATATTTTTATTATTCATCTCACCCATTTGAGGTCTCCTGAAAGTATGATAAAAAAATATGGATATTTCATAAAAAGGATTAATATATCCTGCAAAAGACATTAATCATAATGAGGTATGGATATCATAACCCGAGAAAACAATAAAATTTTAATAATAAAAAGCCCGGTATGTGATTCTCAAAAAAGAAGTGGCGTTTCTTGGGCATTATCTTAACAATCCCTCAAGTTCTTAATAAAAAAAACCTGTTTTGTCCACACTAAACATTATCAATGTATCTATCTCGAGAATAAAAATAATTAGAATTAATAATCATAATTCGGTGATACCTTCATGCGTTTATAAAAAAAATGTTAATTAACCCATTGAGAAATTTACCAAAAAGCTTTCGTATTCATAATTATAGGCGCTATAATATGTGTAGCTACTGCTACAAATTATAAAAATTTTTATATTTTTATAATAGCAGGAATCATGCCGGGCAACTCGACTAAATATTTATCAAATAATTATAATAGGTTATACTTGGTTTTCATTTAATTTTGCTATTTCTCAATCTAACACTAATAGTACTTCAAGCCTATTGTTGGCAATAATCGCCAACACAAAAATAAACAGGATATTTTTCCAGCGGATGACTATCAGTATTTAAAAGAATAAATACTAATAGAGTAAATAAGAAATAATATGTTCAAAATAACTTTAGACCGTTAGTTATATTTTTAATAATAACTATTGATTAGCAGTCAACTCCCCGGCAAAATGAACCTCCATCTTTATAATACGGGTCAAATCCTGCTTTTCTTCCTTGAACTGGTATTTTTTCTGTTTTAATTTCTTCTCATCTAACGTGCCGGTCAGGAGCAGCCAGGGCTTCCACTAGCCTTTTAAGTATTTGATGTTTTTCAGACTGGTATTTTTACCAAAACGTGCCTGGCCCTGGCTGTTGCCCGCACTGGCTGGTTGGATGCTATTCTTTTCTGATAATCAGCAGCGCTACGTAGGGAACAACGTTGAAAACCAGCCAGACCATTTTATACAAACCGAGGAACGAATAATATGCCACGTTTATAACTTCACGAGGGATCTGGAATAAATTACTGTGAATACTAGATATCAAATCCAGACCAATGATGCTTATTATTAATACGAGGACCAGTAAGCATCCGTTTATGATGGTACACCACAGAAAAAATGCTGTTAATTTTTGAATATTCATGATGATCCTCCCTTTTTGTGTTTATCCAACAAAGGATTACTTAGAATTATTTTTTTGTCGCTTCCGCCTTTTGCTTTTGGCTTTCCGCCAGGGCGGTTATCCCCCCAATGGCTCCTAAATTCATGGATTCCAGGGCGGAACTTGGAACGATTATTAAAGATCCTTTTTCCTTCAACCCTTCAAACAACATATTCATGCCCCGAAGTTGGAGCGCAACCGGATTATTGACGTAATTCTCGCTGGCTTTGGCAAATTTATCTGCGATTTCAGTCTCTGCCGTACTAAGTGTAATTCTGGCCTGCCGCTCCCGTTCTGCCTGGGCCTGTTTACTCATGGCATCGGACAGCCCTGCCGGTATAATAATGTCTTTGATGCCGATTGTGTGACATGTAATTCCCCATGGATTAGTATGTTCATCAAGTGTACGCTGCAATTCAGCCGCGATCTTCTCCCTGTTTTGAATCAAATCCGACAGTTCGTGTTTACCGATAATATCCCTCATCCCGGTTTGAGCGGCATAAGAAACAGCTTCCGTATATTTTTCCACTTCCAGGGCCGTTTTTTCAGCATCCCAAACCGTCCAATAGGCGACGGCATCTACATTGACCGGAACAGTATCCTTGGTTAAGGTTTGTTCGGCACTAAAATCGTCCACTCTCACCCTTTGGTCGATGTATCTATCAACCTTATCGATTATTGGTATAATCATGAAAAAGCCCGGACCTCTCAAGGAATTGAATTTACCAAATCGTAAAACCACCGCTTTTTCCCATTGCTTGGCGGTCTTAATGGAACTGCCTATCAAAGCCGATGCTATTAATGCCAGAAAAGCGTAAACCATGGTCTGGCGATTTTGAATGTCAAAAATAAATACTTCAAGATAAAACAGTAGAAACTCAGTTAAATATAAAATAATGAAAACCGTTGTTCCAACCGGATTGAAAGGCCGTGTTGTGTCTTTAAGAAATTGCTGTTTTTTACTAATTGCAGTTTTTACTATCTCGGTAATCATAATGACCTCCATTGATAGAATTAGGGTTGATCTTCCTGCATCATACGCAGTTTTGCTATTACATCCTTTGTTTCAAATCCATAACTGCCCGCGATATTTAAAAACTCCGTGCAGATATTTTGAAGCTTGCCTTCACGCTCCTTTTCATCAATAACAATACTTACCGAACCGATGAACGTACCCGTCCCCTGCTGGGTTTCCAGTATTTTTTGAATTTCCAGTTCCTTATATGCTTTACTTACAGTGTTTAAGTTGACTTTCAATTGCACGGCCAGGGCTCGTACCGTTGGCAACTGCTCCCCTGTCTCCCAACTCCCTGAAGCAATTCCAAATTTTATTTGATCAATGATCTGGCGATATAAAGGAACTCCGCTTTTGTGATCCAGTTTAAACTCAATCATAATCTATATGCCTCCATTATATTATAGCATTAGACTAAAACATTATTGTACTATTTGTTTATTACATTGTAAGACTAGGCCTATAAATCATCAATGTCAAGAAATTTCTTATTATTTATTAATTATTCCATTTTTTTATAATAATCATAAACAAAGGCCTTATCAGTGATTCAATTTATTGCTTGCATTTTCCTATCAAGCTGTTAATCTATTAAATTCAGGAATTTCGAGATATTATGGAGTTTTTAACATTAAATAACGGCATTAATTCACAGGGAATGAACAGGGTACGAAATAATATAATATATTTTTTAACCAGCTTTCTAATTATTACTTTGTCATGTAATTTTGTGGAACCGCCGGACGAAAATATTGTCATTACAGTAGGTGATACCTCCATAAGCAGGGATGAGCTCCGGGAGGACATAGAACGTGTAATTTTTGAAATGGGAATCACAGATCAGGATGCAAAAATTGGCATAAAATCTATCGTTGACAAGGTAATAGAAAAAAAACTTATCCTTGAGTATGGTAAAATAAAGGGAATTTATATTACAGATGAAGAACTTGATTCAGCGGTAATAGAGATTAAAAACGATTATCCGGAAGATATCTTTAATGAAATGCTTCTAAAGAGATATTTAGATCTAAGTGATTGGAAAGATGATTTTAAAGAAGAACTGCTAATAAAAAAGATCATCGAAGAAGTTGTCTCCGAGTTCCCTCCGGTCACATATGATGAGACAAAAGAATATTATGATGAACATCAGGATGAATTCCGGCATCCAAAGATGGTTAAATTAAGACATATTTTAACCAAAACAAGAGAAGAAATTGATAACGTACTTGCCCTGATCGATCAGGGGCATGAAATAGGAAAGCTGGCTGAAAAACATTCCATAGCTCCCGAAGCTGAAGAAAAAGGCATGCTTGGCTGGATTGCACAGGGGGAGCTGGATGAAATGATTGATAATTTTATCTTTTCTCTTAAAATGGGAGAAATAAGCGGTGTTTTAGAATCCCCCTATGGTTATCATATTTTTGAGGTCCAGGAAGTAAAAAATGAGGGAATTAAAACTTTTCCTGAAACAATAAAGGAAATTGAGTCCAAAATTACTTTAAGAAAAAAAGAATTGATATTTAGAAGATGGCTGGATAACCTTAGATCAAGGTTTTCGGTAAGTGTAAAGGAAAATGAAATATACTCTGAATGGGGTATGGAGGGCTGAACAATATGAAGACTTTGCTAGTAATTATTATTTTGTCTATTTTAACAATGGTAACGCCGTCTTTCGCTGAAAACAGCAACAGGGTAGTCGCCTTTGTTAACGACGATGTCATTACTCTTCATGAACTGAACACCAGGATTCAAGAATTAACAGGAAAGACAAGTGAGGAACTCCGTTCAGAAGCCGGAGAAGATTTTTTTTTGATAAGAGAGGAAATACTGGATGTTATTGTCGACGAAAGACTCATCAAGGCGAAAATAAAAGAACTGGATATAGGAGTCACTAAAGACCAGGTTGATAACTACATAGAATACAGAAAAGAAGCGATGAAAATGACCCATGAAGATCTGGTTAAACAGTTAAAAGCTCAAGGTGTTTCATACGAAACATTTTATGAAGGCATGAAAATGGATCTTGAACGTAATAAGCTTATCGATGCTGAAATAAGATCAAAATTGATAATAACGGGAGAGGAGCTTCTTGAGTATTACAGAAACCACAGGAAGGATTATGAAAAAGATAATACCGTGCGCATTGCCAGTATATTTCTGGTATCAGATAGTACCGCCAGTGATATTGATTCACTGAAAAAAAAGGGTAAAGAAATTCTGGAAAGGTTAAAAAAAGGTGAGAAATTCGAAGCACTTGCAAGAGAATTTTCCAAGGGCCCGGGTGCCGAAGATGGCGGAGATCTTGGAAATATCCCCGTATCGCAAATTGATCCTCAAATTTATAATGTTATAAAAGGCCTTGAAGAGGGTGATGTCAGTGAACTGATAAACAGGGGAAACAGTATCCAGATTATTAAACTGGTAGATAGAATGGAAGACGCGGTGGTACCTTTTGAGGAAGTGAGGGACGAGATATACCAGACTCTATATGGTGAAGAAATTGAAAAAAGATATAAGGCATGGAACGAGGAATTAAGGAAAAGCGTTTATATAAAAAAGGTTTTGTAATGTAACAGGAGCTTCTATTTTCAACCTTTAGAGGAAATTTAAATAATGAAAGAAGGAAATAATCCTGAATTCGAGCCTGACAGTGAAACAGGGCTTGGAAACCTTCTAAAAACAGAGAGGGAAAAGAAGGGATTATCAACAAGCCAGATCGCCGAAATCACAAGACTCAGGAAACACTTTGTTGAAGCGCTTGAAAATGAGGAATGGGAAAAACTTCCCGCAAGAGTATTTGTAAAAGGTTTTATAAGATCATACGCCCTGTCCATTGATCTTGATGTTAATGAGGCAATGAGGCTTTTTGAAATATCTGCTCCGCGAGTGGAAGAGCAAAACTTTTCTAAAGCTCTAATTACCGCTGAAAAGAGAAAAAGTAAAATCATATATCTTTTGTTACCTTTAATAGCCCTGGCAGCTATATTTTTTTATCTCACATCGGAATGGGATTGGAATAAAGAAAAGATCCCGGAACCTGCAATCGCTTCCATGAATAATAGTCCTGAAAAAACAGAAACTGCCGGGCCTGTAAAGCAACCAGACCTTTTCAGCAAGGAAGATTCAATCATTCAGGAGGTTAATCAGGAACCGGAAACAACGGGAACTGTTTTATTGAACTCGCCCGTAGAAGAAAACATAGATGAAATTCTGCTGACTGAAGTAAAAACTGATAACATTAAAGAAGAAGATGTCCGGGAAAAAGAAACAGCAGAATGGCAAATACCGCCATCAGAACAGAGCAAAGACGAGGAAAACCTTCAGGAAGACACCGGGACAGACAACAGCGGGTTGGTTCTTACCGGAATAGTCAGTATGAAAACATATATAAAAATGTTTGTGGATGATAATCCACCTAAGGAAGGCATTTTTAGGCCCGGAAGCAGACCTCAATGGACTGGAGAAAAGGGCTTTTATGTAGTTGTGGGAAATGCAGCAGGAATAGAATTTGATTTTAATGGAACAATAATCAGGAATCTGGGAAAACCTGACCAGGTGAAAACCTTCCGGTTTCCTGAAAATTTTCAAAGCGAGTGGGAAGAATAAAAGTGGCTAATATTTTTGACATATTGAAGGAAAGAGGTTTTGTTGAGCAGCATACTGATGAAGAGGCACTCAGGGAACTATTTAAGAAACCTGTCACATGCTATATCGGATTTGATCCAACAGCCAGCAGCCTTCATGTAGGGAGTCTTTTAGTGATAATGCTGCTGGCAAATATGCAGCGTGAAGGCCACAGACCGATCGCTGTCGTGGGAGGAGGAACAACCCTGGTAGGTGATCCGAGCGGAAAAACAGAGATACGTCCGATTATGACAAGGGAACAGATTGATAAAAACGCGGAAGGCTTAAAAAAACAGCTTGCCCGTTTTCTTGACTTTGATAACGGCAAGGCCCTGATGGTTAACAATGCAGACTGGCTTGTAGACCTGAATTATATAGAATTTTTAAGGGATATCGGCCGCCATTTCAGCGTAAATAGAATGATAACTGCAGAAAGTTACAAAGCGAGGCTGAAGACCGGTCTCAGCTTTATTGAATTTAATTATATGCTTCTTCAGGCCTATGATTATTTGCACCTTTTCAAGCACTATGGATGTCGCCTGCAGATGGGAGGGAATGACCAATGGGGTAACATTATCGCAGGAGCGGATTTAATAAGACGCCTTGAAAGGGAGATTGTTCATGTAATTACAACTCCCCTGATAACTACGTCCTCCGGAATTAAGATGGGTAAAACTCACAAAGGGGCCACATGGCTGGATCCTGACTTAACAAGTCCATATGATTATTACCAGTACTGGATTAACCAGGAAGATAATGATGTGGAAAGGTTTTTAGCCTTTTTTACTTTTTTACCCATGGAGGAAGTAAGAAAACTGGGAGCTCTTCAGGGAGCTGATATACGGCATGCGAAGGAAATTCTGGCTTACGAAGCAACAAAAATATGCCATGGAGAAGAGGAAACCGAAAAAGCAAGAAACGCGGCAAGGCAGCTCTTCGGGGGAGTTGATCAGGAGCTTTCAGATTCTGTCCCGGAATATTTAATCGCTTCTTCCGAGCTGAAAAAGGGTATACCCGCCTACCTGTTGTTTGAACAGTCCGGCCTGTGTAAAACAAGATCTGAAGCCAGGAGGCTTATTTCCCAGGGTGGAGGATACATAAACAATAACAAACTTGGAGCATTTGATCAGGTCATTAATTCGGACGAATTAACCGATGATATTATCCTGATAAGGGCGGGGAAAAAGCGATACATGAAAATTAGACTTCGCTAACCTGTATAATATGCCGGCCAACTCCATTTATGAGCTAAAAAGAGCCACTGCCATTTTTAACTGCAGTTATTATTTCCACAAAAACAGTATATGTTATTAAAATCATGAAGTACTTAATGAGGAAATAAAAACATGACCAAGGATAAAAGTGAAACTTCCACAGACGATAAGCTTGATTTGAACGTGGTCATGAAAAACGAAGAAAGAGCGCTTGTCCCATATGATCCTCTTCAATTGTATCTCTATGAGATAAAGAAATATAAACTGCTGACCAAGGAAGAGGAAACAGAACTGGCTATCAGAGTAAGGGAGCATAATGATCAGGAAGCTGCCTACCGGTTGATAACATCCAATTTGAGGCTTGTTGTCAAAATTGCCATGGGTTTTTACAGATACTGGACAAAAAGTCTGCTTGATCTGATCCAGGAAGGTAATATCGGCTTGATACAGGCCGTACAAAAATTTGATCCCTACCGGGGAATTAAGTTTTCCTATTACTCCTCTTACTGGATTAAGGCCTATATGCTTTCATTCATAATGAAAAACTGGAAGCTTGTAAAAATAGGAACGACACAAACACAGCGAAAACTCTTTTATAACCTGGCAAAGGAAAGAGAAAAAATGATATCACAGGGAATAGTCCCTGAGACTATCTTGCTGGCCGAAAGACTTAATGTAAAAGAATCTGATGTTGAGGAAATGACTCAGCGCCTTAGCGGAGGCGAGGTAAGTATCAACGCCCCTGTGAGTGACAGCGGCAAGGAAGAATACAGCTCTTTCCTTTCGGATAACAAAATGGGTATTGATGACCAGCTCTCCGAGGTTGAAGGCAGGACTGTACTTTTAAAAAAACTAGATGAATACAGGACAAAATTAGAAGGAAAAGAGCTTGATATTTATGATAATCGTATAATGTCGGAAACCCCCCTAACGCTTCAGGAACTGGGAGACAAATACAGCATTTCAAGAGAAAGAGTACGGCAGATCCAGGTAAGAATTGTCAATAATATTAAAAAATGGCTGTCGGAAGAGATCCCTGACTTTGAGGAAGAATATTCTGATTTTTTACAATAGGCGTTAATACTATGGCTTTTTATTTTTCAATCTGCAAAAAAAAATACATATATTCAGGAATGCGATTAAGCTTGTTTATTGTTATCCTTTTTATAACCACATTCGCCTGCGCCGGTACCGTGGAAATGACACAGGTCGTAAAACCGGCAGAAAATACGCACCTTGCCGAGAAGGCAGTTCTGCCTGTACCGGAACCCCCACCGCCTGCAGGGCAAGTCACTGATATTAAACAGCAGGCATATCTGAATTATGTATTAAGCACATTGAATATCCTAGATGGTAACTATAAAGACGCAATTAAGTCTCTTAAAAAGGTGATGGAAATTGATCCTGAATCAGGATTCTTAAATAAAAAAATGGCCATCCTGATGCATCAGACAAGAAATCCAGATGAGGCACTTAAATACGCAAAAAAAAGTTTATCCATAACACCTGAAAATACGGGAACAAAATTATTACTGGCGGACCTGTATGCCATAATTGGAGACAAAGAATCATCGATTCAGCAATATGAAGAAATTCTTTTAAATGAACCGGATAACCAGAGAGCAAGGATGATATATGCCACAGTCCTTACAAGGGAAGGGCTTTATGACACAGCGATTATTCATCTTGATAAATTGATAGAACAAAATCCCGGCCTGATTTTCGCACATTATTATAAGGGCAGAATCTTTCAGGAATTGAAAAAATATAAAATGGCTGAAAAAGAGTATCTGAGTGCCCTCGCTATAAACAGCTCAATGGAGCCCGCCCTTTTTGACCTGGCAGGAATATATCATCGCCAGGGAGACCTGGACAACGCCATAGATACCTACAAAAGACTTTTAATCCTGTATCCCATGAATAGTGCCGCAAGGGAGCGGCTTTTGAGTATCTATGATTTTCTGGGCAGAAAAGAGGATATTGCTTCTATAATGGAAGAAATCAAACTCAACTCTGATCCTGGAGACCCCAGTCGACAGGCTGTAGGGGTTTATTATCTTCAAAACGGCAGGGTATCCGAATCAATTAATGAACTGGAAATGATAGTCACAGCCTGGCCCAATGATTACAGATCCAGGTATTACCTGGCCATGGCCTATGAAAGAGATGGACAGGTTGAAAGAGCCCTTGAGCACTTTCGCGAGGTGCGAAAGGGAACTGAATTATATATAAACGCAAGAATTCACATAGCCTATATTCTAAATGAGGGAGGCAAAACTGAGGAGGCAATCGATATTATTAATGAAAGTCTCGAAATAAAAAAAGATGAGGTCGATCTATATATAATTCTTGCCTCTTTTTATGAAATAAAAAATGACCTTAATAAAGCCAGGGACATACTTTATCAAGGGCTGGAATATAATGGAGACAACATCAATCTGTATTTCAGGCTTGGAATAATATTCGAAAAGATGGGAGATAAAGATGAGTCAGTAAAACAGATGAGAAAGGTGCTGGAACTGGATCCAAACCATGCTGATTCATTAAATTTCATTGGTTATACATATGCTGAAAAAGGTGTTAACCTGGATGAGGCCCTTCAGCTTATCCGGAAGGCTCTGGAGATACAGCCGGAAAGCGGTTATATAATTGACAGCCTTGGCTGGGTTTATTATCAACAGGGACAGTATGAAAAAGCCCTTGATACACTTAAAAAGGCTTTCGCTCTCGTTTCAGAAGATCCGACAATAGCGGAACATCTCGGGGATGTATATTTGAAAACCAATAATTATGAGAAATCCATNGAAATGTATGAAAAGGCCTTATCCCTGAATCATCAATCTTCTGAGAAGATCCTGAAAAAAATAGAAGATATTAAAAAAATAATTGAATAGGGCTTATGCCTGATAACTGCACATATAGACGTTTTAATTTATGTCACGGTTTTCACAAACTCATTCCTGGAAAAACTCTTACCTTATACCTTTTTCTTTTTAGTATTTTCTTTTTTTCCGGCTGTGCTTTTCGCGCTCCCGGGCTAAAACCCGTGGATTACAGTAATCGTCCTGATATCATAAAAATTCTGGCAAGCATGAAAGAGCAGGGAAATAATGTCTCCGGATTTTATTATCAAGGAACGATATCAATTGACGGGTGGTTCCGGGATTCAACAGCGGAAATTTTTGTGGCCGGGACAAAGGAACCCTTTACATTCAAGATTGAAATTTCCCATTCCTGGGGAAAGCCGATCCTCTATTTTCTTGTTAAAGAAGATGATCTCAAAATCATAGATTTCAACGACAGGGCAGAATATGTCGGCGAATTTACACCCGGCAATCTTTCGAAATTCATTCCGAACATGGAGTATTCACCTAATCTGCTATGGGCTTTATTGAGGGGCTATCCGCCCCTTTGGCCATATACCCGGATTTATGAGAAGCGTCCCGGAGCCATAAGCCTTGAAGGCCGGGATGAAAAAATTCTGGGAACAATACACTATTCTCCCGGTGAAAGTATTATTGAGTCAATCTCTTTTCATCCTGATTCCCTCAACATTAAGTTTAATGACTTTCAGAAGGCAGGAGATGTTTATTATGCCGGGGAAACAGTTTTGAAAGATATTAAAGGCGGCAGAGATCTTACGCTTATAAGAAAGAAAATATTCTTTAACAGGGATATTCCTGACGGGATTTTTACACTTAAAAAACCGTCTTCTTTCAAGACGATTAATATAGAGGAAATGTAAATTTTGGTTATCCGCCTATGCTGGACATCTGCCTGGTGCAGCTTCGGTGTCCCTGTCTTTTCAAATCATGCTTCTCGGGTTTTTCATTAATTGCCCTTTCAATAAGGGCAACAATTGCTTCATCACTTTTGCCTTCTCTCAATTCATGCATTACATCAATTTCATGTTCAGAGAAGAGGCAACTCCTCAGATGCCCGTCGGCTGTTAATCTTAACCTGTTGCATACTGAACAGAAATGATTGCTCAGGGCACCGATAAGACCGATTTCCCCTCTGGCATTCTCAATTTTATACCGCTGGGCTGGTCCATCCAGGCTGTTTCGCCTTTTTACAGGAACAATAGATCCTATATTTTGAAGAATATCATATATCTCCAGTGTGGGAATGAATTTTTCGGAGTTCCAGTTGTTGTTCCCTCCCACAGGCATATGCTCAATAAACCTTATATGGTAAGGCCTTTCAAGAGTCAGGCGGCCGAAGTCTTCAATCTCATCATCATTAATACCCCTTATTGCGACAACATTTATTTTTATGGGATTAAACTCCAGCTTCTCCGCTTCCTGTATGCCTTCCCACACCTGATCAAACATGTCCTTTCCTGTTATTTTTTTATACTTTTCAGGATTTAATGAATCCAGGCTTATGTTAAGGCGATGGACTCCGCATTTCTTTATTTCAGCCGCGTACTGCTTCAATAGGACTCCATTTGTAGTAAGAGTTATTTCATCCAGCCCATCTATTTCACTCAAACTCTTGAGGAAATCTAAAAATCCTTTTCTTACCAGCGGCTCACCGCCTGTAAGCCGGACTTTTCGGATACCTCTCAGTACCGAAAGCCGCACAAGGCGAAGGATTTCTTCATACCTGAGTATATTTTCATGGGCCAGAAAATCGATCCCCTCCTCCGGCATGCAGTAGATGCACCTGAGGTTGCATCGATCGGTAATTGAAAGTCTGAGGTAATTTATTTTGCGGTTGTTATTATCAACCATCGTAATTTTATTCATTTAATACATTCACCTTCTACTTATTATAATTCTCTTTTATAAGATTCTTAATATAATCTTGATTTTCATTAAAACAATGCCTTCTGTCCGTCATCCCGGACCGGAGCGGTTATCTGATCTTCTTCCGGGGAGCTTAGCCCCTCTTTGAGAAGGTAGCGATCAAACATTCTGTTGAATTCCGTCCATGCTCCTTCCTTTTTATCCATTGTCATAAAACGGGAAATACCATTCATCTTGGCATCCAGGTCATCAATAAAATGGAGGACAAAGGCCTCCAGAAATTTAGGCCTTTTCGGCGACCCGAACTCATACTCACCATGATGGCTCAGTATCATATGCTTCAGGCTGAGCGAGGTCTCAGCAGGAAAATTTTTTAACCCTGCCAGTTTTTCTTCCAGCATGGAAACCCCCAGTACAAGATGCCCGAGAAGACGCCCTTCATCCGAATATTCTATATTCCTCCCGAATGTAAATTCCCGCACTTTACCTATATCATGGAGAAATGCTCCTGCCACAAGGAGGTCTCTATCCAGGTCCGGGTACTGTTCATGCACATGCCCGGCCAGACGGCATACTGAAAGGGTGTGCTCAAGAAGGCCGCCAATATAGCCATGATGAAAATTCTTTGCTGCGGGGGCCTCCCTGAATTTTTCAATAAAATCATGGTCTGAAAGAAAAGAATTGATAAGGTCTCTCAAATCGGCACTTTTTATACCCTTTATTATCCTCTTCAGCTCCTTCAACATGCCGGAAACATCGTATGGCGTGGACTCAAGAAAAATGAAGGGGTTATCTTCCTTTGATGGAGTCAAATCATTCAATGTCAGCTGGGTTTGATTTCGATAGGAGCCGGCCTTTCCTTTTACCTCAATTATATCACCTTCCTTGAAAAGGGCGGTAAGTTCTTCTGCCCTGTCCCATACCCTGGTTTCTATATCGCCCGTCTTGTCAGACAGGGTCAGGCTTAAAAAAGACGCGCCATTCTTTGTCTGACCCAGCCTTTTAACCTTAACCAGGTAAAGATCATTTACAATATCATCCTCGTTAATGTCCTTTACCCATAAATGATTTCCCATACCAGAAGATCCGGGTTTTTCCCCATCAGTCATCAAAATCCCCTTCCGGCCCCTTGTCCGATGATAATCCTTTTGCACGCTCTTTGATTTTTTCAGTTGTCCAGTCATCGGGATTATCTATTCTTCCGGCCTTCGGGCCAAGGTCATAGGATCCGGCTTCAAGTATCGCGTTTATAGCCAGTGGCGCTGTGTCCTTTGCATTAAATACATTGATGAGAAGATCATATACAAAATCTTCAACACCCTTCGCCATTCTGTCCCTGATCTCTTCAGGCTGACCGAGCATCTTGTTCTCAAAGGGCAGGTTCAGTTTTTTATAATTGCCGCCCTTAATCTCCTTTGACTGTGCATATTCAACTATTTCGTTCCAAAGTTCGTCTGCCACACCGTCAGTTGATACTTTAACGAATTCACCATTATCATCAAGAAAGGCATTACCATATTCATTTACCTGAACACCCCAGGAAATCATCTGAAGCGCTGTGGCCACATTTGCCTTTGTTGTTGAAGTTTCAGCGGTAATACTTCTTAACCTTTCCGAGCTGTTGCCGGAGGTCCCATGCTGGGCTCCTGAAATATTATAGAGAGCAAGAGCATTATGAATTTCACTTGTGAGAGGCACCTGAATACCCTGGTCACTTGCTTCAATTCCATGCGTAGTCCCGTTATTTAAGGCTATCCAGTCCGGAAAAATACCGTTGGCATTAAGGCCCTGTATCTGGAAAAGGGCCTCTTCAACAGTAGAAAGACCTTCTTTCCCTTTTATTTCACCTACTTCCGTCTCATACCCCGCCCATCCCGGGATGTAGGGACTCAGGGCAATATTGGCGAAAAGGTTCTGGTCATCCGGCATGTGTGAGGCATCAACAGCAATTGAAGTAATCCCCGCGTCGAACATACTCGGTATCTCGGTTTTAGCCGTTTCAACATCCTTCTCAGTTTTTATGCCGTAATGATCAGCATGAATAGCTACGGGCACGGTAAGACCCAGTTCATTGCAGATATCATCCGCGAGCCTGGCCAGGTTCCAGAAATTAACAGCGCAGTAGGCATTTGCGCCGCCTTCGGACTTGGCGATCTCAAGAATGATCGCCGCGTTTGCCTTTTGGGCTGCCATGAGAGCACCTCTGATACCGGCCTGATTCCTTCCGTTAGCCGCGATGGTCATGCCCTTTCCCTTAGCCCTTAACGCGCGGTCTATTACTTTTCCGCTTACAAGAAGGGCCCTTGAGTTGGGAAACAGTTTTTTGACATTAGGCGGACGGCCTATTTCCAGAGCCTTTTCAAAATCGTTATTCTGATCAGACATTGTTACCTCCGAATTTAGGTTAACAATCAATTTACAATAAAATCTGAGTCACCAGTTTTTTGAATCACAATATTTAATAACCGGTTTACGGTTTACGGTACAGGGTCTACGGTAAAGGACAAAAGCCAAACCTTAAGCCTCATACCATATACCTTAAACCCGCTGTATTAAGTACTTAAAGCGATACTGCGGACTAAATCCACTACTGCACTAAGGTGTTATAACAACCTTCACACACTCATGCTCAACCGGATTGGCGACAGCGGTAAATCCCTCCTGCCCCTTTTCCAAAGGAAGCCTGCTGGTAATCAATCTGGAAAGGGGTATTGACCCTGAACCGATAAGATCGAGCGCCGCGGCACAGTCCGAAGGGCTTCCTGCGTATGAACTTGTGAGAGTAATCTCCGTTCTCCAGAAGATATCACCATAATCGCATGACAGTACAGTATCTTCCGCTGCCCCGGTAAAAAGGAGTACCGTGCCTCCCTTTTCTACAGCCTTGAGCGCCAGGGGCATAAACCCGTCATAACAGAGTATAACAAGGTCTGCCAGGTAACCGGAATTGACTTTCCTTATGGATTCATTAAGTTTTTCATCCGCCCTGAAAACATGATGAGCGCCCATTTCCCCAGCCTTTTTCATGCGGAAATCTATGGTATCTGCCGCGATAATCAAGCCCGCGCCAAGGGACCTTGCAAGCCCTATGTGCAGAAGTCCGGCTATTCCATTACCAAGTACAAGGACAGATCCGCCCGGTTTTAAACCTGCTTTTTTCTGCCCCCTCAGGACACAGGCGAGCGGTTCCATGAAAGAGGCTTCTTCATCCGATACGGAATCCGGCAGGTGAAACATCCCTCTGTCAACGTTGATTGCAGGTATCCGGACATATTCGGCAAATCCTCCGGGATCAAAGTGTGTTCCCCGCAGCAAAGTTTCACACACGGTATGGTTATCTTTCAGGCAGTAACGGCAGGTATTGCACGGAACATGATGGGTTGCCGCCACGCGGTCTCCCGGTTTGAACTTATTGACACCTTCTCCCGTTTCAACAATCTCACCCGCAACTTCGTGTCCCAGAACCAGAGGAACTTTATCCCTGCGGTACCATTCAAGGACATCACTGCCGCATATACCGCTGGCGGTTACTTTCATGAGAGCTTCACCGGCACCGATTTCAGGCACAGACATTTCCTCAAGACGTACATCTTTATTACTGTAGTACATTAGAACACGCATAGTTGAATTATTTGCCATCAATAAGTATCTCGTCTTAAATCATATCCTGCAAAATAATACCGGGTTTAAGGTATGCGGTATACGGTGTGCGGCATAAGGCGTATGTTTTATTTTTTTCCTTAAACCGTAAACCTTATACCTTAGACCGATTTGTTTTTTTCTGTTTCAAACAGATCCTGCGCCTGCTTTGGTGTTAAACTGTCATGTATTACACCGTTAAGGGCCCGCATCATGGCAAC
>JBHPCX010000040.1:0-30289 GCA_042573485.1 Thermodesulfobacteriota bacterium | reverse complement strand
GTCCCCTCGAACTGAGCGGCCATAAAAAGAATTACCAGAAGGGTATTCAATACCTTAAAGAACAGGGAATAAAGGTTAAAAGTATCGGCCACGATATAAGGAGAGATGACGAAATATGTTTTCAATGCGGAGTCTGTACCGCGGTATGTCCAACCGGCGCTCTCAATATAAAAAGACCGGAAATGGAAGTATTGTTTGACAGAGAAAGATGCAGTGCATTTCAGATATGTAATGGGACAATAATACTACATATCAATACAGGAGCCTGCTTGAGTAAAAGATTTTACATAGTAACCCTGGGCTGCAAAGTAAATCACTACGAAACCGCGTCTTTAAAGGAAAAACTTATATCGAATAAATGGCAACCAGTTGAGTCAGTTACTGAAGCTGATATTGCGGTCATTAATACATGTATAGTAACCCGGAAGGCTTCCTATCAATCAAGACAGGCCATTAGAAAAATTATAAGAGAAAACCCTTCCGCCATTATCGCGGTAACAGGGTGCTATCCCCAGGTCTTCCCCGAAGAGCTGTCAAATATAAAAGAAATTAAAATATTTGCGGGTAACAGTGATAAGGCCAGGCTGCCTGATATCCTGGAACATCACCTGGATTCCAGGGCTAATCATTTCTTCACAAATGATTTTTCAGATGACATGTCATTTGAAAATATGCCTGTGAAAAACTTCCTTAACCGTGCAAGGGCATTTCTTAAGATACAGGATGGCTGCAATTCCTTTTGCAGTTACTGTATAGTACCCTACGCGAGGGGACCGATTAGAAGCATGGAACCCGGTCATATAATAGATTCACTCAAGACATATGAAAAGGAAGGTTACCGTGAGATTGTCCTTACAGGAATACACCTTGGTAAATATGGAAAAGATTTCTCAGAAGAGTTTGACATAAAAGACCTGTTAAAAAAAATAGGCCGGACAAAACCAGGATTTAGAATAAGGTTGAGCTCTCTGGAGCCAAAAGAGATCGACACAGAATTAATAGAAATGATGGCATCGGAAGAATGGCTGTGCAGGCATTTTCACATACCTCTTCAGAGCGGTGATAAAACCATATTGAAGAAAATGAACAGGCACTACAGTCCGGATTTTTTCAGGAAAATGATAATGAAAATACATGAGAAAATACCGCTCGCTTCAATCGGTGTAGATATCATAGCTGGGTTCCCGGGAGAAGATAACAGGTCATTCAATAACAGTTACAGCCTTATTGATGATCTGCCTGTCTCATACCTGCACGTATTCCCCTATTCCTCCAGAAAGGGAACTCCCGCGGCCGGTTTTCCCGGTCAGGTCGATCAAAAAACAATCAAGGAAAGGGCAAAGATACTCAGAGACCTCGGCAGGGAAAAGAAAAAGATTTTTTATAATTCATGCCTGAGGCAAAATTTCACGGTTATTGTGGAGGGATGGGAATCAGAAGAAAGGAAGATGGTTAAAGGGCTGAGTGACAACTATCTGAAAATTCTGTTTCCCTGTGACCATTTGAGCAAGAACCGCATCTTTGAAGTAACCACGGAAAAAACACACAAAGATTTTATTTTTGGGAAATAATTAACCTCTCCCCTTCCTGCGCCTTGCCCTTGATTCCTCTTTCCAGCCTTTTTTCTTTTTACCCTTCGCCCCTCTTTTTCTATCAGGATCCCTGGTTGAATCAAGCACAAATGTACCAGCGTCAAAACTCGTAATCACTTCCTGTTTTTTAGGGGCTTTTTCTTCTCTCTGCCTGGAAGTATCCTTTGGCGCGGGCGGGCCAGCTATGTACCTGGAAGGAAGCTCCATGGATAGAAATAATTTGCCAAAGGAATAAAATTGAATCCCTTCTTTCATTGCCTTTGCTGACATTACTTCAAGTATAACAGGTTTACTGTCCCTGCGTTTTCCAATTCTTTCGGCCATGTCCCTGTGCATTGAAAAGACATAGGGTTTGTCATCTGACCAGGGCAATCCCTTTTCAAAGACAGTGTGATGGGCCTTTCTTCTGACAGGTATATATATGACGGGAGGAATATCTTCCACGGGATGGCCAATATTAAACTGCCGGTTTCCGGCAAGGGAACGGATGCTTTTATCTTTTACTTCAAAGGAAACCCGATCTTCACTCAACAGAACTTCATTGATGCTGCTTTGCCGCACATATGACCAGTCGGGTTCTTCATGAAGAGCCCACAATAATTCCTTAAAGGTAATAAAACCGTCCCTGTCGGGCACAAGGCCGAATTCGTCTGGATTATGCCCAAGGATATAAGTCATAAAACGGCTCAGATTCCTGACTTTTATCCTGTTCTTTTTTGTCAAAACTTATCTCTTGCGGACTAAAATAGGATATTACGCATTATTCTTCGGGGCGAGGTATGTTTCTATAGCATTCGCTGTAAGGTCACTCAGTTCGTTAAAAAGGATCAGATCCTCTTCTCTGAATCCATAGGGTTTATTATATGAATCAATATATAAAGCACCCATTATCCTGTCATCTTTAATAAGAGGTGTGCACATTACCGAACCGATCTTTAATAACTTGAGGGCCTCAGAAATACTCGGATCATTTTCAGACTTTGTATCGAGTACTACAACAGATTCTTTACTGCTGATTACGCGGTCAACAATTTTTCTGCTGTACTTTTTATTCACTTCATCTCCATCAACCCTTGAGCGAACAACTATTGTCTCCTTTACTTCTCTTTCACCGTCTTCCATACAGAGAAAAATAACTCCCCTGTCGACCCTTAAAAAATGGTCCAGTATGAGATTAAGAAGATTTTCTGTTACCTCATTTATATTTCGGGAGATATCAAGGATACTGTTTACATTACTTATGAGCTGGTTGTTTTTTAAATTAGTCAAAGATCTGGTAAAGGACATCCCTACATCATTGATTTCATCTTCTTTAGGAGGAGATTTAAGGGAATCAACAAATGGCATAACAAAATCAAGGCACGCCTTTCCAATACATACTACACTCATGCCAATGACAATGGGGGCACACTCTTTCATTTCAAAGTCGACTCCCGGGGATATCTGTGTTCCATTGATATATGTGCCGTTTTTGCTATGCAAATCATTTATGAAAATTCGATTGTCTTGTTCTGATATCTTTATATGTTTCCGGGAAACAGATACATCCAGCACCTGAACAGCGTTATCCGGAGAACGTCCGATAAAAATACTGTCCCCCATCTGTTCATACTGCTGAATGGCTCCTGAACCCGTTATAACATAAATTGTTTCCATAACCGATACACTTCTCTTTTAAACAAGTAAACGATTCCATACAAAAATAACATTTATATAAAAAAATATATATCAGGCCTTTTATTTCAAGTCAAAACCATTTTATATTAAATTTCAAGTCTTAAGTATAAAATAATTACGATATATAGTATATAAAGGCGTATATTCAATTATTTTATATACAACATCCTGCGTTTCAGATATGTAATGGGACAATAATACTACATATCAATACAGGAGCCCAAATAAATAATGAGATGCAGCAAGATATCCCCATTCTGGATTTTATCAATAGTTATTGTCATATCTTCAACAGTGTCGGCAGGGCCCGAGGAAAAACAAATCGCCCTGGTGAATGGTACCGTGATCACGGAAGATGAGTATTTAAGGGAACTCGACAGGTACCTCGACAGGTTAAAATCCATGGGACAATCCCTAGACGAAATGAATATGTCTGAGATCAAAAAAGCAGTAATAGAAAACATCATAGGCATGATTCTAATGTACCAAAAAAGCCGTGAAGAGGGGATTACAGTAGAAAAAGATAAAATCGATAGTGAACTTAAAAATTTAAAGGCACAATATCCTGATGAAAAATCGTTTCAGGAATTACTGGAACAACACAATATTTCGGAAGAAATAATAAAAACCCAGATTGTGCAGGGCATAGCTATCCAAAAATTTATCAAGCAGCAGTTTATTGACCAGACATCCATTACCGACAGCGAAGTAAAATCCTTTTATGATAATAATCCCGACCAGTTTAAAAGACCTGAAACAGTAAAGGCCAGCCATATCCTGATCAAATTAGATCCGGAAGCTGATGAAGATCAAAGAAAAACGGCAAAAACCACCATAGAGAAAATAGAGACGCAAATTAAATCAGGTGAAGACTTTGCCTCCCTGGCGAAACAATACAGCCAGGGACCAAGCAGTGAAAAAGGAGGAGACCTGGGATATTTTGGAAGGGGCGACATGGTGAAACCATTTGAGGACGCTGCCTTTGCACTTAAACCGGGAGATGTCAGTGATATAGTTGAAACAGAATTCGGGTACCATCTGATAAAAGCAACAGATAAACAGAAAGCGGGTTCATTCATCTTCGATGAAATTAAAGTCAGCTTGAAAAGATATCTCAAGGAGATGAAAGTCCAGAAAAATATCAGTGAGTATGTAATAAAGCTGAGAGCCGGGGCAGATGTGAAAATTTTCTAAATACCGATAAAAACACCGTGACAGAGATCAGGTACTTTACAGGAAAAACAGTATTTGCAAGGCATAATCTGCTTAAGGACAGGATATCTGTTTCAAAAGGGGAGTCTTTTCTCCATATTGTACCTACAAAGGGCGGGATCATGGAACTTGAAACAGATCCTGAATTCTGGCTCGAACGAAAGTTAAATACATTAACCGGCGTAATCCATCAAATTTTTTCAGAAGAAATACAGCCCGGAAAATATCATAATTATTCCCCCGTTGATAATTTTCTCCAGTCAATTCTTATTAAAAAGGTCTTGAAAAACAGGGACCCGTCTGTTGACGGTCTGCTGCATTTTAACCTGATATCCGAAAGCATCGATACAAAGACGGATTATCCCGGTATTTACCGGAATATCTCCCGCTTTTTTTCACTTCTCTATCGAAACAACTATGAAGATATCTACGCAAATGACCTGGGAGGAAAAATCCTGCGTCAGGAAGCTGAAAACCCCGGATCCGCCGAGGTAAGATACGCACTGGAAAGTGATCTTCTGTGGCTTATGGGAGAATACGAAGAGCTGAAAAGAGAAATCAAGGTATATGATGAGAATGAGATATTTACCGAAACCAGAAATTTTCTACAGGAAAAAAATATACCTTCTCTTATATCAGATATATCGGTAATTATCCTTGACGGCATTACTCATCTTTCAAGGATAGAAGAGGATATTCTTTTTTATCTTATCAGTAATGTTGATGAATTATGGTGGCTTGTTGATTTTGAAACAGATGAGAAGGATCCGGTCTCTGCCTTCAGAGATGCCTGTGGAAGAGAATCTGAGTGGGAAGAAAATCAAAGGGCAACAGAAGGAAATGTGGAATCTTTACGGGCCCTTTATCCCCTCGGTACATTGATGAAAAGACTTGGTTATGATGGAAATACCCTTCATGTTGAGCAGGCACAGAACCACCCATACCCAAACGCCTTCGCGGGTGCGCTTTATGCGTCCGACAATGTGGAGGAAAAAGACGCCGGCACCCTGAAAATCAGATCATTTGCCGGAGAAGTTGAAGAGATCAAGGGGATCGCATCGGAAATAAAACGGATTATTCATGAGGATAATCTCGATGTTTCCCGTGACCTGGGGAAAATACGAATCATATTTCCGGACCTGGATGATTACTCATCCATATTAAACGAAATATTCAGGGAATATGGCCTTCCATACAGCCTTACCAAGGGGATTCCACTTTCCTCCCATCCTTTGTCCTTGATCTTTTTAAAAACTTTACAATTAGCTATTGACGGATTCAAAAGGCAGGACTTGTTCAGCCTGTTTTCTTCCGACATTATTGAACCTGGTTACTTCCCTTTTGAAATCCCTGATTTTGAAAAAATAATGATCCCGGAAAAGAATATCCTGCCGGGAGACATCAGGGAGGATATTGATAACATCCTGAGTCAGTATTTATCGGAACCGGTCCATTCCAGGTTTGATATTTATGTTTTTGATAAAGGCGCAATAAGGTGCGGAATAGAAAAACTGGGAGATAATATAGAGAATATCGGACATGAAAACCTGTCCTTTTTCAGTGAAATATATACAAAAAAGATTAAGGACACAAAAAATTCTGAAGAAAAAGAATCTCTTCGGCTTGAATATTATCTTTTCATATATCAATGTGAAATACTCAGGAATACACTTGATCCATTTAAGAAATTTCTCAAGTATGACTCACCTGAACAGATTGCTGATACCTTTAAAAAATTATTATGTCACCTGGGATTTCCGGTGAATATCCTTGATATACACTCCCGCGGGCCGGGTATCCGCCAAAATGAGAAAAGGCGAATACTGAAAAGAGATATAAGGGCCTTTACCCTTTTGAATGAATTAATTGATTCCGCGAAAAGAGAAACCGATTTATCTGCAAGGCTCTTTAACATTAAAAAAAGCAAAGAAGTTCTTATCGCTTTTTATGAAGTTTTTAAAAAACGGGTTGATAATAAATACCTTCTCGATGAAAGGAATCCTGATGTTATCCGGGTATCTCAATGGCTGGAAACAAGGGGAAGATCCTTTGATTATCTGTTCGCGGGAGGACTGACGGCAAACCGGTTTCCTTTAAGGGAGGAGGCCGACTTTATTATTCCTGATACTTCGCGCAGAAAATTCCGTATTATCGATCCAATTGATCAATCAAAGTATCTTTTCAGCAGTCTTCTTAAAAACTACAGAAAACGGCTTTACCTCTCATATCCTGAATATATTTCTGAAAAACCCGTTCAGCCTTCCCAGGTTCTTCAGGACCTTTACGCCCTGTGTTCTGATAATAACTCCGAAAAATCCTGCACTGAACAATATGACATCAAATGGGAAACCAGCCCGTATCTTGCATCAAGGGATGAACTGATAAATTCCGGTATTACAAAAAATGAAGACCCTGCAGGTGAAAATGCCGCTCCTTTCAAACTCAAAAATGTTATTATTAAACATGATTCATTCATGGAAGATATAACAAGGGGAATAAAGGCCCTCATGTGCCGCTGGGCGGTCAACGGGTTATTTGAATATGACGGGTTTGTCAGCAAGGCTTTCGGGTATCATGACTTTATTGAGGGAAGAAGCAACATTTTCTCCTCCTCCAGTCTCGATACCCTTGCCAACTGTCCCATGAGATATCTTTTCAAATATATCTATAATATCAAGGCCCTTGATGACATCACGCCGGACACAACTCCTGGTGACCTGGGTAATTATATCCACAACATATTAAGCCTGCTTTTCAAAAAATTTAAGCATAGGAAAAGCAATATTTCCAGAACAGGAATAGCCGAAGCATTCAGTCTGGCCAAAAAAACAGTTGATAAATATGTAAAGGAAAATCCGCTGGGAGAAAAGCTTGATCTGGCGGATTTTTATACATCGGAAATGTTTTCCGGACTTGACAGGGATCACCGTGCCATGTCCGAAGATAAAAATATCAGGTGGGGAATTTTTGCCTTACTCCTGTTCTTCGAAGAAGAGGAATTTAAAACAAGAATACCCGCGGGAATTGAGTTTGAATTCGGGACCGGCAAATCATCTGTCAACCTGGGAAAAACGCCGGTACGGGGCTATATTGACCGTTTTGATATAGATATGAATAATCCCGGCAATGTTTTCATCTATGATTATAAAACAGGTTACATAAAGGCGTCTTCCAATGTAAAAAAAGGCCTTTCATTTCAGCTGCCTGTTTATATAAAGGCCGTAAAAAAATTACTTGATCCCGACGTGATATCAGCCGCGTTCTACAGTCTAAAAAAGAACGCGTTTACGGAAAAAGCTCCCCTGAAGAACATAGTAAATTATAACTTCGATTCAAGGCATGTAGACATAAACGGTGTAACATTGATTGATACTTTTGCGGATCAGCTTCTTGAACTGGTGGAAGAAGGTAGGTTCCATCACTCCGCGGATTACCTTGAATGTACATACTGCTCATACAGATATGCCTGCCAGAGGGATGAAAGAAGGATGAGTTACCTGCTGGAATCAAAAACCGGAAAAGGCATATACAGCGGAGATAAAAACCTGCAAAGCTGGAAGGTCGTTGATGATTTCAGAAAAGAGTGGAAAAAGACAAGGCAGAGTATGGATAAGGCACATACACTTAAGACAGAAACAGCCAGGCAAGGACATTTCAATACAGTTCTGGAATTCAGAGACAAATTACATGAAAAAAGCAACGATCTGCCTTTCACGAATGAATATATAACCGGGCTCATAAAAGAGATCGACAGGTTTGAATCCGGCTACCGGGAATAGAGTTCATATTTAAGTATATATCTTAATAAGCAGCCGTAATTTTCTCCCGGACCACGCTTCAAAAAATAATAGACATGGTTTAAAAAAGATATTATATTCCATATCTCCAATTCAAAGCCACCGTAGCTCAGTTGGTAGAGCACCTCACTCGTAATGAGGATGTCTGCGGTTCGATTCCGCACGGTGGCTCCAGTAATTTCAAGCTCCTGCATCAAATCTTTGTGATGATGTCGCATTGGATGAATACATCATTATGCCCAAACATATTCATGGTATAATTGTTACCAACCGGAAAAACGGGCGGACAGCCGCCTATGCTAAAGCTACGGCGAGCCAGGCAAGGCCCCTACAATGATGATTTTTGTTTATTCGCCTTCGCCTGAATACCCTGCAGCTTACTGCGGGGAGCTTCATTTAATCATCATAAATATCCATATCCGGATAAAACTTAACGGCACATTCCCGGCATATGCCATGGCTGAACTCTGCCTCGGAACGCTCTTGAATATATGATTCTATTTGTTTCCAATAACCTTTGTCATCTCGAATCTTTTTGCAGTGGGCGCAAATGGGTAAAAGACCACTGAGAGTTTTTACTTCTGATAAAGCATCTTCAAGGCTTTTTATTAATTTTTCTCTTTCCTCCTCCACCTTTTGGATTCCAGAAACATCTATATGAATACTCCTCATCCCAATGATATTATTGTTTTCGTTTTTAACCAGTATATCATCAATAAGAATGGGAAGTGTCGAACCATCTTTTTTCCTTAAATTACGTTTCCTGCCATTTGTAGGAAGTTTTTTTCCAAGAAGTAACTCATCGATCGATTCACTGGCTGTTTCTTCCATAATAAAATCTGCAAGAAACCTTCCCTCTATTTCCTCGGAAGTATAGCCAAGCATTTCCAGTTCCTTCCTGTTTACGCTTGTTATACGGCCTTCGCTGTCAATTTCCATGTAGCCAACCGGCGCATCATTATATAATTCTCTGAACCGTTCCTCACTCTCCTTTAATGCCTCATATACCTCTGATGTTTGAATTATTTGGGTAGTAATTCCCGCCAGATTTTCAAGATGCGCGTTTTCTTCGGAAGAAATCGATTTTTTGCTGAACAGTGCCATAACACCAATTACTTTACCATCAGACGCAAGAAGTCTATATCCCGCGAATGATACTAAACCAATTTTTTCGGCCCATTCATGATCGTGTATTCGAGGATCATTTGAAACATCGTTGGTTAAAAATTTAGGGTACTCACCGGAAGCAACTTTGCCTATTTTATAACAGCCGAAAGGCACCCTATGATGACCACCATCTATATGGGTATAACGTCCGGAGCTTGCCATGAGATGAAGACAACTATCCCGGTTTTCACAGACGTGAGGTCCACTGGTAACTTTAGCATGTTCACATTTTGAGTTACACAAATCACCTGGTTTGATCATCCAGATCCGGGCAAAATCAGCCTTAAATATTTCTACAATTCCATCCGTGATCAGCTTGAGTTTCTCATCAAGATTTGTACTTGATAACAGTTCCTCATTTAAAAGGTTCAGGCTCTCTGTTATTATTAAAGATTGCTTTTGTTCCGTAATATCCTGGTTTACTCCATAAGTCTTTATTGTCTTACCTTTATCGTCCTTGACAACATAAATCTGAACGGAAATATGTCCTATCGTTCCATCAGGATAAATTATCCTGTGCTCAATCCGTCTTTTAAAATTCGGATCGTCTGTCTCAATGGCTTTCTGAGTTTCTTCCCTTACACGATGGAGGTCGCCAGGGTGAACAAACCGCTTTGCATATTCTTCCGGTCTCATTTTATATCCGCCGACTTCCTCAGCTGTTGTGTCAAAGATTCTGTAAAAATAGTCATTGAATGTAAAGGTGTCTGCGGCAACATCATATTCCCAGTGACCCAGATGAGCCAGTTCCACAGCACCGGACAACTGCTTCTGCAGTTTCTCCTGTTCAGCTATCATGGGGTTTGTTATTTTGGAAAATAACAATATTCCTATAATGACAATTACAGTCATTACAAAAAAGCTTAATAACCCCGCCCATAGGAAAGGTTTTCGAATCTCAGATATATCAATCTTTACAACTATACCAAGATCCAGTTCTCCAACAGGCTCATGGGCTGCCAGAACATTCACTCCACGGTAATCCAGGCCGATTATCGTTCCGGATTTCCCTGATAATGCCAGCCGCATTGGCTCTGCTAATTCAGAGTCGAAAGGAACCGGTTTAGGATTATCCAGGTCAAAGTGCCTATGGCTTAGAAGGAAAACAATATTGTTACCTTCTCTCCTGGAAAGCGTAAATTCTCCTGTTTCACCAAATCCCTCATAATTATCGTGGGCATCTTTTATTTGTTCCAGGGTGTAATCTTCAGGGACCCCTATACCCGGGTGCCATTCCTCATGATGGGCAACATTGAATCGAGCAATAGATTCTATCAACCTGGCCTGACTCTGTGCTGTTTCCACAAGTCTTACTCTCTGTTGATCAATCGCTGTGAAGTATAGCATTGTCATTGAAGTAGCACTGACAATTATAGAAACAGTTGTTAAAATAACACCTAATAGTAAGATTCTAAATCGTCCTGTCATCAATTACACCAGAAAAAATAGTTAAAGAAAAAATTCTGGACTAACTTAAATTTAGAGTTGGTACTGTCTCGACTTATGCAAATGCTTTTTAGGTTGATTCTGATTATTACATTAATATAAGGAAAATAAATAAACACTAAGAAAACTTAACTAATGTTTTTTAGCCTTTATCAAGCTTGTCAATATATATTTAATTTGCCTAAAAGGAGCAGGATTTAATTAGCGCGAGCATATTTAAAGAACATGAAGTTCAAATTCCGATCGAGAACTGTTATTTTTAATATAAACAAGATTCAATTTCAATATATTTTAATCTGGTTGGATAGCATGCACCAGGGTTCAGCCCCTGACCCCAGTTATTCACAGGGATCGATTCCGTACGGTGGCTCCGGATCAGTCTAATTTCTTAAAAACCGATGTGTATTTGACAGCATCAGCGGGACACACTCTAAGGCATCTGGCGCAGCTGAAGCAGTCAGCCGGGGCGATGTTTCCTTCCACCCTGCCCTTTGCGGCTTCGAGAGGACATGCCTTTATGCATGCGCCGCATTCGGTGCATTTGTCTCTATTAATCCGTACACGATAGACACTCAACCTTTCTGCTATCCATGAAATTAACCCAAAGGGACATATCAACTGGCAGAAGGGCCGGTATGTGAAAAAAGAAAAAATCACAACCAGAACTACAGCGATTAATATACTGAGGGTTTCAAACTCGAGATTAAACAGGTTAAAGGGGTTTATATAATGGTAGATTACCATGCCTCTTTTCCCGCCGACAATTCCAAACAGAAAAAGAAGCATTATAAGAAAAATAATTGTCCTTATTGAATTTGTTACAGAGAACGGGAGTTTCCTCTTTTTGATTTTTTTAAGTATTGGCAGGCTGAACTGGAGTTCCTGCAGCGAGCCCATCGGGCATACCCACCCGCATATTATTTTATTTCCCGCGATTGCAAGAATAATAAAAAAACAGAAGGCCTTTACCTTGTTTAAAGGGTCAGGGTAAAGCCCTACCATGGACTTGAATACCTTTACGATCCCTTCCATCGGGTTCGGGGATTTCCCGAGCAAAAATCCGGCAAAAAGGATTGATAACAATAAAATAATTATATAAATAGATCGCGGATAATATATTTTTCTTCTGTCCACTGGCGCATTTTGCGGTACTCCAAGCAGTGTAAGGAAAATAAACCCTCCTGCAAAAAGGTAGGCATATATAAAATATTTTACAGTAGCATCTATGTGGGAAAGAAGGTGATCCACTACATGCTTCAACTGTTCCCGGGTTACACCAAGGTCCTCAAAGGATTTATTCTTCGGTGTGTCAAGAGGAAGTTTCAATTCCTTGGCCAGGGCCTTTCCTGTTACTCCCAGCTTCGGAGCAATATCTTTGATAGACATATTTACATCAAAATCAATGGCCCGGGTATCCCGGGAAGGCGGATATATAAAATAACCCGCCGCAACTATGATGGACATGAAAACCAATGCCGCAAAGATCTGTACACGTTGTTTAAAGGACAGGTATTTGAACCATTCAGTTGTAAGCATTTCTTAATTCCTCGTAATGATTAAAACAACTAAACCACCCTCGACTGTAAGACGGGGGGTTCGAAAGCAAGTTGATTAAAATCAACTATGCCAGGAAAACCAATTAGACGTCATTCCCGCGGAGGCGGGAATCCATTTTTATTTCTCCCCGACTATTTGGTCCAGCTTCTAAAAGATGAAGGACCTGGATTCCCCGATCAAGTCGGGGAATGACGGGAGTGTGGATTCCGCGCTGCCAAATTATGTCATACTGTGGCTCGCCTGCGTGCCATAGCTTTATGCGAAGGTGGGACCACGGAATCCACAACCTATTGCTTTAATCTAATCGGGGCTGCAATGCGGAATGACAAGTCGCTACACAACAATACAAACTTTTCTTTCTATCCTCCGCAGTAACCGTTGTTACCGAGAGCAGGCGCCTAAAGACGAGGGGTTTCAACCATCCCCTAAAGGGAACTAATAGTCATCCCGGGAAACTCTCTGCCGCTTTTTTTTAATTTGTCCCCTTTTCCGCTTTCCTTCCAGCCTTCTCCGTTTTGCTGTTGATGAAGGTTTAGTCCTGATCCTGTACTTAGGAATCTTTGAGGCCTCTATTATCAAGTCGGCAAGCCTGCTGAAGGCATCCCGCCGATTAAGCTCCCTTGTTCTATGTCTTTCAGATTTGATAACGAGCACACCCTCTTTGGTCATCCGGCTTCCCGCCAGCCTTACAAGACGATTACGGATTTTTCCCGATAAGGAAGGGGAATTCTTTACATCAAACCTTAAATGGACAGCGGTTGATACCTTGTTGACATTCTGTCCACCGGGCCCTGATGAACGTATGAATTCTTCCTGTATTTCCTTCTCATCCAGTAGAATTTGAGGAGTAATCTTTATCATGATAGGGGACCTATATCTATTTTCTCAATGGCGAAACCCGGGCAGAAAAAATCCTCAACACAATATCCGCAGTCATTACATCTCTCGGGAATTATTTCTCTCCTGTCATTCTCTCCATCAACAATGGCATCCTGGGGACATTCATCTATACAACCGCCGCAATTCAGGCAGGTATCCGTTATTATATAAGGCATCTATAATCCTTCTAAAAGCTATTCCTTCCTCGAATATTCAGGAGAAAAAAACAAATCATGAAAGAGTACAGGTTTTGAAGGATCATCTATCCGTTTAAAATTAAGCGGACAATGATAGAGCCCTTTTGGTACCCATACGTTTGTGGCCTCGGTGATTATAAAGGTTTCCGTGTTTACTCCATCCTCACTGAGGGTAAGTTCAACCTCCCCGCCAAGATCTGTCATATTGCTAAGGTCCCCGCCGGCAAATACTAAAAACTGATCAAAATCATGAGTATGATGTTCAGTCACCATTACAAATGGCTCGGATATCGCCCACCAGCTCATGGCAAATTCCTGGTTTCCAAAATCCCCTCCGCTTTTAAGACCCAGCCTGGGAAATGTCACCTCCGGATGAGGTATTTCCGATGTTACTACAGCTTTCCTTACATATTTAGCCAGATTTGATTCCGCCATTTTCTCTCCTTTAAATTTTGAGGTTAAGAAATTATGAATAAAAGTTCCCTCTAGAATAACTGCAAAGACCGGATATTTTCAAGAGCCAATTTTTTTTGTGAAACAATTGAATCACACTATTATCAGGCAATTTTCTATTGACATACAACACCGAACCCCATATAATTACTCTCCATTAAAAGGGGCCTATTATCAATAACTTAAGGGTTCTTTCCTCAACAGGCCCTGAGAAAATTACCGACAAAGAATCCATTCCGGCAGATTAGTTGGCCTGCATTCATCAATGCAAATTCACCTGCTGAAATTGTTTCTAACAAAATGATTTAAAAAATGAGAAAACCGGAAGTATTTATTATCAAAAAAATTTAATAATAGCATTGAAAAAAGGAGGTAGGGTATGAAAATCAAGGCAGCTGTTGTAAGAGAACCAGGTAGTCCGTTTGTTATTGAAGAACTGGAACTCGATGAACCCAGAGATGATGAAATACTAGTCCGCATGGTAGGTTGCGGACTGTGCTCAACGGACCTTACGGCACAACATGGGCATTTACCTGTAAAGTTTCCCGGCGTATTCGGCCATGAGGGAGCCGGTATTGTTGAAAAAGTAGGCTCACAGGTTAGAACAGTTCAGCCCGGCGACCATGTCACTATGAGTTATACATCCTGCGGTGGTTGTAATTCCTGCATAAAAGGTCATCCGACTCATTGTGATAGTTTTTTCCCCTTTAATTTTCTGTTAGGAGGCCGTCCTGACGGCAGTCCGACAATGCATAAGGGCGATGAAACAATTTTTGGCGGATTTTTCGGCCAGTCCTCATTTGCATCATACGCGCTTGCTACGGAGCGTAATATAGTTAAGGTGCCGGAAGATGTTCCGGTTGAGATGCTTGGACCTCTGGGATGCGCACTCCAGACTGGAGTTGGCGGAGTATTTTATTCTCTGGATGTTAAACCGGGCTCGTCAATAGCTATTTTCGGCGGAACAGGCTCGGTAGGCGTAAGCGCGATCATGGGCGCGGTTGTATGTGGTGCTACAAAAATAATTGTAGTAAGTAGAAATGATGAAAAAATGAAAAGAACAGAACAGTTCGGCGCAACACATTTTGTAAATTCAGGTAAATGCGATCCGGTAGAGGAGATCAAGGAGATCACAGGCGGCGTGGGCGTAGATTATTCTATGGAATGCACTGCCAGGCCAGAAATACTGCGCCAGGCGGTAGATTGCCTTGCTATGGGAGGTAAATGCGGACTCGTAGGCGCGGCACCAATGGGAACTGAAGTGAATCTTGATATGCAGATTCTTCTCGATGGCCGTACTGTTATGGGTATTGTAGAAGGCGATGCTGTGTCAGGCATTCTTATCCCGAAACTGATAGAACTTTACAAACAGGGCCGGATGCCCTTTGATAAAATGATTGAATATTATCCTTTTGAAGATATTAATAAGGCCGTAGAGGATCTCCAGGCAGGAAAAGTAATAAAGGCTGTGTTAAAGTTTTAATTAAGCTTATTCATAGAAATAAAAAGGGGCGGGATTTTCCCGCCCCTTTTTATTTGCACATTAAATATGACCTGTATGTTGGAAAGAATTTCGTAGGGGCCCCCTGTGGCCGCCCGATTTTCAATCAACCTGACAACCATTCCAGGGTAAGCAGCCACCGTCGCCAAGGCTAAGACGGCCAGGCATTGACCCAATGTTGTTGACTTAAGAACTCCTCATACAATAAATTCCCCTCCCCTGGTGGGAGGGGCTAGGGGAGGGGGAGAAAACAGATAGTTATAAAATGCAAGTTTATATTATCTAAACTTATTCACCCCCACCTAACCTCCCCCCTCAAGGGGGAGGGACTTTTGCGAAATGCTTAAGTCAACAACATTGAGGCACAGACCTGCCCCTGCATTTTTATTGTTTTATATTATCCCCCGTGAACAGTCTGAAGCAATTTGATTTCCGCACCATCACGCATCGGATCGTCATGTTTCAATAAACGGCTGTCCATGGCAACCGCGACTCCCCAGTCCTCAGAAATCTTCATGTATTTAAGAAGATCCCCGGTTGTCGCGCTATCCGGCAACTCTATATCAACCCCATCCGGAGAATCAAATTCAGGGAGTTTTTTACCAAGGACACCGAATAATTGCACTCTGACCTTCATATTTTAAATCTTTAAAAATTATGTGTGCTGTCTATCTCTTCTTCCGTAAATGGAAATACAACATTGTGAGGCGGAAGAGGTTCCTTGTAAAAGAACTCGGGCAGCCTGTCATCGTCCTTGGTCAAACCGGCCTTTTTATTGAATTCCTTTTCAGCCTTTAAAATACGTATTCCCAGGCTGGGAAGATCTTCCACTGTCCAGCTTGAACCCAGTCTCGCGTTGACCAGTTTTATAAACATTTCCTGGGCATCGGGCGATGCTACTGAATACATGGCAAACAGGCAGAGGCCCATGCTGTCGGCAGCCGCGCTGAATATCTGGTTCGCCCTGGAATTTTCTATCTGTCCCTCTTTTTTCAAAGGATCCAGGATATGACCCAGATACAGAGCCACCATGTTACCGGATGTATGATCCGCACCCATGGGCGATGTGGCATAGGTAATACCGTTACCGATCATCCCCCTGGGGTCATAAGCTGCGATACTCTGATTTTTGACTGCCGCGATCCTCGGGTTATTAAAATGCGCGCCGACTGAAACCGGACCGTTTCCGAATACATGACCTATTTCCGAACCTTTGGCAATCTCTTCCATGATTTCAACTGCGCCTTCTTTATCACCGAACTCCTTGTATCCGGAATCCATGGCCACCGCGATGGCTACACCGGTGTTCATTGTGTCAAGACCGATATCATCACAGAGGAAATCAAGACGGGCTATCGTGTCAAGATCATCTATACCTGTCATCCCACCCATTGACCATATGGTTTCATATTCAACGGAGCTCGAAACATATTTGCCGTCCTTGTCATTAAAGACATTGGAACATCTGATTATACACTGTGAACAGCCGACATGGCCGGTCTGTCCACCCCGTTCCTTGATGGTATTGGCCAGCGCCTCACCGCTGATTTTCTGCCACCCTTCAAATTCACCCTTTGTAGCGTTGTAGGAAGGAAACGCGCCCATCAAATTAACAGGGGCTACCAGGGCCGGAGTACCAAAGTTAGGAAGGAGTTCTCCCTCAAAGGGATTTGCTTTAATCAGTTCTGCGAAGGCTTTTGTGGCTTCGCTGAATGCTTCCTTGTCAACTACAGGATCAGCCTTTTTACCGCCCTGGGGAATGATAACCGCCTTCAATCCTTTTGAACCCATGACCGCGCCCATACCGCCTCTTCCCGCTGCTCTGCAGGGGCGTTTATCCGTATCACTGCTCTGGATAGACGCGGATTTCATATTGTATTCACCCGCGGGACCAATACACAGAACCGAGTTTTTCTCTCCATATTCAGCATGAAGCTTTTCGACAAGTTCATAGGTCCTCATACCTTTGTATGCGCCGGCATCGATTAATTCGGCATTGCCTTCAAGATCAAGCTTAAGGATGCTTAAATCCCCTTCATCAGCCTTACCGTCCACTATAATCGCCGCGATACCAAGTTTCCCAATCGCGGTACCTGCAGTACCGCCGACATTGGCTTCCTTAATGCCCCCTGTTAAAGGGCTTTTCGCACCAACTGAAACCCTGCTTGAATTAAACATGCTTGTGCCGCAGAACATGCCTGTGGCAAAGATGAGTTTGTTATCAGGGCCCAGCGGATCGCAGTCTGCCGGGACTTCATTGTTGATCATGATTGAAGTCAATCCCCTGCCTCCAATACCAAAGTATTCATCAGGCATGGCCTCAACCTTAACTGTCTTGTCGTTCATATTAACTCGGATAAAATTCATCTTACTTTCCTCCATAAAATAATTAAAAATATTTAATGAGAAGCCGCTTTTTTGATAATAGTGAAGTATATGAACACAGCGACGGCAAGTCAATAATTAACCGCCATTTTTTATTAATTTTCTCTTGTAAAGTCAATTGGTTAGGTCAGATATGACATAAGGTGTTGGAAGTTCGAAGTTGGAAGTTGGAAGTTCGAAGTTCGAAGTTGGAAGTTCGAAGTTGGAAGTTGGATTCTATTTGCATCTAATTCCTCAATCAACTATCAAAGGTATCCAGCCTCTTTCTTCGCCTGATTGCTTCCAGAATGCCCGCTGTTCCAGTCATCATATTATCACCCAGGGGAGCTCCCGGTGTAATATCCAGCCTGGACCCGTATACCAGTTCCCGCCGGGGACCGGTTGACAAGATTAACTCAAGGTTGTGATAGCCAAGCGGTTTTCTTATATAGGCTCCATGCCCTCCCTGTTCGAGGATCTTTGCATGATCCAATCTGCCATTTGCCAGATCGATAAGAAGGTATTCAAGTATCTCTTTGGTAATATCCATGGTATGGTACTCAAAAAAACCAGCCAGTTCCTCATATTCAAAAGCTGCTCCAACAGTGTGGGATGTGGCTATATCCAGCACAATTATTTTATTCTTTTGAATCGCAACCGGATCAAGGGTTCCCCCTAAAATTGCTGCCATCCCGCTGTCCATTACATATATCTCATCGGTCGGGAATAATTTTGCCCTTTGAGCAATGGATTTAAGGCGATTAAAGGTAGCAGGGATTTCATCATATTCATAAAGCATTTCATGCGGAAACGGCGCGGAGTCAAGTTTTTCCTTAAAAATATTGTGACGGAAATCAAGGTGTGAAACACCAGGTTCGGAAATTCCATGGTCCTGTGCGCACAGTCCCAGCACGTCAAAAGAAAAGGGTACACCCATTCCTTCAACAATTCCTTTGATCCGGTCCAGTTGAAGATCACTGATATCGATATTTTTATATTTACCGGACTCTTTTATATTTTCCGCCTCTTCATCATCAACAACAATAACCCCTGTGGAACGGACCTTTTCAACATCATGATTTACTGTAGCTGATGCTGAAAGGGACATTATCACCTCATTCTTTTTTGCCTTTTCCCTGAGTATAGCTGACATGGAACCGCCGCCCATCTCAACACCGGTAATTATGATATTCCCCTCGAGATTTTTTAGTTTCCCGGCTATGGAAAGTACAGGAGACTTTACAACGGCTTTATAATGATTCATCAGTTCAGTATCATAGTACAGAATATCCATTGTACCCGCGCCGATATCAATCAGTAAAATTTTCATTATTGTTTTCCCCTGTTTATTGATTATCAGACAATTTCTCATCAACACATGGTTCTTATTAATGATCAGATATCTTTTATCATACTTATTCAATAACCATCAATACAGGATTCTTTAGGTGATGGATTAAATTTCAATCCATATGCCGGGTTTTAATTTGACAACACTTGATTTAAATTTTGAGAAGGCCATAAGAAAGATTTTTGTTTATTTGACAATTTTTTTCTGAGTAACTAACCTGAATATTACGGAATAAGTAAAGCTTTCTTAATACTTTTTATACTATATGACCAAAAAATAAATATGAACCGGTTAAAAATATTTCTCAAAAATACAATCCTGGGCGGACTCATTGTGATCCTTCCCGTGGCAGTACTTTTTTTCATTCTGTCATGGGTTTTTAGATTGGTTCGAAAGGCCATAAGCCCTTTAACTATTATCGTAATGGAGAAATCCCCCCTCCAGGGATTAGTAGCCGATGTACTCGTGATATTACTATTAATTGTTACCTGTTTTGTAGTTGGAGTTATTGTGCGGACAAAGGTCGGGAAATGGCTGCATTCGTTTCTGGAATCGAATATCCTGCTCAGGGCTCCGGGATACTTGCTGATAAAGGAGACTGTATTTCAGTTTCTGGGAAAAAAGAAACCTCCATTCTCATCTGTAGCCCTTGTTGATATATTCGGTAATGGGGCGCTTGCCACAGCTTTCATTACGGATGAGCACGAGGATGGAAGCTACACTGTCTTTGTCCCTACGGGCCCCAACCCTACTTCCGGACTCATATACCACATGCCTCGAAACCGGGTGCGTATAGTCAAAGTTTCTATAGAGGAAGCAATGCAATCAATCATCAGTTGCGGTGCCGGTTCATCAAACCTTATTGCCAAAATGGCAGAAGATGATCGGCTGTCCAATGAACCCGACCAATACCAAACATGATGAACCGGCAGGAAACATGCTTGACAAATAAACGATTATTATTTACTTGTTGAAAACTATTTTAAAAGTATAAAGGACTGATGATGCATAAATTACTGTCACAAAATATTTTAATGGATATGAACCCAGCCTGGTGCCCGGCCATGGCTGTGGTGGACAGTTATTTATAATATCTATTTTAACACATCAAAACGCCATGGACTGATTAAAAGGCCATGGCGTTTTTCTTTTGACCGGCTTTTCAATTTGTCCCTGGCAAAAACATGAAAGAAGGTGTAGTCATGGTTCAAATTTTCATAGGCGCGATTCTTATCAGCTTCTCTTCGGTATTTGTAAAGCTTGTTCATGTAGGGCCGACATCCTCGATGTTTTATCGTTTCTTTTTCGGTGCATTAGCCCTTTTCCTTGCTGCGCTGATTACAAAAACTCCTCTATTCCGCGATTTCAAATCATTCTGTTACGCCGGGCTTGCAGGATTTATTTTTTCACTCGATCTCTTTTTCTGGCACAGGTCGATTTTATTTGTCGGTCCCGGCCTGGCAACAATACTTGCTAATTTCCAGGTATTTATACTTACTTTAATAGGTCTCGTTTTCCTGGGGGAGCGGTTACGCGTTCTTTTTATCTTCTCCGTCATTCTGGCCTTTTCAGGTCTGACACTTTTAATAGGACTTGATTTTCAGTCAATGGACAGATTATTTCAGCGGGGAATTATTTACGGACTTTTAACCGCATGCTGCTACTCAGGAGTGACCCTGACCATTCAGAAGTCACAAAAGCTTTCTGTCCGGCTGGGCCCAATATCCAACATGGCATGGCTCTGTCTTTTCGGTTCTGTTTTGGGGAGTTTTGGAGTTATGATAAGCGGGGAATCGTTTATAATCCCCGATATAGAGAGCCTGTTATACCTTATGGCCTATGGAGTAATCTGCTCCGGCATCGGCTGGTATTTCATAACAAAAGGGCTCCCCCGTGTATCTGTGTCTCTGGCCGGGTTATCTCTGACACTGCAACCTACATTTGCATTTTTATGGGATGTTTTATTTTTCGCAAAGCCCGTAACTATTCAAAATCTCGTAGGTGCGGTGATCACGTTTTTTGCAATTTATTTAGGTACCGTCAGCCGATCCAGATGATTTTTTATGGAATGTTTCATAGCATTCCTTAATATTTACTTATCTAATGGATTTTTTTGCACGATTTTGTTAAATTTAGCATCTATATCTCCTGAATCTCAAAATCATACTATTTTATCATTAGCAGATAAAAGGCCTTCTATGATGATAAAGAGAACTCCATCAATCATGCTTAATTTAAGATGCGTATTGCACATTCTGCACGAACGCTCCCCTTATATTTTGTAATTTTTTCAGCATGTTAATATATAATTATAATCAGAGGGTATAAGATGGGAATTTTATCATTATTTTATAAAGAAAAATTGTTATTGATTAAAATATTAGTAACTTCACTATGTTTATTATCAGCAGTAATTTTTGCCAAATCAGCTAAAGCGGAAAATATTCCTATTGAAGTGGCAAAGACCGCGGCCAGGGATAAATTGCATTTATTTTTCCCTGGTGAATGGAGTTACTTTGATTATTTTGTTCTTTATAATCTGGCCGATGAGCCGGCAGCTTATGCCGTTATTTTTTCAAACCAGAATACTGCTAAGGCCAAATTGGCCGATCTCGAAAAACCCATGGATAATATTAGAGAACATATAAAGTCACACAGTTCATCAATTGAAAAAATTATCAGCAGCCATGGAAAATCCGGTAAAGCAAAGAATATGGAGATATCAAAGGTTCAAAAAGAGATTGATAAATTAAATAATAGACTTCGACATAAAGATTCCTATGTTACCGTAATTACAGGAGCACAGGATACTTTGCCGGTTGTGCTAAAATGCTACCGCGGACTTCCGAATTTATTTGTTAAAAAAAAGGAAGCACATAATCTTATAAATAATAAATATCCGGAAAGAGAGTGGCATTTTCAGCGATATCTCTATTTAGGTACTTTTGATGAATCTATTCAATTTATACATACTGAAAAAGAATACAAAAATACTGAAGAAAGCAGTGAATTAGTTCCATTCATTGTTGATTTGAGGTCCCGCAGTATTAACAGAAAAGATATTACTCTTAAGGAAAAGGGCCAGCTGCTTGAAAATAGAAAAATAAATAATAGAAAAACATCCTGGGAAGGTCAAAACATCAAACAATGGGAACGCTATAGAAAAAAAATAGATAACAAAGTGCCCCGATAAATGGAACAGGTTATTAAAACTCCTTAAAAAATATTGAGCAGACTTAAGGAAATTGGCAATGAATGCATGTACAAAATCGAAACACCGGGCATCATCATGTTTAAAAATTATTTTCATCAATTTAGTTCTTTTATTTTTTATCTGCTTATTGAGTGGACTTACCTTTGCAAGTGGAATTGATGATGACCCAAGTGGCGCCAGTTCATTTTCCCCGAACAGCTCTGGTACAGGGAGTTTGGATTACCGTGATAATCCGGTGGATTGGTGGGTAGTTAATGTATCGGAAATTGACAGTATTCTCCGCTTTACACTCGATGTGCCTTCCGGTGAGGATTTCGATCTAGAAGTATATGATTCTTCAGGAGTATTTTTAGCGGGTTCCTATTTCTATTCAGGGATCGATGAAGTTGTGAATATTATAATAACTTATTCGGGGCCTTATTATATTAAAATATATACCTATGGCAGTAGTGCTGGCGATTATACCATTAGCAATGAAATTTCAGGTGTCATTTCTGCCAATGAAATACCAGGTGCTTCAGATAGCCCATCATCTGTTCCTGCCTATTTAAATAATCCCGATTTTTATCCTCTTCCCGGCAATGCAGGCAGCGGGGGTATTTGCTGGGCTACTGCGGCCGCTGATATCCTTGGATACTGGGACCGAAACCCTTACAATGGAATAATTTACTGGAACCTTGTGGATCATGGAGTCGCACCTCTCCTTCAGAACGCACTGCCGACCATGCCCGGTCACGATCAGGCAGATGTAAAGACTTTGGTGATAGACCTCGGGACAGGATATTATGTTAATGCGGATGATGAAGATGTCATAATTGAAACAATATGCAATACGGAAAACAGCTTATCCTTCGATGTTACATTTTACACTCCTGTTTCATCAGTAGAAGACAAAGCCGGCTATTCGATGTTAATAGCAGATGAGATTGATGAAGGCCGCCCGGTAAGCGTAGGAAGCTGGGGTAACTATTTTGGCGGGCCTCACCAGGTTCCGGTTATCGGCTATATCCAGGTAACAACCGACTCGGTAAACCATGTATACATTCATGTGAACACTGGCGATACGGATAACCAGTATGTCTACTTATTTGACCCATCCTGGGATGATTTGGATCTTATTACTATCACCCCGGGCGGCACTCCAAATGATGAATATGAGGATTTAGACGGAACTGATGACGACGAACTGTCTCATGCAAAATGGATTGATCCTGAAGATATATATGATTTCAGGCAGACACATAATTTTAAACCGGGGGCTTCGAGTCTTTATGACGATAAAGAGGACTGGGTAAAATTCAATGCACAGGCAGGCCGCCGTTATACTATAGAAACAAAAAACCTGGGAGATAACTGCGATACAATTCTGCATCTTGAATGGGACGGTACATACAGTTTTCTTGATGATGACGATAGTGGAGATGAATCAAAGGCTTCGGAAATTACATGGAACTGCTATGAAAATACAACGGCATACATACGCATTTCAGAAAAGGACAGCCATGCAGGGCATAATACGAATTATGATATTGAGGTGAGTTATATAGAAGTACCCTATCCTCCTGATATAACAGGTACAACGCCCACTTTTAATACGACACCGGCATGGAACTGGACATCGGGGGGCGGAGGCAACGGAACATACAGATACAAGCTGGATAACGACAACCTGACTTCAGGGACCACTGAGACGACAAATACAAGTTATACACCGGATAACGCCCTATCGGAGGGGAGTCATACGCTATATGTACAGGAACGCGATACTGCCGGGAACTGGTCGGGATCAGGAAGCAAAGAGATTGTCGTGGATATTACACCTCCGGGAGTGCCCGCTGTAACGGGTGCAACGCCCACTTCTGATAGGACACCGACATGGAGCTGGACATCGGGCGGTGAAGGCAATGGAACATACAGATACAAGCTGGATGACAGTGACCTGACTTCAGGGGCTGTTGAGATGGCAAATACAAGTTATACAGCAGATAACGCCCTATCGGACGGGAGCTATACGCTATATGTACAGGAGCGTGATGCTGCCGGAAACTGGTCGGGATCGGGTTATAAAACTATCGAAGTTACTCCTGATCCAGATGATACAGATGAAGACGGAATGAATGATACATGGGAGAACACATATTTCGGTGATCTTTCCCATGACGGGGATGCTGATTCTGATAGTGACGGTCTTACTGATCTTGAGGAGTATCAGATCGGGACTGATCCTACTGAGGCTGATACTGAGGAAGACGGCATACCTGATGGATGGGAGGTCCAGTATGGACTTGATCCATTAACAGATGATGCCTCTGATGATCCTGACGGGGACAGTTATACGAATTTACAGGAATATCAAAATGGCACAGACCCGGCGAAAGCGCCGATTTCACAGACTGAAAGAGCTGCCCTGATCGCCTTGTATAACAGCACTGATGGCGATAACTGGACTGATAATAGTGGATGGAAAACTCCGCCACTGCATACAGATGATTTCGCGATACCCGGTACAGAAGAAAATTGGCACGGGATAACCAGTGATGGTACAAATATTTTGGAGATAAGATTGGACAACAACAATCTAACAGGGTCTATTCCTGCAGAACTGGGCAATCATGCAAACCTGACAGGTCTTTATTTATCCGTCAACCAGCTGAGTGGAACTATACCTGCCGAGCTGGGCAGCCTGGCAAACCTCCAATATTTTCATTTGAACAGCAATCAGCTAAGCGGATCTATACCTGTCGAACTGGGCAGCCTGGCAAACCTCCAATACCTTGCTTTGCATAATAACCAGTTAAGCGGGTCAATACCCGCAGAGCTGGGAAGCCTGACAGACCTCAGGACTCTTTATTTGCGAAATAATCAGCTGAGCGGATCAATCCCTGCCGAGCTGGGCAGCCTGACAAACCTCCAATATTTTGATATTTACAATAACCAGTTGAGCGGATCAATACCCGCAGAGCTGGGAAGTCTGATAAACCTCCAATACCTTGATTTGAACCATAATCAGCTGAGCGGATCAATACCTGAAGAGCTGGGGAGCCTTGCAAACCTCCGATTTCTGGTTTTGGGAAGCAATCAGCTAAGCGGTGATATCACTGTAAATTTAATGAACTTGAACAATCTTTCATATCTCAGCATCGAGTACAATGCCCTATATACCGGTGATGAAGCATTGATTTCATTTTTAAACAGTAAGGAACCCGATTGGGAAAACACCCAGACGCTCTCGCCTGAAGATGTGACTTTTGGATATATCACTGAGAGTTCGGTCTTACTGCAATGGACACCTGTCACATATACTGCAGACTCCGGTGGCTATATGGTTTATTTCAGCCCAACTCCCGGCGGGCCTTATACTTTATTTGATATGACAGCAGATAAATCTGCCGCTCAGATGCAGGTTACGGGATTAGATCTTGACACTACGTATTATTTTGTCGTGCAGACGCGGACCGATCCCCACTCGAATAATTCAAATACGGTTTATAGCGGTTACAGTGAAGAGGTAAGTGCAACTACTGCATTTGACGGGGACGGTGACGGAATGGCTAACGACTGGGAAGTCACTTATTTTGGAGATACCTCGAGAGACGGCACCGGAGATTACGATGGTGATGGTTTGACGGACCTTGAGGAATATGATGCCGGGACTGATCCTACTGAAACCGATACAGATAACGACGGCATGTCTGATTGGTTTGAAATTACTTATTTCGGAAATATAGACCGGGACGGCACCGGAGATTATGATACTGATGGCTTGACAGATCTTGAAGAATATGATGCCGGGGCTGATCCTACTGAAACCGATACAGATAACGACGGCATGTCTGATTGGTTTGAAATTACTTATTTCGGGAATATGGACCGGGACGGCACAGGAGATTCTGATACTGATGACTTGACAGATCTTGAAGAGTACCAAAACAACACTGATCCTACGGAGGTAGATACTGATGAAGACGGCATGCCTGACGGATGGGAGGCTCAGTACGGGCTTGATCCATTGACAGATGATTCATCTGAAGATCCTGATGAGGATGGTTCTACGAACTTAGAGGAGCATCAAAATGGCTCAGATCCGACTATTGCAAATATTCCACAAACTGAAAGAGATGCACTGATTGCTCTGTACAACGGCACTTATGGAGACAACTGGAGTGATAACAGTGGGTGGAAATCTGAACCATTACATACGGATGGTTTTGCCATGCCGGGAACTGAAAATACGTGGAATGGGATATTCTGTGATGAAGCGAATACAACTGTCTTATGGATAAATTTGGATAACACAAATCTTAAAGGTACCATCCCATCAGATTTAGAAAATCTAATCAATTTGAGAGAGTTATCATTATGGAACAACCAACTTACCGGTACTATTCCCAAAGAACTGGGGAATATGATTAATCTAGAAGGTCTTATGTTGTATAATAACCAACTTACGGGTTCTATTCCTCCGGAGCTCGGTAATCTAAATAATTTGATAGGTCTTTATTTACACAATAATCAGGTTACCGGTTCGATTCCCTCAGAGATAGGTAGCTTGACAAACCTCCAATCTCTTTCTCTATATAATAACCAACTTACGGGTTCTATTCTTCCGGAGTTGGGAAATCTGAGTAGCTTGGTATATCTTAAGTTATATGATAATCTACTTAACGGATTCATTCCATCAGAGTTAGGAAATCTTAGCAATTTGGAATATTTCAGGTTGAGCAACAATCAACTTACAGGTTACATCCCCACGGAATTAGGAAACTTAACTAATCTCCAATCTCTGGAGTTGGATAGTAATAGATTAACTGGAGAAATCCCGGAAAGCTTGATTAATCTGACTGCCTTGACAAATCTAAAATTGGGCTACAATGCACTATATACTAATAATGAAAGCTTACTTACATTTTTAAACAGTTTAGATCCCGACTGGGAAACTACTCAAACGCTTGCACCTGAAGATGTAACTATTGAATATGTTACCGAGAGTACTGTTGTACTTCAATGGACACCTGTTGCTTACACAACCGATCCCGGTAGCTATATTATCTCCTACAGCACATTTCCGGATGGTCCTTATACGTCATTCGGCACGACTGAAAATAAACTCACGACACAAATGAGAATAACAGAATTAGAACTCGATACCACTTACTACTTTATTGTTCAAACACAGACTGATCCTCATACAGATAATCAGAATACGGTTATAAGTGAATATAGCGAAGAAGTATCTGCAACGACAGTTTTTGATGCGGATGGTGATGGGATGTCTAACGACTTGGAACTCTATTATTTCGGCGACCTTACAAGAGATGGGAATGGGGATTATGATGGTGATGGGATGACCGACGGATGGGAAATTAATTATGACCTCGATCCGTCTTCTGATGATGCATCACTTGACTCCGATAATGATGGATATTCAAATTTAGATGAATATAAGGAGAGAACAAATCCAAACGATCCAAGTGATCAACCATTCCCATGGGAAATATTTTATCCGGCATTTATAAAGAATCGATTAGACAATAACGGTTCTTAGCTTTTTCAATCTTTTTCGTTATCGCAAAAGTGAATATTGCGATAATTATTATGCACTCACAATTACGCATAAAAACATATACTCCGTAAGTAACCCGCAGATTGGAAATCATTTTTTTTGAGAAATTCGAAACGATTTAAGGTAGGTTGGATGTTCTTCGTCCGCCTTCGTTATAACTTCGGCGGACATGTCGGCGGATATGTCGGCGGTCATGTCGGCGGTCATGTACTACGGCGGACAGCCTTCGCTAGAGAAAATAATTCAAATAAAAACATTTCAGGCTAACACATATTGGCTGGCCTGCCAGCCGAAGCCCTGAGCTTGCCGAGGGGGCGAAGGCTGGTGGGCGGTATGGGATTTGAACCCATGACTTCCACCGTGTGAGGATGGCACTCTCCCGCTGAGTTAACCGCCCGTATATGATCTGAATGATCGGCAGGTAATAATATTATCTGATATACCTAAATCTCAGGTTTGTAAATATAAAAAAGAAGGGTTCGAGTGTTCCAGCATCAAGTATCCAGGATAAATATCCTTCTTTACAAAACCACCAATTCCCGTGTAGAATACTGACTACATAGCCTGTCGATCTGAACTCATTTAAAAATATCAACATAAGGGTAAATATGAACAGATCAGGAATCATCACACTCATCACCGACTTTGGTCATACAGACGCCTATATCGCCATGATGAAAGGGGTTATCCTTTCAATTAACAAAAACGCAGTAGTGGTGGATATTACAAACAGCATAAATACAGGTGCTATCTTTCAGGCTGCGGGCATTTTAAAAGAAACATATAAATATTTTCCTGAAGGGACTGTGCATGTTGCCGTAGTTGATCCGGGTGTCGGCAGCAAACGGAAACTGATGGCCTTTGAGACGGAAAATCATTTTTTTGTGGGGCCCGACAACGGGCTGTTCTGGCCGATACTGGAGACAGCTGAAAATCCTGTGGTTGTAGAACTGTCAGAAGAAAAATATTTTTTGAAGCATATATCAAGAACATTTCACGGCAGGCAAGTCTTTGCGCCTGTCGCGGCCCATCTTTCAATGGGAGTGGAAGTAAGCCAGCTGGGGCAACCCATCACCGATCCGGTCGCTATAAGCATGCCCCGCCCCCATGTAAGTGACAAAACATTATTCGGGGAGGTTATCCGTGTTGATAACTTTGGAAACATTATTACCAATATTTCGGACAAAGATCTTATTGAGTTTATAAGAGGTTCGACAGCAGTAATACGTATAGGTGATTTAAAAATTGAAGGTCTCAGCAGGATATACACAGACGCTGATGAAGGTGAATTGATCGCTGTTTTAAACAGCTCAGACCTGCTTGAAATTGCTGTTAACATGGGCAGGGCTTCCCAGTACATTGGAATGGAGCCCAATGAGATAATCGGCACGGTTGTAGAGGTTATCAGGCAGGAGATTTAGAGGGCGGTTTCTTGATCCGTAAGAGTCCTGAGATATTCTTCCCATTCTATGGGTAATAGATATTTTTTTTTATTGTTGCATTCCTTGCACGCAGGAACCAGGTTACCTTTTTTACTCTTACCTCCCCTGCTTAAAGGGACTACATGGTCCATGGTAAGACTTTTAGATCCCACGTTATTGCCGCAATAGTGACATATGCCATTCTGAATTCTCCTTAACCACCAGGCAGTGTGTCTCATCTTCCGGGCCTTTGCCTTTTCCCGCGCAATGTCCTCTTCTTCAACCCATTCATCTGTAATCATACTTTTTCCCATATCAGCTTATTAAAGTTTTAAAAATATTATCATTTTATTCTAAAAAAAGGAAATGGTAAGTATGGCTCATCCGCTGTCGCCCAGAAAAAAAGGTGAACGTCCTTAAATAATTAAGTAACTCTAATCAATAAACAATGATCAATGAGCAATTAACAGTAATATTTTACCCAAATGTGCCCAAGGCAGAAATGGGTAAAAGTAATATTGGGGACGTCCCCTATTTCACTAAATCTTGACTCAAACCATGTGAAGTGATAATTGTTGCCCGATGGATCACAGCGACTATGAACTGCTGATGGAGCAGGCCCTTGTTGACGCAAAACTGGGTTTTGAAGAGGGGGAGGTTCCCGTAGGAGCGGTTATTGCCGGGTCAGACGGAAGCATTATCGCCTGTGCGCATAACCAGCCCATTGGTCTTAACGATCCCACTGCCCACGCGGAAATCCTGGCACTCAGGAAAGCCGGAGGGGTTTTAAAAAACTACCGTCTCAATGATACAACCCTTGTTGTTACAATTGAACCATGTATCATGTGCATCGGCGCTGCCATCCACAGCAGGGTATCGACGCTTGTATTCGGCGCCT
>JBHPCX010000003.1:0-108903 GCA_042573485.1 Thermodesulfobacteriota bacterium | reverse complement strand
CCTCTCAAGTATAAACTGTTTCCAACAATCGCGGGAGACGCGGGATCAAGTAACTTTAAGTACAAAAAATACTATCCTACAAATACCTCCGGGCACGCGGAGAATGACAGTTTTAAAATTTTCAGGTGCAAACTAGTAAGCTTGCATAATTATAAAGCTTTTTACCTTGCACCTCTTGTCCTGCCATAGCCCTGAGTCCCTCGATTAACTCGGGACCATGAGCTTGTCGAATGGGCGACAATCCTATAGTCTCCCGTCAAGGCAAAAAATAAACCATGTAAATTCAATGGGTTGAAGGGGGTATGTTTTTTGGGCATACTTCCCCTTCAGCCATAAGGCTTAAAAAAAATCGGCGAGTCTCTCGCTTCTACAAATCCACTACCTAATCGTTACAAATCCGGTGTATTGCTCTAAGGCAATTACCAATAATCCCTTATCCAGGCTATTGCATTTAAACGAGAGGCCTTGCATTGTCGCTCCAGAGATTCGATATATGACCTCAACGGCGGATCTCAGGCTCTCTCGCCGATATCGTCTTATTTTTAACCTATATCCAAATATGCCGGATCAAACAGCTCTTTTTTCTTCATTAATGTCCAGGCTATTATCAACATCTTAGCAGCAAGCTTTACCTTCATCTTAGTTTTAATACCCTTCTCTCTTTCTCTGCCACGAAGTTGATTGGTGTAATACAACATAAAGTATTTATTACGTGTTGAAGCTACTAATGCCGCTTGATAGAGGGCATATCTTAAATGGGCCTTGCCTCTCTTTGATATTTTGGGAACTGCAATATCAGAAGCTTTTCCACTTCTTCTGGCATTCAGGTCAAGCCCAGCCAGTTTCAGAACCTGCTTACCATTATCAAAACGGAAAGGATTGCCGATAGCTCCAATGACTTTCGAGGATATATCCGGACCAAAACCAGGGATTGACATAAGATACTTGTATTCCGGATAACATAAACAAATTTCTTTTATTTGGGCGTCTACTTCTTTCATGGAAGCTTTTATATTCTCTAAATATTCAACCATTAACTTCCCCTCAAACTGCATTGCTTCACCTGCTTCGCATCCTATTGACAGTAAGGCATCATCCCATATATCCCTCAATCTCTTTGCCTGTGACATTGTCCTTACACGTGGTGCTACCAGTTGCTCAAACTCCTCATATTCCATAAACGCTATCTCTCTTGGTTTTAAGCGCCATTTTACAATGGCCAAACTTTCTGAACACCCTTTAGCAAAATGACGGTCAAACTCAGGAAAGTATTGGGCTATTAGATTGTTTCTTATTCTGGTTTTCATCCTGTGTTCCTGCTTCTTCAACATTCTTTTTAATGAGAGCAAATTTCTCAAGTCTCTCATTTCTACAGAAGGATAATCATAGTATTGGCATTTACCCTGGGATATTAGGTCCGCAACATTGGCTGCATCCTTGTCATCATTCTTGTCCCACCTGCCATCAAGTAACTCACGGTTTTTTGTTACTGCTACTCCAGATACCTGAACAACATTGCATCCACATTTGATCAGAGTTTCTGCAAGCGGTTTATGATAGCTTGCTGTTGGCTCAAGACCATACACTACTTTCTCCAGGCTGTGTTGTGTCTTTAACACATATGTCATGTCCATCAGCTTATTAAAACCTTCATTACTGTTCTTAAAAACCAATCGCCTCAAAAGCGTTTTCCCGGTAGCTGTTCCGTAAAAAGCATGATGGTTTTCCTTCGCGATATCTATACCTACCAGCAAGTACTTCTCTGATCCTCTTGCCTCCCTCCTCATTTGACGGAATTCTTTAATTCTGGTAATCTCATCTACACTCATTTGGAACCTCCTGTCTTAAGTTATTTGATTTTGCTGATCTTCTACTTAACAGGAGGTTTCTTTTTTCGATAGATATTAAATTATTTTTTTCTTTGCTAAGTTCGGTCGTATATCCTTTATAATTTTTATTATATAACGGCGGATGCGCCCTGGGCCGTGCACCACAACAAATAATCGACTGCGTGTATCAGAGCCTATAAATTTTAGTAACCACCCTGGGTTTTACTTCAAAAGAACACACTTCATCTGTTTCTGATCTCTAATGATCAGTTTTCCGTCACTCAATGCCAGGGGCGCCCATGACTGTTTTGTACCCAGGAGCTCTGCCTTTGCCAGCACCCTGAATTCTTCAGGTGTCGGCTCTATCAGGTATAAATCCTTTTCACCATCACTGCTGATAATCATGTCGTCAACGAGGATCATGCCGCCTTTGTCAAAATTCGGTTTTCTTTTCGTCATCCACTTTATATCGCCTTTAAGATCCATACACGCAAAACCATCCTGTTTCATAATATCACTGCAGTGGCCGTATAAATGCCCCTTGTACAGGATTGCGGGATGAGCATGGGTAGAAAAAACCTTGTTGTGCATAATTTCTTCTACCACATAGGAACCTTCGAACTTATTGATTTCCATTAAAGTGCCTCCGGCATTGTATCCTGCAGTAATGAAGATCTGGTTATCGCTTATCTGTGTAACATTGGGAATGGGAATTCCGCACTGCCAGCCGTCAAATGACCAGAGAGGCGCCCCTGTTTCCGGATTATATCCGCCAACAATCCCTTTATCAGGGCTGTTCATCATTCCACCGGCAGATATCATGACCAGGTGTTCTTCTCCGGAGATTTTCACGATGGCGGGAGAAACATATCCCGCATTTCCCGGCAGTTTTGGTGTTTTCCATATTATATTACCGTTCTCCTTGTCATAGGCGACAAGGCCGGCTTCCTGGGTCTGAGAAGCAACTATGACCATATTCTTATAGACAAGGGGATTCTGGGCGATTGCCCATCGCGGATACTCCGTCCCGCCGAAATCGGTCCAGAGGTTCTTATGCCAGAGGGCTTTATGGGTATTTTTGTCCACACAGTGAAGGTTACCAAAGAGATCACAGATATATATCCGGTTGCCGTCAATTGTGGGGACTGACCTTGAACCGTCATAACTTACCGATCCGGGAGCTTCATGACTGAAGGTCCACTCTTCCTTGCCGGTCATCAGGTCAAGACATCGGAGTATGTTAGTTTTATCATCAACACGGTCATAAACATAAACTTTACCTTTACTTACGGCAGGGCCTCCAAATCCCTCGCCGAGAGGAACAGTCCACAGAACTTTCGGGCCCTCTGGGGGCCAGGATCTCAAAAGCCCCTTTTCACCCGATACTGCATTTCTGTCAGGACCAAGGTACTGAGGCCAGTCGGATGCATATACCAGGATTGGTGCAAGTAAAATAGAAATTAGTAGAATGGCTCGAACAATTTTCATATCTATACTCCTTTCAGGGAATCAATGTGAAGTAAAACATTATACAGTCTATTAATTCAGAGTCAATCTATCTTGATCCTGATTTTTATTCGAATATGGAAGGGGACCATCCGTCCCCGATACCATAGGGCAGCATGACTCCATATGCAAAAATACCCCGAATCTTTCCGTTCTTCATTTTGAACATATCTGCAAAGGGCATTGAATTGGGTGTTTTGGAGAAGCTGGGATGCGTTGTCCCGTCCGGCATTTTAATAACATCAAGCCCTCGATGATTGAAGCAGTAGAGGCCCCAGGTAATGCCCTTTTCCACATCCACTAACGGAGTGCGGCGTGGAAGAACATTATGAATTGTTTTAAGAGCGGGAGGAACTTTACCATCGGGAGATTTGCATGAAGCGCCTGAAGGCAGTCCGGGCGGGGGAGGTCCCATGCCGGGAATCTTACCGCATGTTACCATCCCGTTTTCTACCCGGTAGGCATCATCGTCCCAGGGGATCGGACTTGCATCCAGTGTGTCGAGTGCCTTGAAATATATATCAGGCATATTCAGCATTTCCCCGCGTGTCATGCGTTCCGAAGGCTCCAGGATTTTATCAAATCCGGGCGGTACGTTTTTCAGGTTGCCCAGGTTGCTTTCATTCACATCACGGACAACGATAGATTCAGCTTCTGTTATCAGACGGTTCACGACCTTGAGCCGGACGGAAAGCAATACCGGCTTATCATGCTCTTTGGCAATACCGGTCCATGCCACCTGGCCCTCCTGCAGGTCACAGGCATAAAAATGAAAATCATCAAGACCGGAAGCTGTAAACCAGAGCCCCTCGGTAGGAGGAAGCCTTACAGTATTCTCGGTAAAAATAAAGTTTTCGGCCAGGGGTGCCCGAGAGGCATCATGTGCTACCATGGCTGCGAGATATTGATCGGCAATACCTTCCAGGCACTCCCGGTCACATGGTTGAACTGTTTCGATCATAACAGTATCAGACCCGGTATCCGCGGGCTGGCATGCAGAGAAGGTGAATATGCATGTAACTATCAGGAAAATCACCGGCAATGTCCTCATAATACCCTCCATAATTATCTGGTTGACTGAAATGTACTCTGAATTACGATCTTTCATCCCATCATCTATGGTTTATAAAAATTTATCAATGAGAAAATAATACCAAAAGATAGCTCCAATCTGTAGCAGCGAATCCTTCTAAATTCCTTGACTCATAATGAGAATTTCTCTATATTCCTACACTATAAAAAAAGTTCCCATCAACAGATCATATTCACTGAATCTCCAGTGTTATAAATATCTTAAATATTACGGCAATCCGACCGCCAGTAAATTATTAACGGGTTTACCACTGGAAGGCAGATCCATACAAAATACTTGAGAGTCCTTAACTATAACCATGTTATTATTCCGATAGTGTGTTGTTTTTTAGTTCCGCTTGTCATTCCTCAAAGGAGAGCAGCGATGAAAACAAAAAAAACCGGTCTTATCTTTGTGATTTCTTTTCTGATTTTGGCTTTATCAGCCTGCAGTTCCGAACAGCCTACTGCTGCTGAAGAAGAAGAACCAATTCAAACCGCTGTTGAATGCGACCGGGCCTGTCTGGAAGGTTTTGCCGACAGTTATATTGACTCGATGGTCAAACATGATCCATCCAGCATCCCCCTTACAGAGGATGTCAAATTCACCGAGAATGGGGTAGAGCTTTCTGTTGGAGATGCCTTGTGGGCAACCGCCAGTGCAAACACCGGCTACCGTATCTACGTTACCGACCCTGAAACCGGCCAGGTCGGTTATTCCGGCATCGTCGAAGAAAACGGTACACCCGTACTCATTTCCTTCCGCCTTAAAATAACCGATGGAAAGATCAGCGAAATAGATCAGATCGTGGGAAGAGACCGGAATTTTTCAGGTGTGGATAATTTAAAGGAGCCCGATCCTATCTATGCCACGGTTCTCGAACCTTCCGAGAGAACTGACCGGGATAAAATGATTCCAATCGCTGACAGTTATTTCGCGGCGCTGGAACGGGCTGACGGCAAACGTCCGGTACCATTCGCCGATAGCTGCAATCGTATGGAAAACGGTATTCAGACCACCAACAATACCGCCCTGGGGGAAGGAATGGGAGGAGGATTCAATATTATCGCCATGAGCTGTAAAGAGCAGTTCAAAACCGGCTATTTCCGGTTTGTAACCGAAATACGCCGGCGGCATGTATTGGTCGACGAAGAACGAGGCATGGTCTTTTCTTTCGCGGCACTGGACCATGCCGGCAATATAAAGCAGGTTACAACCACGGACGGGAAGACCCATGATATCGGCCAGTTGAGCCCAACTACGCTTTACGGAGGAGGACTCTTCAAGATTATAAACGGCGAGATCCACCGGATTTACACCGTCTTTTTCTCGGCCCCTTACGGCATGAAACACGGTTGGTAGGATCAACCGCTATCAACTGAGTCCATTTAACAACATTTATTACAGGAGTAGAAAATGACTGAAATAAAATCAGGTTGTCGTTTTTTTCCATGGAGTGTGATGATGGCTCTTTCATTAATGTTTTTCTTTACTGCTTCCTGTTCCAATCCTAACGCTGAGATCGAGAAAAAACTGGAAGAGGTGACCAACCGGCTGGGAATTCTCGAAGACACCCAGGCAATCCGAAACCTGCAACATGCATACGGGTACTACATTGATAAGTGTCTCTATGAAGACGTGGTGGATCTCTTTGCCGACGATGGAGAAGTACATTTTTTCGGAGGCATTTTTCGGGGCAAGGAACAGGGCGTCCGCCGGCTGTATGTTGGGAATTTCCTGCAGGGATTTACCGGCGGCAAGCCCGGACCTGTTTACGGGTTTTTACTGGATCATCCCCAGATGCAGGACGTGGTCCACGTGGCGCCTGACCGAAAGACCGCCAGGGCGCGATTCCGCTGTGTCATGCAGGCAGGGGCCCATGAATCTCACCCATCGGCCAAAGAGGCGATTGAGAAAGGAGAGGAACCCATGGTATGGTGGGAAGGAGGCATCTACGAGAATACCTATGTAAAAGAAGATGGTGTCTGGAAGTTCCAGGTGCTCAATTATAACCCGCTCTGGCATGCCGACTATGAATCCGGCTGGGGAAAAACCAAAATGATTTATGATGGGACCGCACCCCAGAAACTATATCCTGAAAATCCGACAGGTCCCGACGCTCTCATGGATTCCCCGCCGGCTATGTGGCCAAATACATCAATTGTGCCCTTTCATTACAATAATCCTGTAACGGGCAAACCGCTGACAATGGAATCCGATTGGAAACAGGAGGAACCGGGCGGCGAATAACATGTGAGGAACAGGAGGGGATGATTATGCGGAAGTTGAAGACAATATTTATTATCGTCATGCTGGGGATTTCTCTCACCTGTTATGGCTCAACAGGTGAATGCGACCGGGCCTGCCTGGAGAAGATCGCGGATCAGTATCTCACCGCGATGGTAGCCCATGATGCTTCCGGGGCACCCTTTGCCGAAAGTGTCAAATTTACTGAAAACACCATAAAACTCCCCCTCACGGAAGGGCTCTGGTTTACTTCGTCAGGCCTGGGTGATTTCAAAATCTATATCTGCGATATGGAGACAGGCCAGGTTGCATGGGTAGGCGCGGTGAAAGAACATGGCAAGCCGGTGATTCTTTCCCTGCGCCTCAAGGTCGTTAACCGCATGATCACCGAAGCCGAATCTATCGTAATTCGTGATATGGATGAAAAGAACCTTGAAAACTTCAAAATCACTGCCCCGTCCTTTTTAGAAACCCTTGCCCCTTCTGATCGGGTTTCGAGGGCGGAGATGCTCCGTATTCCGGAGCTATATTTCGATGCACTGAAAATCCTGAACGATAAAGACGTTCCTTTTCATGATGACTGTTACCGGCTGGAAAACGGGATGTTAACCGCGGGCACTTTTCCCGGCGCGCCTGAACCGCCGCCGGGAATGCCCGCAAGTCCCAGATGCCGGAACGGTGAGATTTCCCCGATGCTTAAAACCATCTATAATGTTAAACCCCGCCGCACCCCTGTAGTAGACGTAGAAAAAGGCATTACCTGGGGTATCTACTGTTTCAATCACCGGGGACTTGCGTCAGTCGAGATGCCGGATGGAAGCATTCAGCCTACATACTTTAATACCCCCAACAGCATGCCCGTTTCCGAGATCTTCCGCTCCAGGAAGGGTAAGATTATCGGTATATGGGGACTTGGAACCGCGATGCCCTATGGGATAGGGGATGGCTGGATCGGGCCCGTCTACCGGTAGACTTTTTACAGGCGGCGAATCCCTATTTAAACCATATCAGACAGACGGTCGCCTCTCATTATTGTCCCTTTTAAACTGTCTGCCTCAGAATTGATGCATAAATGCAGCCTGAACCGAAAGCCAGTCCCTGTCCTTATAGAGCTGATCGAATGTCCTGTCGCGCCGGGCTTCACTCTGATACCGGCTGAAGCATGGTCCAACGACGAATTTGAATGAGGACCGGTTTCCCTGCCGGCGCACTCCCAGTCCTGCCTGGTAGGTTTTGAGCGGCGGCGCTGCCGCGTTGCCGGCAATGGCATTGGCTATTTCGCTCGTATCCTCATAGTAGCGCCCGAAAAGGTTCAGGAACCAGGTGCTATACCAGTCCCGTTCCAGGACAGCGCTGATCGATTTGGCGGTGAAGTCGGGCTTCTCCTTTGAGCCGGCTATGGCCAGGCGTGTCACCCAATGTTCCGCCATGGCATAGTTAAGTGATCCCTGCAGTGTAAAACGCAAATCCCGATCCGTGGTGTCATCGACCTGGAATTCAGCCAGGGTACGCAGTCTGCGTGTAAGTACATTTTCGAAAGCCAGGTGACCGCTTATCGTATCATAGGTATCCCGCAGCCTGATAACCGGTATACCTGTCTCATAGCCCGGTGAAACAATATCGTGCTGGTAGGAGATGCTCCCTTCCGCAAATCCCGCATCCGGCAGATACTCCCAGCGCAGGCCAGACGAAATGCTGTATCCCCATGGATAGGCCTTCCTGTATCCTTTAAGATTGTCAATGTATTCCCTCAAGACATTAAACATGTGCCGGTAATACTCGTCCAGCCAGAGCGCACGGTAGGTCTGGAAGCCATCATAGGCACCGGCTCCAACCGTCAAAGTGAAGGTTTTGTTCAGAATGAATCTGGTGCTGCCCTTAACACCGACCCGGTCTGCCGCCAGTTGGCGCTCTCTCCTGACATCAAGGTATTCGGACACGTAATCCGCTTCGATATGAAGAATTGAAATCGCCAGGTCGAGCTCCATTGACGGGCGTTTCTGGCGGTATTCGGCAAGCGCCTCGGTCACGAAGATGTCCGGGGCAATCAGGGAGGCGCTGTCCAGAGCGGTTTCGTGAGTGATCCGCATGTCCAGATCTTCCGCCCGCAGGGAAGGGACCACTTCCGGAATCGCGTCGACAAATGTGCCGGGGCTGGGCTCTATCTGTCCAGTCCGGCCGGTGATCGCGTCGATGGCCCTGTACAGTTTGTTCAACCCCTCGTAACCGGACCGGCGATACACTACCTGAGGTTCCGCAGTACCGGTTTCTCCACCCGTTATATCAATCACAACAAGGTATGGCAAAGCAGCTCCGCCGTATCGCTTTAGAAGACTGCCGGCACTGTCATCCAGCACCGGGTCCAGCCCGGTCTCCTCTATGAACACGCTCATGTCCTCCGTTTCTGCAACATCGCTATTTATTGCCACGACCTGTACAGCAATACCGTGGGGATTACCGGAGCGCTCGGCATAAAACTCCTGGATGCCGATCTCAACCTCCATCGAAGCACGCAAACAGATCCCGCAGCTCGCGCTGAAAAAGTCAAGAACAACAATCTGCCCCTGAAAATCCTCCAGGCTGACCAGCTTTTCCCTTCCCCACTGGGGCAGGCTGAATGTTGGCGCTTTTTCTCCGGCATGAGGCACACCCTCACACAGCAGCAAAAGTATCAACATCATCAGGGTTACGTAAACACCGGCGAATCGCCTCATCGTGTTCCTCCGGCCGTACAGGACCCGCAATTCGCCGACTGGCCTCCTTTGAAGGAGGTTGAGCCGGACTCAAACTGGGATAGCAGCCTGTCCTGATAACTAAAGACTGCTGAACCGGAAAACTGCATGTTGGGTTTGGAGACCAGCCGCTGCTGATGCTTCGGTACACTTAAACATCCTGACAGCATCAGGAAGCCGCAGGACATTATTACCGTCAAACAGCACCAGATCCGGCGCCGGTTACCGACTCTTGCTTTATTTTTGTGAATGGATTTTTTAATCATCATCAGACTCCATATATCACTGGATCGCAGCAACTTCAGTGTAAAAGAGGATGTTCGCCAGGAATACTTATTCTCCTATGTCTTGGAGAAATCCTGAGTCATGGCTTTGCGGTATCCTGTTACAACGATATTTCTGTCCGGCGTGATTTCGACAATAGCGTAGGAGCTGTTTTTGCTGCCGGAGCCGTCAACCATGGCTTTCAATGTGTAATAATGGATGCCTTCAATTTTATTGTGTCCGCCGTTGTGGTTATGACCATCGAACCCTGCAAGCACTTTGCCAGATTCCTGCAGGATCGCCCGAACTGTCTCCGCATTTTGAATATCGGTCATTCCAAGTCCGCCAAGCTGCTGGTGGGAAAACACGATAGCCGGCAGGCCGGTACCGGCGAGGTCCTTTCGGAGCCAATCCAGCTCCGCATCGGATATGAAGGTTTCGTTCCACTTGTAGTTCCCGTGATCGTAGTCGGTGCCGTCCTCCAGGAAATTTGCGTCCAGTACAATAAAATGAACACCTTTGCGGTCGAAGCTGTAATATGTGGAAGGAGTTGAAATCCCGGTATTGGTGATAGTCTTCAGGTACTGCTCCTTGGAAATACTGTCCACATCATGATTGCCAAGAACGTGATATTTTGGGCCGTTGAATTTTTGAAAGCTTCTCTCTATAGCTTGAAGATAAGAAATTGTTTTTTGTTCAGCCGGGGGAGTGTTTTGATCCTTGAAATCTCCCAGTTCTATCAGGAAATCCACTTTCTGCCTATTCATCAACTCCACACACTCGGTCATCTTTTCTATGGATTCACGAAAATACCGATTGTACTGCGGATCGGCATCAGCATAATGTGAATCGGTGACGATTCCGAAACGTATTCCTGCGCCGGAAAACGCAGCCCTTGCGAACCTGCCGAATGAAGTTGCGGATAAACCGGCAACAACAGTCGTTTTTAAAAAATCTCGACGGGTAATAATCCATTGGCTTTTTGTTTTCATAAAATTTAGTCTCCCTCCATTATTGTCCATAGCTTGTATAGGGGCTCAGCCTGGCTCTTGTCATTAATGAATCAGCATCAGCCCTTTACCTTGATCGCATGCACCCAAACACAAGAAATCCTCTAATCATAAAGTAGAAAACCCCTCTCCTCTTTTTGAGAAAGTGAGGCTTATGGATTTTGTCATGTCATTGTTGTCCTGTTTACTTCACCAAAATACACTTCATTTGCTTCTGGTCTCTGATCAATAATTTGCCGTCACTCAGTGCCAGGGGTGCCCAGGCCTGTTTTGTATCCAGGAGCTCAGCCTTTGCCAGCACCTTGAATTCCGCGGGGGTTGGTTCAATAAGATACAGCATTTTCTCACCGTCACTGCTGATTATCACATCATCGGCCAGCATGAGTCCGCCCTTGTCAAAAACCGGATTCCTCCCGGTCTCCCATTTGATATTACCCTCAAGGTCCATGCACACAAAACCGTCCTGTACATCGTTGTTGCTGCAGTGTCCATACAAATGCCCTTTGTAAAGAATTGCCGGGTGAGCATGTGTGCCGAATTTCTTTGAAATCATATTCTCTTTCACTTCATAGGAACTTCCATTCTTTAAGATCTCTATAAGTGCTCCTCCTGCCATGTATCCGCCTGTTACAAATAGCTGATTATTACCTATTTCAGTAACGTTGGGAATGGGAATCCTGCACTGCCAGCCTTCATATGACCATAGTCTGGTGCCCTTTTCAGGATTAAATCCGCTGACAGCACCCTTTGTGGAACCATCCCTGCTGCTTGCGGATATCATTACCAGATGGCCTTCTCCTGAGATTTTCACAATGGCCGGAGAAACATATCCGGCATTTCCATGCAGTTTTGCTGTTTTCCATATAATATCCCCGTTCTTTTTATCATAGGCTACCAGACCTGTTTCCTCCGTCTGGGAAGCTACTATGACCATATTCCGGTAGACCAGCGGATTCTGGGCAACTGCCCAGCGGGGCAGCTGAGTACCGCCAAAATCTGTCCATATATTCTTTTTCCAGAGAGCTTTATGTGTGTCCTTTTCAATACAGTGAATATTTCCAAAAAAGTCACAGATATATATTCTATTGCCTTCAATCGCGGGTACAGACCTTGAACCATCAAAACTGACAGTTCCGGGGGCCTCATGGCTGAATGTCCATTCTTCACGGCCTGTCATAAGATCCAGGCAGCGGAGAATATTTACACTGTCATCAACCCGGTCGTAAACATAGACTTTCCCTTCACTCACGGCAGGGCCTCCGAACCCTTCACCGAGAGGAACTGTCCAGAGGACCTTCGGGCCATCCGCCGGCCAGGATTTCATAAGCCCCTTTTCACCGGATAAGGCATTTCTGTCAGGACCAAGGTACTGAGGCCAGTCAGCAGCAGACACCTGATTAATTACAAGTATTAAAGATAATATCGCAATCGCACGAACAATTTTCATATCTATTCTCCTTTCCAGGGATTAACAATATATCTGTTTATTATATAAACTCTGTATAGATAGTCAATCTGTCCCGAGCCTGATTATTGTCTTTAATAAAAACACCCATTTCCATTGTATTGTTGCTTAATATTGCCTATTACAAGATTTTTATTGAATATTTTCACTACAATTCTTAACTTATAACGATATACTAGCAATTTATTACCTGAATTTTACACCGGATATCGTAGCGAGGGGATTAAAGGCGGTTTAAATGGGCAATTTATCTCGAACAGCATTATGGACAGCAGCCGTTGTTATTATATGCTTCCTTCTAGCCTGGGGTATAAACCGGCATCGCGTGAAGAATAATGAACCTGATAAGGGCAGTGTTCAGACGATTACCCTGACGCCGGCCAACCCCGGCGGCGACTGGCCGCAGTTTCATGGCAACCGGTCCCAGAGCGGGTTTGTCTCCGGAGAACTGCCTGATCAGCTTTCTCTTTTATGGCGATTCAAGGCAGGGGATGAAGTCAGATCCTCTCCGGCAATTGTGAATGGCAGGGTTTATGTCGGCTCTTCAGACAAACATATCTATTCAATCGATGTGCAAACGGGAAAACAGGTGTGGTCAAAAGCGCTCGACGACATGATCGAGGCATCTCCAACCGTAGTGGATAATGTGGTTTATATCGGCACCCTTAACGGGACTCTTTATGCCCTGGATTCGGAGTCAGGGACTGAGCAATGGAAATTCAGTACAGGTGATAAACTTACAGGCGGAGTCAACTGGTTCAGGGATGCTCATGGCAGGCTTTATATCCTGGCAGGAAGTTATGATTCGGTTCTGTACTGTATTGACGCGGAAACCGGCAAATCACTCTGGACATACGAGACAGGTAATTACATCAACGGTTCCCCGGCAGTGAATGGGAAACATGCTGTGTTCGGCGGGTGCGATGCCGTAATACATATTATATCAACTTCCGACGGTAAAAAAACGGGAGAGATCGATACAGGTGCCTACATCGCCGGGTCCGCTGCCATAAAGGGGAATTATGCATATATCGGCAACTATGAAGGAGAATTATTAAAGGCCTCACTGGCCACTTATGAAGTTACCTGGCGCTATACAATAGGTAATGACTCCTTTATTTCCTCCCCCGCTGTCACAGATAAAGCAGTGGTGATAGGCGGAGGTGATATGAACATACATTGTGTTGACAATCAAACAGGCCGGTCCCGGTGGACCTATAAAACACTTGATGCCGTTAACAGCTCAGCAGTAATCGTCAGCGATAAGGTTCTAATTGGCAGTGACGACGGCAGGCTGTACCTGTTAAGTTTAGCAGATGGCAAACTTTTGTGGACCTATGAAACCGGCCGATCGATAACCTCTTCCCCTGCCGTGGCCAATGGCATGGTTGTGGTAGGGTGCGATGACGGGATGGTATACTGTTACAAATGAAAATCATACAAATAACCCCTGGTTCCGGTGACAACTTTTACTGTGAGAACTGCCTGCGTGACCAGGCACTGTTAAGGACATTAAACTCACAGGGTCATGAAGTAACGATGGTCCCATTGTACCTGCCCATCAGGCTCGATTCACCAAAGGTATCAATGGACACCCCGATCTTTTTCGGCGGTGTAAATGTCTATCTGCAGCAAAAACTTGGATTGTTTCGCAAAACTCCCCGCTGGGTGGACAGTGTTTTCGATAACAGGGCATTGCTGACAAAGTTATCGAAAAAGGCGGGTATGACCAGCTCAAAGGACCTGGGTGAAACCACCATCTCCATGCTTAAAGGTGAAGATGGACTCCAGGTCAAGGAACTGGACCGTCTTGTTGAATGGCTTTCCCGGGACATGGGAAAACCGGATGTAATTATTCTGTCCAATGTCCTCCTTGCCGGGCTTGCCGCCGCCCTGAGAAAACGCCTTCGGGTTCCAGTGGTCTGCCTGCTCCAGGATGAGGAAGCCTTCCTGGACGGCCTGGGAGAGCCCTACAGCGGGGAAGCATGGGACCTGTTAGGGAAGTGCTCCCGGGATATCAATGCCTTTATAACGGTCAGCAACTCCTACGGGGAGCGTATAGCTCCAAGGCTGGGCCTGGATGAAAACCGGCTCCATACAATATATATGGGCATTGATATAGATGAATTTCAACCTGCTGATTCCCCTCCTGACCAGCCCACCATAGGTTTTCTTTCACGTATGTGCCCTGAACGGGGATTGGACACACTGGTGGAAACCTTTATCCTGCTGAAACAGAAACCGGATTTTAAGACATGCCGGCTGCACATCTCCGGCGGCAAATCAGACGCGGATGAACCTTTTCTCAAAGATACACGGCGTCGCCTGGATACGGCAGGAGTAGCCGAAGATGTACTATTTTCGCCTGAATTCCTTGGTGAAGGGCGGAGGCAGTGGCTTAAGGAACTGACAGTAATGTGTGTTCCTGAAAAAGAAGAAGCTGCATATGGTCTTTATGCCCTGGAGTCACAGGCCGCTGGAGTACCGATAGTTGTGCCAAAGATAGGAACTTTTCCGGAACTGCTCGAATTAACGGGCGGCGGTTTACTGGTTGATATTAATTCACCCCGGTTTTTCGCGGCAGTCCTTTCACCCCTGCTGCTCGATCCCGGTTCCGCACGTGAACTGGGAAAAAAGGGCCGCAGAGGAATAGAGGAGCATTTTGATGTTCAAAAGACCGCGGCAGGTTTGATTGCTTTACTGGAGAAGGTTATTGGGGAGGAGTAAAGAAAGAGGCAAAATAAATTTATAGAGCACCTGTATCGTAATCTCATTTCGAGGTGCATCATTGTAAGGGCACGATGCATCGTGCCCCTACCCTTGGTGACTGGATTTTATCAACCAAGATTTCTCCCTTCGGTCGAAATGACAAATTAAATAGAAAATGCAATTATGAAACAGTTCTTAGAAACAATTAACCGTCAGGAAAAATCATGCTGGAATTAATTGACATTACCAAAGGCTACGGCAGTCCCGACATGCCGGGTTATGTACAGGTCCTTAAGTCCCTTTCTATGAAACTGGCTGCCGGAGGATCCATAGCAGTTTTAGGGCCTTCCGGTTGTGGAAAAAGCACGCTGTTGAATATAATAGGCACTCTGGACAAGCCCTCACAGGGTCAGGTCATTTTTGCAGGGCAGGATTTAACAGGTATGGATGAAACAAAGCTTTCCTTCATACGCAATCAGGAAATCGGCTTTGTGTTCCAGATGCACCATCTTCTGCCCCATTTAACCGTACTGGAAAACATCCTTATCCCTACCCTTGCCTACCCTGATACCGGCAAAAATGAGTTCTACAGGAAGAGAGCTGTGGAGCTTATTGAAAAGATAGGCATTTATGAATGCATGGACCGCAGGCCAGGTGAACTGTCAGGCGGACAGCGTCAAAGGACAGCTGTGGCCAGGGCGTTGATTAATTCCCCAAAACTCCTTCTGGCCGATGAACCCACAGGGTCACTTGATCATGAAACAGCTGTAAGCGTTATGACCCTCTTAAGTGATCTTAACAGGACAGAGAATATCTCTCTTGTTGTTGTTACTCATGCTGCTGATCTCGCCCGGCAGTTCGAGAGTGTTTATACCCTTCAGGATGGCAGGCTGACAGAGGAGGGTGCGCTTTGATTTTAATGGGTAACCCGGAGACACGCTAATGACATTATTTAAATGGATCATAAAAAGCCTGATCCATTACAGGCGAATGAACCTGGCAGTAGTCCTTGCGGCAGCAACGGCCACGGCCACACTTACCGGTGCGTTGCTTGTGGGTGACTCTGTCAAGGCTACACTTAATTACGCGTTTGTTTCCAGGCTAGGAAATATAGACACGGTAATATCAGCCCGGGAACGGTTTTTTACCGAAGGACTGAGTCAGCGCCTTGAAAAAGACAGCGGCTATTCCGCGCCGGTGATGCAGTTGCGGGGCATGGTGGCAAAAGGGGATGGAAGTATCCGGGTTAACCAGGTGCGCGTTCTGGGAGTTGATGAACGTTTTTTTAAAATGTCCCCGGTAGGCGTTGTCCCAACAGGACTCGAGAATGGAAAAGCACTGGTAAATTCTGCCCTTGCATACCGCCTTGGATTAACCGGTGAGGACAAAACTGAAATTGTGCTGCGCATTGACAATCCATCCGCGATTTCCCGCAACCTGGTTCTTACACCCCACAAAGACAGTACTATCTCCATGCGTCTTCCTGTAACAGGTGTGGCAGATGACGAACATTTCGGAAGATTCAGCCTTGAAGCAAATCAACAGGAGCCCCTTAATCTTTTTGTTCCTCTATCCTGGCTGCAAAAACAGATTAAGCGGGACGAACAGGCGAATCTGCTGCTTATAAAAAACTCTTCCTATAAATTATCGACAGATAAATTGGGCCGGGCTTTAAGCAGCGCATTTCGCCTGAAAGATGCTTCTGTCGATATCAAACCCAGAGGAGAACATTCCCTTGAAATCACCAGCACAAGAGTGTTTATCGACCACGCTATCTCCGATGCTGCCTTTAAAGCTGAACCAGATGCCCTTGGGATTTTGACATATTTTGTGAATGAACTGAGAGTTGGCGATGCCTTCACTCCATATTCAATGGTTGCGGCTGTTGAACGAAAAGCCGGATTTGCCGGTATACTTCCTCCGGACATGAAAGATGACCAGGTCGTAATCAACCAGTGGCTGGCTGATGATCTCAATGCCGAAGTCGGCGATCTTTTAACCATCTCATACTATGTACCCAGCGGATGGCAGACACTGGAAGAAGCAAGAAAAAGTTTTACAATCTGCCGCGTAGTACCTCTTGAAGGAGCAGCATCGGACCCGGCTCTTATGCCGGATCTACCCGGGCTTTCTGATTCAGAGAACTGCAGTGACTGGGATCCGTCACTTCCAATTGACCTTGATCTTATCAGGGATAAGGATGAAAGATACTGGGATGACTTCAGGGGAACACCCAAAGCCTTTGTGACCCTTTCTGCGGGACAGAATATGTGGGCCAACACCTATGGTGACCTTACAGCCATCCGTTTCCTGGCAGGAGTGTCAGAACAGGGCAACCTGGCAGAGAATATACGTAAATCTGTTGATCCGGCCTCTGTCGGCCTCTCATTAATGCCGGTTCGTGAGTCAGGCATGAAAGCAAGCAAAGGAGGCACAGATTTTGGTCAGCTTTTCCTGGGATTGAGCATGTTTTTAATCTTTTCCGCCATTTTACTTACCTGGCTTCTCTTTGTCTTCAGTATTGAAGGGAGAAAGAACCAGACCGGAATGCTCCTGGCCATAGGCTTCCCTTTAAATAGGATTAGAAAACTTTATCTTTTTGAGGGTTTGTTTATCGCCTTTCTTGGTGCTTTGACCGGAACCTTTATTGCCCTGGCTTACACCAGGCTGCTCATATGGGGCCTTTCAAACGCCTGGCAGGGAGCAGTAGCAGGCATGTCAGTCCATTACTCTGCATCGGTTCAGTCTTTAGGTATTGGTTTTATTCTGGGATTTTTTATTGCCCTTTTCGCAATGATCTGGACTTTAAAGCGGCAGATGAAATCAAGCGCCCATGGTTTATTAAGCGGGACTGACGTAACAGAAGAAATCAGATCTCAAGCGGAAAAAAGTAGACGGATTGGACTGGTAATATCAATAATTTCCATTGCAGTCGCGTTTCTTTTGATTTTCAGCAGCAAATCACTGGGAAGCAGCGCCATGGCAGGAGCCTTCTTTGGCGCGGGATCCCTGATGCTTATATCTATCATGATCTGGACAGGCATGGCCCTGAAAATCCTGGATTCTAAAATTCACGGCGCTATGCAAACCCTGCCTTCTCTTTCATTGCGTAACAACACCAGGAGAAGGAGCAGGAGCATGGCTGTAATTGCTATGCTGGCGTGCGGCGTTTTTATGGTTGTCGCGGTCGGCGCCAACCGGAAGGATTCCGGCGCGGGGGCGGAGAAGCGTGAATCTGGCACAGGCGGTTTTGCCCTTTACGCGGAATCCTCCGTACCTGTAATGCAGGACCTTAATTCAGAATCGGGCCGCGATACATGGGGAATAAGTCCCGGCATATTAAAAGAAACCGGTTTTGTTAACCTGAGAATCCGTCATGGTGATGATGCGAGCTGTCTCAACCTCAACAGGGCCCAGGAGCCCCGAATCATCGGAGTATCCGCGGACGAATTGACTGACAGAAAGGCTTTTTCTTTCCAGGAAATAGAGAACATGGAGCACCAGGAAAGTCCCTGGAACATTCTGAAGCAGGATTACGGTGATAGGGTGATTCCGGCTGTCGGAGACTACCCCACGGTATTCTGGGGCCTGGGCAAGAAATTGGGTGACAGCCTGGTTTACCGAAATAGAAAGGGTGAAGACATAGAGCTTCGCATCGTGGGCATGATGAGAAGTTCCATCCTCCAGGGCAGCCTTATCATTTCTCAAGAGGCTATGGCCCGGTATTTCCCCGAAGTGGAAGGATACGGGGCCTGGCTGATCGATACTTCCCTTGAGAGAAAAACGGAAGTGTCCGGACACCTCACCCGGAGAATGGAGTATGCGGGACTTTCAGTAGAAACTGCGGTAGAAAGGCTTGAACTTTTTGCGCGTATGGAAGATACTTACCTGTCTATTTTTCTTATCCTGGGAGGATTGGGACTTATGCTTGGCTGTATAGGTCTTGGTTTAATAGTTGTTCGCAACCTCCTTGAGAGACAGGGAGAACTGGCAATGATGAGGGCTGTTGGTTTCAGCAAACATACTATACTTAAAATGGTCTGCTATGAACATGTATACCTTTTAGCCGCGGGGCTTTTAACGGGTTTAGTGTGTGCTGTTGTTTCGGTTACACCATCCATTCGGGCTGCAGCCGGACAATTGCCCTTTGGGCTGATTGCGGTTATGACTCTCCTGATTGCTGTGAGTGGAATTTTCTGGGTAGTGATTTCTACAGGACTTTCTTTGCGAGGGAATATATTAACTCCCTTAAGGAATGAATAGAAAAAATGAAGCAAACGTATAAACTTATAAACTTTTTACCTGCTGTCATTATGATAGCAGGGGGGCTGTCCCTTTTGTCCCTGCTCCTGGTCCAGGGTCGGGGGGCTGGTGTGTCCATGCGTGTTCCCGTGGCTGAAAATATGGCCGCTTCAACAATGGAGGCCATTCCCTTTGTCGGGGAGCTGACAACCTCGGACGGTAAACCTTCCACATTACCCGGTTCATGGCCGGGTTTCAGGGGCGCAAACCTGGACGCGATTGTAAATGAAGAATTACCCGGTCCGTTGAACCTCAGGTGGGAGACTCACAAACCAGGGGAGCTCTGGAATGTTGAACTCGGTGAGGGGTATGCCGGGGCCGCTATCCATAATGGCCGTGTCTATGTCCTGGATTATGACCAGTCCAGGGACGGGGATGCCATCCGCTGCATTTCCCTTGATGACGGCCGGGAGATCTGGCGCTATTTTTACAAGGTAAAGACGAAGCGAAACCATGGAATGAGCCGTACAATTCCGGTTATCGCGGGTGACAGCGTTATTACTTTTGGACCCAAGTGCCATGTTGTATGCCTTGACGCTGATACAGGTACCTTGCGCTGGAAGCGTGATCTTGTTAATGAAGACGGTGCTGAAGTCCCTGCCTGGTACGCGGGTCAGTGTCCCATGGTTGACGGCGACAGGCTTATCCTTGGTGTGGGAGGAAAAGATGCTCTTGTAATGGCCCTGGATTACCGGACCGGCGAAGAGATCTGGAAAACCCCCAACCCGAAGGGCTGGAAAATGACCCATTCCTCCCTGGTACCAATGGATCTTGAAAATGAAAGATCATACGTATACTGCTCAGGCGGGGGCGTGGTAGGTGTTTCTGCAGATGACGGTAAATTGCTCTGGCATTACCCGAACTGGCGAATCAATATCGCGAATGTACCCACACCCATAATTATCGATAAGGAGCGAATATTCCTGTCCGGCGGCTACAATTCCGGGGCCATGATGCTCGCGGTAAAACCTGCAGGCAACGAATATATTGCTGAGCCCATTTTTAAGCTTGATCCTAAAGTATTTGGGTCAGATCAGCAGACCCCCATTTTGCATAATGACCATATTTATGGGGTGCGGCCTGATGAGCAGCTCGTTTGCCTGGACCTTGACGGCAATGTAAAGTGGACCAGTTCTTCCGCGAAAAAGTTCGGGCTTGGAGCCTACATGATAATAAACAACATGATTTACGTGTTTGACGATGAAGGTCACCTGACAGTTGTAAAGGCAGAGCCTGATGCCTACCAGCCCCTGACTTCCGCGAAGGTGCTTGAAGGACATGAATCCTGGGGGCCTATGGCCTTTGTGTCAGGCAGGCTCATCGTGCGGGACCTTACCCGCATGAAATGCCTTGATATAATGGAAGCAAATAGTAAGGAATCTTGATCAAGTAACTTGAAGTGTCATTCCCCGACTTGATCGGGGAATCCAGATTTTTGTTAACTAAATAGAAGATGTTATGGAAAATGATAATAATGTAACCCGGCGGGAATTTTTAGGTGATGTCCTGAAAACCGGGTCTGTGGCTACTGTTGGAGGCCTTACCTGTCTGGGGTTTTCCGGTAAAGCCGGCGGAGCGGATAATGCTGCTGATCTCATTACCGGGATTAAAATTGATCCTGATATGATTCTATATGATGAAATCGGCAAACCTGTTCCTTCGGGATTTACCGAGTCACGCAGCTTGACTGTTGACAGCGCAGGTGTTCTGTACGCGGCGGGAGATAAGGCCGTCAGGATATTTGATTCCCGGGGCAGAATCAGGGAGACTGTAAACTTAACAGTTTCCCCCTTTTGTCTGGCGGCCACAGACAAACAGTTTTACATCGGGACAAAAGACAGGATTGTAATCATCGGCAGGAATGGAAAAGTGCAGACCTCCTGGAAAAGCCTGGGTGAAAACGCGTGGATAACAAGTATTACACTGGCTGGTGAATATGTTTACATTGCTGACGCGGGGCAGAGGATTGTCTGGTGTTATGATTTGAAGGGGAATTTTATCAGGCGGATCGGCGATAAAAATCCTGATAAAAACATCCCCGGATTCGCGGTTCCCGGTCCATATTTTGACCTTGCAATGGCCCCTGACGGGCTGCTCAGGGTGGCAAACCCCGGAAGACACCAGGTAGAGGCATATACTGTAAAGGGAGACAGGGAATTTGCCTGGGGGCGATTCGGCAACAGGCTTGAAGACTTTACCGCGTGCTGTAATCCCGTAAGTTTTACCATTCTTCCCGATGGAAACCTCATAACCTGCGAGAAGGGGGCTGCCAGGGTCAAGGTCTATGATACCTTCGGAAAGCTGAAGGGTTTTGTGGCCGAGCCAAAGCAGCTCGCGAATATATCCCCTTCAATCGGGGTAAAGCAGGAACGGGTTCAACGGTACGGCTTTGATGTTGCGGCTGACAGGGATGGACAGGTATATATCCTGGACAGGGCCAGGAATGCCATACGGATTTTTAAGAGAAAAGATATTTAAGTTGTTTGTTGCGGGGGGATAGTTGTAAGTGGTTAGACCTGAATGAAAGGTCAGCCAATCTGGAACAGGAATAACAGGAGTTAATATTGGAAAAAAATAATAACAATAAAAAAACCCGGCGGGAATTCCTGCGGGATGCCCTGCGAAGCGCTTCTCTTGTGGCGATAGGAGGTGTTGTCGGCCTGGGATGGTACCGCGGCCGCGGTGAAACCTATGCCTGGCAGATAGACCCCCTAAAGTGCAATACCTGCGGAAAATGTGAAACCGAGTGCGTGATGGAGGAATCAGCCGTAAAATGTGTGCACTCCTATGATATCTGCGGCTACTGCAAGATATGTTTCGGTTTTTTTGAACCGCAGCCTAATGCCATCAATGAAGGCGCGGAAAACCAGATTTGCCCCATGGGAGCCATAAAACGAAACTTTGTGGAAGACCCATACTATGAGTACACAGTTGATGAATCCCTGTGTATCGGCTGCGCAAAGTGCGTCAAAACCTGTAATGGCTTTGGCAATGGTTCACTGCAGTTGCAGGTCCGCTATGATCGCTGCTCGAACTGCAACCAGTGCGCTATCGCCCTGGCCTGTCCTTCCGATGCCTTTAAAAGAGTCCCTGTAAAAGATCCCTACATGTTTAAGAAGGGGGGCCCGGCTTGAGGATTAAATTTCTTTGCCTGTTCTTCGCGGGACTGATGATATGCTTCGCGGCCGTTAACTGCTTCTCTATCGAGAGATTTCCTCCGCCGCAGTTTGAAGGAGAGTATGTTAAGCCCGAGACTGATGACCCGTTACCCCGTGGAGGAGCATGGCCCCTGGTAGATGCCCTTGTTCTTGTGTCCGCCCTGGGAATATCTTCATGGTTTGTCCTTAAAAAAAGAAGCCGGCCCGCTCTTTTTGTCCTGATGCTCTTTTCTCTTGCCTATTTCGGGTTTTACAGGAAGGGATGTGTATGCGCTATCGGGTCGATACAGGACATGTCTCTCTTTTTATTTAATGGGAACTATGCCATCCCGCTGCTGACAATCTTCTTTTTTATAGCTCCCCTCGTGGTAACAATGCTATTCGGCCGCAGTTTTTGTGCCGGAGTCTGCCCCCTGGGCGCGGTTCAGGACCTCACCCTCCTTAAACCAATACCAGTACCGCCCTGGCTGGAACATACACTGAGGTATCTTGCCTATGTATACCTTTCCCTGGCCGTCTGGCTGGCTGCAATGGGAAGTACATTTATCATCTGCAAATATGATCCCTATGTGGCAATTTTCCGCAGAAATGCCAATTTGAATATTCTAATCCTGGGCGGCATATTGCTGATAATCGGTATTTTTGTGGGAAGGCCCTATTGCCGTTTCCTGTGCCCCTACGGGGTTATCCTCCGCCAGTTGTCCAGGTTGTCCAAATGGCGTGTAAAGATTACACCCACAGACTGCAACCAGTGTAAACTTTGTGAGGACGCGTGCCCCTATGGCGCAATCAAGACTCCCGTACCGGAATGGCCTGAAGCAACATATAAACGTGATAAAACACGGCTTGCTTTATTTCTCCTATTGCTTCCTTTTCTTATTGCCCTCGGTTCATGGCTGGGAAACAGCCTGGCCCCGCTCGCGGCGCGTTCTCACGCGACAGTGGCACTGGCTGAACGTGTATGGATGGAGGAAAACCGGCAGGTAGAGGGAACAGATGATTACAGTGAGTTTTTCAGGTCTTCAGGTGAAACAATCAGTTCCCTTTATAGACATGCCGCGGCTATAAGAGCTGGTTTTGAAAAAAGCGGATGGTTTTTCGGGGGCTTTCTCGGATTGATCCTGGGGGGCAAATTGATCCTCCTTAACCTCAGACCCAGGCAAAAAGACTATGAAGCTGAACGGGCAGGGTGTGTATCCTGCGGCCGATGCTTTAAATATTGCCCAAAGGAACATGAATACAGGCAGGAAAAACTGCAGGAAGCCGGAGGAATAAACAGAGAATGACCTTAACGGTTCCCGAATCGAATAATGTGAAACAATTACGTAAGGTTCTCCGGGCAACAGCCGTTGCAGGTGGAATATTCACACTCGTTTTCCTCGGCCTGCTGATTGTCAATGGGTACTATCAGTATGTGACCGGCTCAGGTGTAGAGACGGAATTAACAACCCTGAAAGAGCAGCTCTTACGTCAGCCGGATAGTGAAACCCTGATAACCAGGATCAGGGAGCTGGACCGGGACTATCGCGCGGACAAACTCCGCCAGCTTGATTTTTCAGGTTTAGGCTCTCTGCTGCTTTTAATAAGCGCGGCAGTTACTATCGGGGCCATAAAATGGCAGGGCAGTCTAAAGGCAATTAATCCAGAGCCTTCACTGGAGTTTGAAGAACCATACAAAAGGCGAAAGCTGGGCAGGAGCAGGCTTACCCTCGTTCTTCTGGTTTTTCTGCTGACAGGCATGGGACTTTTGCTGGAACAGCATACGCCGTCAGGATGGCTCGCCCAGGTGAAAACGGGAATGGATGAAGAGCCCGATTACGCGTCTTTCGAGGAGCTGGCCCAAAACTGGAGCCGTTTCAGGGGTTTTGAAGGTTCAGGTATAACGCCTTTAACTGATATTCCCACAGAATGGGACGGCACAAGCGGGGAAGGCATTTTATGGAAAACCTCTATCCCTCTTACCGGGTATAATTCTCCCGTTGTATGGAAGGACCGTGTTTTTCTCTCAGGGGCAAATGAGGAAAGGCGTGAAGTCTATTGTTTTGATGCCTCCACAGGGAGCATCCTCTGGACCGGTGAAGTGCCGACAGCTCCCATGGGAGACAAAAAGCTTGATGTTATGGAAGACACGGGTTATGCCGCTTCAACGATGGCCACCGATGGAAAACGTGTGTACGCTATTTTCGCGTCAGGGGACCTGGCAGCCTTTGATTTCAACGGACGCCTTTTGTGGCATAAAAGCCTGGGAATACCGGAAAGCCTTTACGGATACGCATCCAGTCTTGAGGTATGGCAGAACCGTGTGCTAGTGCAGTATGACCAGGCCTGGGCACAAGACGGAAAATCCCGTTTCTATGCCTTTGACGGGGCGACCGGCCGGTTGGTCTGGGAGGTCAGCAGGCCTGTGCCTAACAGCTGGACCTCACCGGTTATCGTTAAGGCGGATGACGGCTACCAGCTGATAACCGTGGCGGACCCATGGGTGATTGCCTATAATCCTGAGGACGGGAAAGAACTCTGGCGTGCCGATTGTGTGAAAGGGGACGTGGGGGCATCTCCCATTCTCGCCGGAAACCTGGTCATCGCCATAGCTCCGGATTTGCATAATGTAGCCATAGGCACCGGTGGCACAGGTGATGTCTCCTCCACCCATATAGCATGGTTAAACGATGATGCAGGCCCTACTATAGTCTCCCCGGTAGCTGACAGTAACCGCGTATTTTACCTTGATTCCTATGGAACCCTTTACGTCGTTAGTACACTTGACGGAAAACTGATCTATGAGCATGATTTTAATGAAAACGTTAATGCTTCTCCAGCCCTGGTTGCAGGCAAACTGTATGTTTTGTCAGTCGACGGAACAATGTTTATCAGCACACCGGGTGAAAAGGAAGTAACTACGGAGTTCAGCAACCCCCTGGGGGAAAAGTGTTTTGCGTCACCGGCTTTTATGCCCGGGCGTATATATATTAGAGCAGAAGAACATTTATACTGTATTGAAAATGAAAAATCCTGATTTAACAAAAATTGATGAAATCATAAAATCGATCGGAAGGACCCCTGACAGGATTCTGCCTATTCTGCAGGCCCTTCAGAAGACATACGGGTATCTGCCCCGGTCTGCCCTGGAGATGGTTTGTGAAAAGACCGAAATAACACCTGCCGCAATTACCGGTTTCAGCAGCTTTTACGATCAGTTCCGCTTTACGCCGGCCGGGGAGCATACAATACGGGTATGCCTGGGGACCGCCTGTCACGTGAAAGGCGCCCAGGGAGTCTATGATGCCTTTCAGCGGTATCTCAAAATTCCCGAAAAAGGCGATACGGATCCTGGCGGCCTCTTTACCATCGAGCCCGTGGCCTGCCTGGGATGCTGCACACTGGCGCCGGTTGTACAGATCGATGACGTCATATACGGCCATCTTTCACCTGATTCGGTGGGAAAAACTATCAATAATTTTCTATCCTATCACAGGGCCCGGAAGAAGCGGGGTGTTAAAGCCGGTAAATCCCCCGACATACCGGCCGCGGACAGGGGAGAAATCAGGGTAGGGCTCGGTTCCTGCTGCCAGGCCAGGGGAAGCGGCTACCTGAAACAGGCCATTGAGCAGGTGATTGATAAAACCGGTATACCTGCTGCAATCAAACATGTAGGGTGTGTCGGCATGTGTTACCAGACGCCTCTCATGGAAATCCTGCTTCCAGGCGGCAGCCGCTATCTCTACGCGGGCGTCCGGCCTGAAGACGCGGAGGAAATTCTTTTGAAACACTTCAGGCCGAAGGGACTTACCGGAAGACTTATCCCGATGATTTCCAAAGGCCTGGATACAATACTCAACGCTGGAGAACCTTCATCCATTCCCCGCTATGCCATAGATAAGCGTGAAAAGCATGTGGCCGATTTTCTGGGACGCCAGCAGAACATTGCCACGGAGCACTGCGGCAGTATCAGTCCTACAAATATTGATGAATATATTGATTCCGGGGGTTTCCAGGGCCTTCGAAAGGCAGTGACGGAATACAGTGAGAATGAAATTATCTCTGAAATTGAGGCCAGCGGTCTTAAGGGAAGGGGAGGCGCAGGCTTTCCAACCTTTTTGAAATGGCAGACAGTCCGTGACCAGCCGGACAGTGAACGCTACATTGTCTTAAACGGGGATGAGGGCGATCCCGGTGCGTTTATGGACCGGATGCTAATGGAGTCATATCCCTTCCGGGTACTGGAAGGCATGATTATCGCGGCCCGTGCCGTGGGTGCTGTCCGGGGCTACCTTTACATCCGCGCGGAATATCCCCTGGCCATTGAACGCGTGACACAGGCCATGAAGCAATGCCGGGCCCGGGGATTCCTCGGTGAAAATATCTGTGACAGCGGCTGGTCCATTGATTTTCAAATTGTTGCCGGTGCCGGTGCCTTTGTGTGCGGTGAAGAAACGGCCCTTCTCGCAAGTATCATGGGGCAGAGAGGAATGCCCCGCCTGCGCCCGCCTTATCCCGCCCGGCAGGGATTATGGGGAAAGCCTACACTTATCAACAACGTGGAAACATATTCCCTTGTACCATGGATAATACGGCATGGCGGTGCCGCCTTTTCCGAAATGGGGACGGAAAACAGCAAGGGGACAAAGGTGTTTTCCCTGGCCGGCAAGATAGCACGGGGCGGTTTGATTGAAGTGCCCATGGGAGTGACCCTGCGGCAGGTGGTGGAAGAAATAGGGGGCGGTATTGCCGGAGGCCTGAAGTTCAAAGCCATACAGATCGGAGGGCCAAGCGGGGGGTGTGTGCCTGCCCGCCTGTCGGATATTCCGATTGATTATGAATCACTCACGAAGGCCGGCGCCATCATGGGATCCGGAGGGCTGGTGGTCCTGGATGAAAACGATTGCATGGTGGATATCGCGAGATACTTCCTGGAATTTACCCAGAATCAGTCCTGTGGAAAATGCACCTTTTGCAGGATCGGGACGCGCCGCATGCTTGAGATCCTGCACCGGATCTGTAATGGAGAAGGAAAGCGGGAAGATCTCGATCAACTGGAAAAGCTGGGTCATCAGATCAAAGAGGGAAGTCTCTGCCAGCTTGGAGGAACAGCACCAAACCCTGTATTGTCAACCCTGACCTATTTTCACGAGGAATATGAGGCCCATATCGCGGGACGCTGTCCTGCAGGCAGGTGTAAGGCGCTTATAGAATACAGGATTACCGATGAATGTATCGGCTGTACTGTCTGTGCCCAGCACTGCCCCGCGGGTGCAATCGCCTTTAAGCCCTATGAAAAACATGAGATTGACAAGGATAAGTGTATACGCTGCGGATCATGCAAAGGTGTGTGTCCGGAGAAGGCCGTAATAGTAGAATAAGTCTATTAGGCTGAAGGCTGAAGACTATTAGGTAAATCTAAAACCTCTTTTGCTAATAGCCTTTAGTCTAAAATGCTTCAGTCTGTATTTTTAATCTTGAATTTTGAATGATGAACACAACCCGCAAGTTATTTAACAGAGTGAACTAAACATTAAAACAGGATTTGGAATATATTTAATGATTAACCTAACCATAGACGGAAAATCCATCCAGGTACCCGAAGGTACAACCGTCCTTGAGGCAGCGAGGGAGCTCGGCATTAAAATTCCTACGCTTTGTTATATAAAGGATACTCTGCCCATTACGAGCTGCATGCTCTGTGTAGTCAGGGTGGAAGGACGTAAAAACCTTGTTCCTGCCTGCGCTACCGGGGTAGAGGAAGGGATGGCAGTAATCAATGATGATCCGGATGTAACCTCGGCCCGATGCACGGCGCTTGAGCTGCTGCTGAGCGATCATGCTGGTGACTGCATGGGCCCCTGCCAGGTCGCCTGCCCGGCAGGTATGGATATTCCTGAAATGCTCCGTCAAATGGCTGCAGGGCGCTATGACAGGGCCATTGAAATTATCAGGGAGCATATTGCTCTGCCTGCTGTTACCGGATATATCTGCCCCGCCCCCTGTGAAAAGGCCTGCCGGAGAGGACAGGTTGATGAACCTTTATCAATTCGCCTGATAAAGCGCTGCGCGGCTGAGCTGGACCTGGCTGAAAACTCGCCATACAAACCCTCTGTTTCACCGGACCTCAACAAAAAGACGGCGATTATAGGCGCGGGACCGGCCGGCTTAGCTGCCGCATATTATCTTATAAGGGAAGGTATCCTGTGCACTGTTTTTGATGGCCGGGAAGAACCGGGAGGAATGCTGCGCTATGGTGTTTCCGAGCAGGAGCTGCCCCGGTCAGTCCTGGATGACGAAATTGAACAGATCCGTCGTCTCGGTGTTCTATTTAAGCAGCAGGTACATGTTGGAAGAGATATTTCCCTTGAAGATTTATTGAAGGACTTTGATGCTGTATTCCTGGGCACGGGGAAACCCTCTCCCGGGGACCTTGAGATGCTTGGATTCGATAAGGACCAGGATAAACTGAAAGTAAATCAGAACACCTTCGAGACAGATATTCCCGGTGTATTTGCCGGAGGGGACGTGCGCAAAGGATTAAAACTGGCAGTACGTTCACTGGCAGACGGCAAAAAAGCCGCGGCCTCTATTTTACAGTTTTTAAAGGATGACGCTGTTACGGCTACCAGCCGGCCCTTTAACACGCGCATGGGAAAAATCGAACCGGAGGAGATGGCACAATTTAAAGATTCTGCAAAGGACCGCGATAAAAATCAAACCATCGATTCCAACGGGACACCTGACATTGAGCAGGCATCAAGCGAGGCTCAATATTGTCTTCATTGTGATTGCCGGAAGCCGGCATCATGCAGGCTGCGCATATTCGCGGGAGAATACGGGGCCAATGCCAGGCGGTACCGGGGAAAAAGACGGGCATTTGTTCTCAGGGATGAACATCCTGACCTGGTATATGAACCGGGAAAGTGTATCAACTGCGGAATCTGTGTGCGGATAACAGAACAGCAAAAGGAAAATCTTGGCCTGACATTCATAGGCAGGGGATTTGATGTTAAGGTGTCTGTCCCCTTTGATAAATCCATTAAAGAAGGTCTTACAAAAACAGCCGGTGAAGTGGTTAAATCATGCCCAACAGGAGCACTGGCTTTTAAGTAGGCACTATATTAGCTTGAAAATAAAAATTGCGTTTTTATATTAGAAGAATTAATAGGATATCGCAGGTATCCAAAATCAGTTGGGATAGTATTTCAATATTTAATTAAAAAATTTAAAACTAACGGAGCATTGATAGTTTCTAAGGACATTTACAGGAAGATCATCATTTAATAATACAAAAAAGATCTCTCTGGATTCCGCGGTCAAGCCGCGGAATTACGAATAAACGAAAATGGTCAAAGAAAGTCATTCCGCGGCTTGACCGCGGAATCCATTACTTTGCGATTTAGCTATTATGTATAAAGTACGGAATGGCTAATCCCGAAATTCATACCCCCGTCATTCCCGCGAAGGCGGGAATCCATTTTATTTTGCGCGTACTCGTACCTGAATACAGGAGAACTTATCCGTGAGAACAACAGTTGATTTATTAAAGAAAATAAACATAACAGCGTTGGTAACAACTATTATTATATTTATGATTTTGCCCTCTGCCTCTGCTCTGGAGGATGAATCGGTATTTCATCTTGACGACATTGTTGTTGTCGCGACCAGGAACCCTGCACCTGCCCATGAAACCCCTTCCAGTGTAAGTGCCTTTGACAGCTACGCAATGGAGAGTGCGGGAATAAGCCTGATCGGCGACGCGGCCCTGTATGTACCGAATGTTAACATGGTTGAGTTCACAGAGCGGATACTGAGCCAGCCCTATTTTAGAGGAATCGGGTCAGGGCCCAATAACCCGGCCGTAACAACATATATTGACGGAGTGCCCCAGCTGCACGGCTACTCGGCAAACGTTGAACTCCTTGACGTAACACAGGTTGAGTTTCTCCGGGGCGCCCAGGGCATGCTTTACGGCCGAAACACTGTGGGAGGTGTTATCCATATCCTGAGCAGAAATCCTAATCTTTCCCGGCTGGAATATGCCATGGAAGGAGAGTACGGGAGCTACAACCTTTTTAAGGGAAAATTCAGGATAAGCGGTCCCCTCAACCGGGAAAAACTGGGATTAAGTTTAGCAGTGGGGTATTCCTCCCGTGACGGTTACAGTGACAATCTCATAACCGGAAAGGACCTGGACAGCCGTGAATCTTTCTCAAGCAAGCTTCAACTGTTGTGGCTCCCCGCCGATAACTGGTCCGCACGTATCATCCTGTTCACGGAACAGGACCGTGACGGAGATTACGCGCTTTCCGACCTTTCCGCGCTCAGGGGAAATCCTCACGTCCTGCAGCAGGATTTTGAAGGCTACACGGATCGCGACATTTTAGCACCTACCCTGGAACTTGAATACAGCGGTGACAGTGTGGATTTTATCTCCATTAGCGGACTTGTCAAGTGGGAGACCCACAGTGCGACTGATCTTGATTACTCGCCTCTGCCGGCATTAACACGGGAATCGATGATCAGGAATCTTCAGTTAAGCCAGGAATTCCGGTGGAGTTCATCAAAGAATTCTCCCATTATTCTGAACGGTCAGATGAAACTTGCATGGCAGGTTGGTGCGCTCTTTTTTCTACAGGAGTACCGTGAAACCAGTGTCAATAACATCGCGATCCCCTTCCCCCTGGTTTTGACATCGCCGCTGGCCCGGCTTGAAGACAGGGGTTTCGGCGCCTATTTAAACGGGATTCTCACTATTCAGGAAGTTTGGGACCTGGCATTGGGCATTCGCTGTGATCATGAGGGCAAGGAGGCTGACCTTCAGACCTTTTATACTCCGGCCATAGCCCCTTCCACGGCCCTGAACACGGACAGAAATTTTACCGAAGTTTCACCCCGGCTCAGCCTGACACGAGTTATAACTCCAGGCAGGATGATCTATGGCAGTATCAATAGCGGCTACCGGGTAGGAGGATTCAACCCTGTTTCACCCCCGGGAAGCGAGGCATATGATGAGGCGGCAAGCTGGAACTACGAAATTGGCGTCAAGACATCATGGATGGAGGACCGGTTGAGAGTCAACCTGGCACTTTTTCATATTTCATGGGATCATCTCCAGCTAAACCTGCCCATAGGGCAATCCTACTACATCTCAAATGTCGGGGATGCCGAAAGCACCGGGTTCGAGCTTGAACTTTTTGCCAGGCCGGTCCGTAACTGGGACATCTTCGGATCAATAGGCTTTGACAGGGCACGTTTCGGCGATGGGACAGCCAGCATTCAAACCGATGCCTTCGGGACAAACAGCACAATAAATATAAGCGACCATCACCTTATCTTTACTCCCGAGTTTACAGCCAGTATCGGCACACAGTATTCATGGGAGCTTGGACCTGATTCCCGTGTATTTATAAGGGCTGAAATTACCGGGTACGGCCGATATTTTTATAATACTGCCAATACCGCGTCACAGGATTCCCACAGCCTGGTAAACCTGCGGGCAGGATATAAAACCTCGGGCTGGTTTGTAGAGGCATGGGCAAAAAACCTCTTTGATACAGATTACATACCGGTTGCCTTTGAATTTCCAAACGGACAATCCGGTTTTCTGGGTGAGAACGGGGCGCCTCTAATGGTAGGACTTAGAGCAGGACTTACCTTTTAGGAGGCCCCCTATACGAAGTCAGGAATGCATTCTACTAAACGACCCTCGCCTGTAAGACGATGAGTTTAAAACCAAGTTGATTAAAATCAACTATACCAGGAAAAACTCGTTGGGCTTCATTCCCGCGCGGGAATCCATTTTATCTTTCTACTCGAATATTTGTGGCCATACTTTATCGGGAATAGCGCCTATTTGGTCCCGTTTGAAAAAGACAAAAAATCTGGATTCCCCGATCGAGTCGGAGAATGACGGGAGTGTGGATTCCGCGGTGCTAGGTTATGTCATTCCGTGGCTTGACCACGGAATCCACAACTTATTGCTTTTACCTAATCGGGGTTACAACAGGGTATTGAGAAGTTACTTCGTGACATTACAAACTTATATCCACCTCTGGCGGATTTCTTCGACTAAAGGCGAGGAGTTTCAACCATCCCTGAGAGGGACACTACTCCAGCTGTTACTTTTTCTTAAATACTTTATTAATTAGAGCTTCAGCAAACTTGAGCCTGATTTTTACATAGGGGCCTTTACCCTGGTAATTATCGAGGCCTAAATCGTTTGAATATTTATCAAGTTTATACCCGAGAGTGAGCCACACATTTTTAACTACTTTGTAGCCGGCTTCTACAGAACCGCCGTGTTTATAAGCATCTGCGTCATGGCTTTTCAGCAGCCTGTACTCAGCACCGAAATCAAACCGGTCATTAATATCATATATAATTTTTCCTGATATCATATCCATGAGGTTGCTGAATCCGCCGTCTTTTATCAGCTTGGACGCGTATTTACCCGCTAACTGAGTTTTCCTGTTATATTGATATATGCCTTCAAGCGAGGCAATGAGCGTATCCTGCTTAAAAGGAGTTATACTTGTCGAGTCTTTTTCATACTCGTATTCCAGCTTTGCAAAGGCGTTTAACCTGTCAAAGCGGACAGGTCGATAGGCGAGACTCATAATAGACCTTGAGGCTATATTCATCCCTTTTTGATTATAATCATCCTGAAAATAGCGTTCTTTGAATAGTAATGTATAATCATTACTAAGCTTAACGGCCGTGCCGATTTCTCCCAGCCAGGATTGTCTGCCTGTTTCAGTGTCCTCCTTCCTGTATTCAAGGCGCGTGGAGAGTTTTATCCTGTTTCTGGGCAGGTATTCAAGGGCCATGGCAATACCATAGGCGTCGGGCTGTGTATTTCTCATGACTCCCTTAAGGGTTTTCAGGTGTTCAACCGAGATATTTCCCGTGGTTTTCTCTCCCAGCCTGAATTTATTGTTCAAGCCGATAACCTGGTGGTTCCTTTGCCCGTCAGCCCCGTTTTCCAGTCGATATTCATTATAAACAGTACTGTTCTTCCCGATCTGTGTTTCAGCACCCAGCAGTGTCCGGGTTTCCTTCCTGTCGTCAAATTTTCCGTATTCTTCTCTCAGGTAAATCCGGCTGTTTTCGGTGATTTTATACTTTAAACCCGCATGACTTAAATTGTAGTTATTATGAGCTATGTCCTGCCTGTGACCAAGGTCGAGCGTTAAATCAGAAGTTAACTCTGTTTCAACACCGAGCTTAACGGATATAAGGTCTTCAGGTGTTTCCTCACTGATATCAAAGGACTCCCTGGAAGTCCGCTTTACTGTCGGCATATAATTATCATCCGAGTCTTCCCTTGAAATATCAAGTGAAAGCCTTGTTTTTTCGAATGACTTAATCAGCCCCAGGGAAGTATGCCTGTAGGTGCCGTCATTCAGCCGGTCATTTTCATCAAAATGCTGCGCCCTTACAATTAAATCTTTAACTGGATTCCAAATAGCGGATGCGCCATAATGTGTTGTACCTCTATAGATATCGACAGCCGAAATATTGTCAAAGTAGTCCCCGGTGTATTTGTAATAGGCTTCCAGGTCTACATCCCTGACCGGCCTGCTTTCAAGTTCAAACAACCAGGCATCATCCTCTTTGCTTTCCATGGAGCTTCGTTCGTCAAGGGCAGAGCTGGTCCTGGCCCATTCCGCCCTTAAAACAGTATCCCCGGGAAGATTCAGTGTCAGGTCTGTTCCTATCAGGCTGTAATTGTCTCCATCCTTTTCTTCTATAAATCCTGTAAAACCCAGCCTGGCACGGTCAGTCAGACTGAACTCTCCACGGCCTCCATAGGTGTAATTCTTTTCTCCGGCTGTTTCGCTTTCATAGCTGACAATTATGTAAACCGGGTTGAAATTAGAATCGTAGCTCTGGACAGGTGACTTAAAAAGCAGGGTTCCCAGGCTGTAGTCAATGCTGTAATCCTTCCACCTGGAAACAGACTCCCTGTTTATCACACGGTCAGGCCTGTATCGATCACGGGTTTCAATGGTAACTGTTTCGCTGCCGTAGACTACAGGCATATATCTGAGCTGATAATATCCGGAAACTCCTCTTCCCCTGATTTCGTCAATTACCTGAACCTGGTCAGAGTCACTGATAAATCCGCGGAGCTTCACTTTATCAGTATTGATTTCAGTTTTAAGCCCGGTAAATGTCCGGGTGTAGGCGCTCAACCTGGAGTCATTAAATTCAGTATGAAAATCACCGAACATAACATGAGATTTGTCTTTTTCAAGGCGCATGTATAATTTTTTACGTGAATAGGCTTCGTACCCCAGCTTGCTTTCATCACCTGAAACCGGGTACCTGGCTTCAGATTCAAGGTCCTTATCCGCTGCCCTGAAAAAGTCTTCCTGTTTTTCCTTTTCTGAATCATATGATGCGGTCAGTAAAATATCCCTGAATATTTCACCCTTAACGAACACCGAGCCCTGTGACTTTGTATAGGTTCCATCTTCAACAGATGTATTATTCAGGAAGCGGTCTGAACCATTTGTTTTTCCGCGCCCTAGCTGTATTTCACCCATGCCCACTATAATCATGTTGCGAAGGTGGGGTTCGAAAAACAGTGTTATGCTATTTTCAACACTGTCAACGGAAACAGTGATATCGGATTCCCCGGTTTCATGGGGTGACTTTATGTTAAATCGGGCCACACCGCCCCGGCATGGGATCTGGTACCCTTCTGTTACAGGATCAGCATCTTCTTCCAGGATTTCACCCAGTTGAAGTGAAACATTTACATTTTTTACTCCAAAAGCAGGAGCCCCTTTCTCATCTAATACGGTAACGGTAACAGGTGTTATATATTTTCCGTCCGCAGGGATTCGATTTTCATCCGGTTTTATATCTATTTTAAAGGGAGGACCTGCAGCCGAAACACTTATTTCCTTTTCTCCCCGGACATTTCCAAAGGGGTCTGTGACACGTGCACGAATGGCATTGGATTTTAATGGATCAAGGGGCAGGGAGATATATTCATAAACAGCTACTTTGCTGTAATTATTAACAATTTTTGAGCCAATACGATCATTACCTATTTCCTTGTCATTTACCCATACCTGCAGTTTAACATCAAAGGGAACTTTAATAATGATATCCGTAGCGGCTTTTGGCAGGACTTCACCATCTAATGGAGCAAGAATATCCAGGCCCTTAACTTTTGTTGAGGATTGCTCTGTCAGCCATTCCATGGATCCTGGTTCGGGTTCTGCCTCATTCGATGATTTAATTTCTGAATCAGCTCCTTGTATTCGTTTTTTATCTGTTTTTTGGGTCTGATTTTGTATGGGTTTAATATTTTTATCATCATCCGTACCTACAAGGGCAAAATTGGCCTTATACAGCTGGCCTGCCGACATATCCACGAACTGGGAGGATAAATCACCCATGAAACGGTTTGAAGAAGGATAGGGAGTAAGGTGCCCCGGCAGGGTTGTTTCATCAATCCTGAGCACATGGGTCCCAGGCCTGACACCCGGGATGAAAAACTTTCCATTACTGTCAGTGGTTACCCTGGTACCGTCTTCCATAAACAATACCACATTTGCAATTCCGTATTCTTCAGCAGTATTAAGACTTTTTGAATCTTTTATGCCGGAATCTTTATTTTCATCAGGGGATTCCTGGATACCGTCTTTATTTAAATCCAGGAATACTTTTCCTATAATGGTCCCTTTGTCTGTAAAAATTCCTTCTGTTATATCAATTTTATGTTTGGCAGTATTAGACCTGATTATTCTTTCGGCGCTGTTTCCCTGGACCGTAACCCTGTTTTCTCCATCACCCTTAGGGCTGTCCGGCCCGATAACCGTCCGGTAAGTGAGTTCAACAGATTCTCCGCCATCGATTTCATCAATGTTCCAGAAAATAGTACGGTTCGATTCAATCCATGGGTCCTCCTGATGTTCCCCGCTAACCATGGTTGAATTCTTTAAATACTGGAATCCATGGGGCAGGATATCCATTATATCTAAATTCGTAACAGCAGTAGTCTTATCATTGCTGATGGTTATCGTATAAATGACTATATCACCTATGCTGGCTGACGTTTTGTTGGCTGTTTTGATAACAGTGATATTTCCGGGAGGAGGATCTACCGGAATATCGAGATTTAACGGAGGATCCCCTGGGGAAAGTGTAAAGATCTCACCCCTGCTTCCGGTCCCTATCACAAAACCGTCAGGAAGATCGGTATCTGATACGGCAGATGGAAAAGTATAGCCGGTTCCGGGTTCAACACTGAGGTAATATGACCCCGGAGGCACTAATCGAAATGCGTATTCACCGTCTTCTCCTGTTATTACCGTGCTATCCTGGTCATAGGACAAGCCTGTGGCTGAAGCTGACAAATCAGCGGGCTGGTTTGTGGATGTATCGATAAGGATAACTGTAGTCCCGGAAACAGGATCGCCTGTAATAGAATCAAAAATTATACCGAAGGGATCAATCAATGCAGCGTCAAGGGAAACAGATGACGCGTCAAGCAGATCCGTGTACGTCACTGTAATACTGCTGTCTTCGGACAGGGATATAAATCCGTCATTTTCGGTCGTAATATCCCCTGTGCTGGTTATGCAGTTGCGAAAAACACCGGTATTTGTTTCGGTTTCAGCTAAAAGAACAGCCTCTGAATCGTCGTTTCCCGTGCTTGCAAGAATAACATTGACATTTTCAGCCGCGGCCGGATCCATGTTCTGGTCAAAATCCGTTACCTCCATGCAGATTTCATCGCCTAGACTGTAAACATTTGCCCTGTTCCACTCATGATCGTAGAATTTCACAGCACCAGGCGTTCTTTCTGAGACTGTAGTAACAATAGTTTCCGAAGGAATAGAGATTTCATTTGATACAGCCGAAGCAGTATTCTCTATTATATCCCCTTCAGCTAAATCAAAATCCACCTGGACAACCAGTTCCAGGGCCATCTCTTCACCCGGAGCAAGGTAGTCAATATTCCAATTCAGAATATTCCCCGTTAATAGGCCCCCGTTATCCGCACTGATAAACGTAGTATGGTCCGGAATTATATCAGTTACGGTTATTCCCGTGAGCGGTATAACTCCTTCATTTTCCAGCAAAATAGTATAGGTTATCTGGTTTCCAACATACACCGGATCAGGCCTGTCCAGCTTGGTAACGGACAGACTTGCATGGGCCGATACTTGAGTAATGGTTTCATTCGAAACAATTACCCCCTGGTCCCGGCTTGATATGGTGCTGATGTTCCGGAAGACTGTCCCTGCTTCCGCGATCGGTGACACACGGACTTCATAGGACACACTTCCCTGTTCACCCGCGGGAACCTCCCCGATATACCAGGTTATTTCCCGGTTATCCAAAGTCCCTTCTCCTGTCAGGGAACCCTCTATATAGGCGGTTCCTGAGGGAAGCTCGTTCCTGATAGACACACCTGCCGCGTCCCGGTTTCCTATGTTTCTATAGTCTATGGTATAAGTAAGCATGCCGCCTGGAGATACAACCGGGCTGGAAACATTCATGCTGATTTCAAGATTTGATGATTCTCCGACAGTCGTCACAATTGTATCATCGGATGTATCCTCATCCGATTCAATAACAGCTGTATTGTAGATCAGGGATCCAGGCCCTATTACATCAGGATCGCCGGGCGGATAATCATCAGGTTCTTTTACAAGCACTGTAATAGATAACTCACCGCTTTCACCCGGTTCTACAGTTCCCAATGACCATTCCACAATATGATTTGACGCGTTATAACCGCCGCTGTCCGAGGCGCTTTGGAATATTACAAAATCCCATAACTGGTCTTCGACTGTTACGTTTGATGCAGGAGCATTTCCTGTATTCTGATAGATGATTCTATAGGTGAGAGGCTCTCCGGGCGCAACCGGATCGCTGCCTGAAATTATTGAGATTGTGAGAACAGGTGCGCCTGATAAAAGGGTTTGTACCGTTGCACTTACCTCCGGCAGGAGGTTGCCGTTGGCATCCGCGTAACTTACAGTCGCCCGGTTAACAATCGGGGTTGAAACAGGCGGTGTAAGGGCATAGCTCCACATGTGGCTGAAAACAGCCACCAGGAGGAGCAAGGCCATACACCCCCATTTCACCCGGTTGTTAATGTGCAACGGTTTAATCATGAAACGCCCTTTATCACTGGCTCACGCTAGTCGATAGTTACAGTAAACCGCACCACGTACGTTCCGCCCGGACCCAGGGACAATGAGCTCCCGTCAGGGACGATCACCGCGCCGGAAAGGGAATCATACCTGGCGCCGTCTCCATCATTGGCATCGGTTTTAGAAGTAAGCGTGCCCACTGTACTTCCCGCGCTTATTGATCCCGCCTTATAGGTGGTATAGGTCGGGATAATGTCCGAAATGACTACTGCCGTAGCAGCGCCTGTTCCATTATTGGTTACGGTTACGGTATAGGTCAGTTCCGTACCGGGAGGCTGCGGGCCTGTCGGGCTTACTGCTTTATTCAGTCCCAGGACCGGAGCGGTTACCGTTGTGGTAAGGGTCTCTATATCCGAACCGTCCGCGTCACCCGGCTCCAGGCTTGAGGTACCCGTCACGACCGCGGTTTCAGTTGTTCCATCAGCCGTTCCCGCGGGAATGGTTACCACGGCCAGAACAGGAAGGCTTCCGCCCTGGGTAATTCCGCCCGTGTCTATTGTCCCGTCCCCGTCAGTATCGGTAAGAACAGAATCACCGTCCGTGCCCGGAATACCGTTTAAGTCCACATCCTCCCAGAAGACGTAGGTCCATCCGGAATTTGATGTGTAGGTCAGATCAATTACATCCGTTGCATTTCCATTATTGTAAACGGTGAAGGCGTAGACAATTTCATCAGAAGGATCACCCGAGGAAGACCTGTCCGGGTCAAGCAGAACGCTGGCGTCAGAATCAACGGTTACATTACTTTCATTACTCTGGGTGTTATAGGTTGTGCCGCCGACTGTCAGTTGATAGTTTGCGGTACCTGTGTTTGCAATGTCTGTTCCCGCGGAAACGTCATCATCTACACGGACCTGGAAATAGAAAACCCCTCCTGCTCCGCCGGCGGGCTCAGTTCCCCATGCCAGTTCAACCTGGCCTGAACCGCTGTTGTAATATCCGAAGTCACCGTCACTGGCATCTGTCTGCGCTCCAGCAGTAGCATAGGAACCTCCGACCGGGCCAACACGCATACTTTCCGCGACATAAGTCGTGTTGGCAGGTATTACATCCACAAAGTTAACATTAAGTGCATCGGCAGATCCCAGGTTTTTACCTGTAATGGCATAGGTTATAACATCCCCGTCTTCGGGCGCCGTTGGAGAAGCTGTTTTTGTAATCTCCAGGGCAGCATCAAGGGCTGTTGTGGTAAAATCACTTGAATCAGTTATACTGTTATCAAACTGGCTGGTAGCCGTAAGTGTAGCGATGCTTGAATCATCAGGAGCGGGAGGAACAACACCGGGAACAGAAACCACAACAATGACATATTCCTGACCGTCCGCAGCTATGGAACCTGTAGTGGTAATTTCGGTAGTTTCCGTTGCCGAATCCCATATGCCGTCCTGGTTGTCGTCCTGGTAGATGGTAGTAATCCAGCTCTTGTCGTTACCTGCTGACAGGTCATAGACATCTGTTCCATTACCTTCGTTGTGAACCGTCGCGGCAAAATATACATTTGTGCCGGCGGTTCCGGTTTTTGACGCTGTCGGCGGTTCCAGTAAAAGCCCCCCCACCTGGGAAACCTCTGTTGTCACCGTGTTGGAATACACACGGGGCAGAGCATTTCCGTTCGCGTCATCATAGTCGGAATAGGCCTGGTTTTCGATGAGAGTCCCGGCCACTGTCCCGACTGCCCATGCCTGGGTCGAAACAAGCATGGACAATGCCGTAAACATGATTAAAAACAAAATTGAGCGTTTCATGATTTTAACCTCCATTCTTAGGATTGATATTAAAAAACGGTTTAAATTTTGCATTTCAAACCTCCTTTATTTAACTGTTGCCTTAAATTTTAACAGACCGGTCTGGCCTGGTGATAACGGGATATTAAAATTCCATTTAATGTGGGTGTACATATCAGGTGTTGCTGTTTTTTCTTCCCTGGTGCCGTCCGTCCTCCGGATAACCTGCTTTACCGGAGGGGAATGAAAGGTTCTGCCGTTATTTATGCTGTAGGTAATTGTCGTGCCCTCCCCGCTGGCACTGTCCAGGATTAACTCTGCCCCCTCAGGGATAGGGTCGACCACGGAAGCATTCTGAACAACAGACTCCCTGGTGTTGGTATAAGAAATTGTATAGACAAGGATATCGCCCGGGTTTGTTGTCTCCACCGGTACAGTGATGGTCTCCCGGTCATTGCCCCTCTGAACTTTCATTTCCTTTTTGACATCAATCCGGAGAACCAGCCCCTTTTCCTTCTCCTGGGATTCTGCTTCCTGAATTCCAAACAGCAAAAGAACTGCCATAAACAATATGAATGGCAAAAAGGATCTTTCTTTTATTGTATTCATAATTTCAACCTCCAGTTTTTCAATTTATTGTTACTTTAAAATATAATTTTCCTTCATCTGTACCGCTTCCTGCTGCACCGTCATCAGGCGCAACTGTGTTGACTGTAAAAATGATGTTGTCGCCGTCCACCCTGCCGTCCACGTTTCCGGGGACAGGTTCTCCGGCAGCATCAGACAGGGGTGACGCGCTGTCATAATCAGATCCCGGGTTTCCCTCTCTCATGCTTCCGGTGATGTAGGTGGTGTTGGTGGGAACAGTGTCGAATACGATCAATGAATGGGCGGAACCGTCTCCGGAGTTTTTATAGGAAACGGAGTAAATCACTTCTTCTCCGGGTGCGGCCGCTGCCTTGTCTACAGATTTTGTAAGACCTATCTGGGGTGCCGCGACTACTACGGCTGCTGTATCACCGGTACTCACAATGCTGAAGTTGCTCCCGGATACAGTTACATTGTTATAATATGTACCGCTTATGGACCCGGCCAGGGCGCTGAATGAGAGGTTTACTTCTCCTGTATTGCGGAGGATTTCCCAGTTACCGTTCCAGGTAAGTTCCTGCCCGGTTATTGAGGGATCATCCGTGGTTAAACCGGAAGTACTTCCGGACACATAGGAAAATCCATCAGGAAGTAAATCCTTTACCTGGATTACATAACCCTCTCCCTGCCCGGTATTCGTGATGGTTATCGTGTAATTTATAGTTCCTCCGGCTGCTGTTGACGCTGGAGTTACATTCTTTGTGACGGTAATTACGGGCGGCAGGAGGACTACAAGAGTATCCGTTCTTGTCTGGTTTCTATTAAGATTGACATCTATTAAATCTATGTATCTTACAGTCACTATCTCATCCGGCGTTAAAACCTGTACTGTCCCGTCACCTGCTGTGACTGCGGAATAGGCCGTTAAAATGGCGCCGCTGAAAATACCCGTATTCACACCCGTTTCCGTAAGAACTAATGTTTCACTGTCTCCGCTAGTGCTAATAAGTGTGACATTCAAGGTCTGAACAACGCCGAAATCCCAGTTCATATCCTGGTCTTCCACCCGGACATATATAGTCTTTCCTGCTGTAGTAGAATTCAGATCGGATGTGCTGAGTAACCCTTGAACAAATCTAACCGTGCCGGTAGTGGGCCTGGTACCGAAAGGAGTTATATAGTCTGAAAAACCCGTATAAAGATCTGAACCGCCTACAAGATCGGCCCCCTGTTCGGTTAAATTATTCGTGCTGGATGAGCTGCCGAAAAAAAGGCGGATCGGGGAACTATCAGTTAAGCCAGTACATTGCTTGAAGGTACTGTAAGGGAACCGCCAGTCCAGGAAATAGTCAAGGTCCCCGTTGATGGATGTATTCGCCGGAAGTACTCTATAGTTAGTTAAAAGATTTACGGATGAGCATATGGATTCGGTCTTGTCCCCCGGATCACCCAGGGTTGCCTGTATGGAATTTTGCTGGAGGAGAATTTTTTCTACCTTGCTTATTCCATCCACCATCATAAGCCATTCATAATCACCATTGTTGAGATTGGTGTCGATCTCAACACCCCATCCAAAGGACTTGAGATATCCCTGCCCGCCGGTACCTGCCGGGGTCTGGTCCAGGCGGAGCCTAAAATGGATATATTGCCCGTCATTATATATAAACGCGGCATCGTTAGCGGGATCAGAAACTATATTCCTTGAGCCCTGTGCGTCACCGGTTGAATCCTGAAGATAAATACCGCCCTTATACACAGGGATCCACTGGCTGTCCGTGGGCCAGGCATAAACAGGGGCTGAGAAAATAAGGAGGAGCAGGAAAAAACTAAAAAGTGTGTAAAATGTTTTTTTCAACTATTTCATTCCGTACTATCTACAGGGTTAACGTAAGTTAAAAACCAACAATAAAATAATCTACTATCAACAACTCTATATTATATCACATTTAAGCTAAATAAAGCCAGAATTAAGTCAGCTTAGATTACTTATATCTTTTTGCTAAAAAAAATCCATATGCTTCCATATTATGGAAAAAGAAATGATATGTATTAGCTGCGATCACCCGGTCATCGAATCAGAAGTCGATGAGAATAAAGGAAACGGCCTATCGGTGATGAAAAAAAGATCGTTGAGCCCCTTGATTTCCGAAAATCCTTCAACTACTTTAGAAAAGCGTCTTATTACATTATTAAAAGAAAGGGTTTAAAATGAATAATTCTCAAAAGGCAATAACTGGAATATCCCTTCTGATTACTGTTTTTCTATTTACCTCCTGTGCATTTACGAAAAGCAACAATCATAAGGCCCCCCGAAAAGCAAAAAACATAATCTTTATGGTGCCCGACGGCCAGGGACTTTCAGACGTGACTGCGGCGAGGATTTTTAAAAACGGGCCGAACGGTGATCCGCTTTACCAGGAAACCTTAAAAAATATAGGGTACCAGAGAACACACTCCGCAGATAATACAGTAACGGATTCGGCAGCCGCGGCATCAGCGTGGGCCATGGGTAAAAAATTTAATAGTGGCGAGATATCATGCCGTGGCGGAGAAAAGGGAGAATGTATTGATAAAGCTCCAACAATACTTGAACTCGCTGTGGCCGGGGGAAAGGCAAGCGGACTTGTAGCAACATCACAAATTTCACACGCGACACCTGCCGCCTTTGGCGCGCATGTTTTTTCCCGTTACTGCGGAGCTGAAATAGCAAGGCAGTATATTGAAGAATCAGGTGTGGATGTTATCCTGGGCGGCGGACTGTACATGACAGGGCGTTCCTGTAATGTATACGCCGAATCCTTCGCGCCGGCTGATAAAAGACAGTACATAATCGACCTCGCTAAAGCAAACAGCTACACTTTTGTTTCCGATAAAGCAGGTTTAAGCAACGCCGTGTCCTCTGATCAAAAAAAGATGCTCGGCATGTTCGAGCATAACGGACCTGGCAAAGGAAAAACTGTTGAAATATTCAGAGTTGATCCATCAATAATTTATCCTGAAGGTGAACCCACACTGGCAGAGATGACTGATGCCGCCCTTGATATCCTTGAAAAGGATGATGACGGCTTTTTCCTTTTAGTGGAAGGCAGCCAGATTGACTGGGAAAATCATAACAATCTCATAAAAAGCCAGATTGCGGAGTCACTTGGTTTTGATGAAGCGGTAAAGGAGGTCCTGGACTGGATCAGTGAAGAACCCTCCCGTGAAAAAAACACCCTTATTATTGTTGTCGCGGACCATGAAACAGGAGGTTTTGCGATCAACGGTCCCGGAAATGCCCTTCTAAAAGCAGGTGACATAGTTGAGCCGGGCTGGACAAGCGGTAACCACACGGCAGTTGACACGATTATTTACAGCCAGGGGCCCGGAAGTAACAGGCTTAACGCTGCTTTAGATAATACGGATATTTATTACGTTATGGAGGAAGCCTTAAAGTAACGGGACCCGTTAAAGTGTTTTTTCAATTAAAAAACCTTCGTAAAAAGTCAAAAATTATTTTTTCTGTCATTCCCGCATAACTAATAATAACGCATGATTTAAAGTTCAGGTAATAAGTTATGGGTTTCTGTCCCTTTACATTTGGAGATCCAGGGGGAAACGCTTCATGCAATTTTGACAAAAACCCTCAGCAATACCTCTATCCAGGTTGTGTACAAATCTTTTATACCCCTTTTTATTCCATATTATATTTAACGTCTCATCAGCCATATTACCGAATGAGATATTTTCTATTTTTTGCCCGGTTCCGCCAAAATAAAAGAGATTATTCCCTTTTACCGGGAGACATCCCATTATGCACGGGGATATGCTTCCATCCGAACCGACAACCAGGGCTCTTCCTGTGTTTTCACTGCAAAAGGATTCTTCCATAAGTGGAGACACTATATTGAAAAACAGATCAGTGTCTCTCCTTTCAGCATCTATTTTTACTTCATGAAACCTGTTCATTAACTCACGGCATTCTTCTTCTCCCGATACGGCTAAGGATTCATTTACCATGGCCCGGTTTACCAGCAGGGAAAGAGAGCTGATAACAGTCTGGGATATCCCTGCGTTTTCAGAAAAGACGGGTATTTTATCCAGGTCATCGAGCCCGGATCTAAGCAGCATATAGGCGATATGTATCACCGGTTTATCCACCGAGCGGCTGTTCCTTATCCTGTGAATCTCTTCTATGCATTTTAGAACCCTGCTTATCCGGGTTCCTTTCCGTACAGCATCATTTTTCTGGTCGATACCCGCCAGGGAAAAACAGATGATATCCAGGCCTTCATCAACAAGCTCCTTTATCTTTTCGGAATCGAGCATCATTCCATTTGTAGTGGTTCCGGTCATGCAGCCGGCTTTTTTTGCCAGCCGCAGAAAGTCAATAAATTGAGGATGGGTGAAGGGCTCTCCCCAGCCCTGCAAAAACACGAGTTTTGTTCTTTTAAAGGCGGGAACAATTTTTTCATATAAATCCATCGGGAGAAGCCTGTTCTGCCAGTTACTCCTGTATTCCGTGTGGGGGCAATAAATACATTCGCTATCGCATAGAGAGCTGATATCCACCTGAATCCAGTCCAGGAAAGGATATCCTTTTTTAAAAAGGCGGTCTAAATACATGTTGAGAAGAGCATATTATAAAGTTGGCAGTAAAACAGGCATTAAATATCCCGGGAAGGAATATTCAATTGATGCCCTGTATTTTCCTTCAGTTGAGATAAGGTTAGTATAACACCGCTGAATTATCAAGAATGAAGATCTGCTCTATGTTTTAGTTTCGTTGACATAACACATAAAAATCCTTATGCTCCAGTTATCAGTAGAGTAGGACAGGAATATAATAATCGCAAAAAAAGGAAAGGAGCTTTTTGGGAAGATAGTTAAATAATATCAAGCAGATAGCTTGGTCCGACCCCAATTTCAAATCGAGATGGACAGAGAGAGTTATCGATTGGAGGATGTCAAAAGACGACGCAAAAACGGCTGGAAGATAACGGACCAAACAGGCTCTGTGCCTCAGAAGCCCCCCGGGGGGCTTCTGAGGTAGTAATATCCACCGATAAACAGGATATGGACACAGAAAGGAAAAACTTAAAACCTCGTATCAGGTGTTGCACCTTATAACCGCCACGTGCTTCACTTTTCAACCGCCGCGCCCAGGTTCGCTCATTTATATTCGAGCACGGTGACTCCCTCGTTCATGACATTCAACGTCAAAAACTTGCCGTCGCGCGACAGGTAGGGTTTCCCCAATCCTCCAGTCAGGCTTTCCTTTTTCCAGGTCTTGCCGCCATCCGCCGTGCGCAGGGCAACCATATTGGTCTCGCCGGAAAGACCCAGGACCACCAGCCCGTTGTTCGCGTCGAAGAAACGTACCGCGGCCTGCGGAGTCTCCATGACAAACATGCCGCTGGAGTAGTTCAGAATTTTCGGGTTATCAAGCCCTAAAGAATGGGATGTCCAGGTCTTGCCTCCATCTTTAGTGATGTGCAGGTTGCCCTTTATATCGACCAAATATCCATCTTTCGGGGTTCGGAGCGCGGTTGCGACGACTCCGGTTACGCCTTCGGGCAGGGTCAGTTTTTCCCAAATAGTGCCGCCATCCGCCGTCTTTTTGAAATTGGTTCCATTGCCGATCCATCCCGCCTTAGTGTCCGCAAAGGCCACTATACAGCCCGAACTGCCGGCGCTTTCTTTGGTGTTTACCCATGTTTTGCCTCCGTCCGTGCTCAAGGCGGAGCTTCTTATGCTGCATTGCCAGATCGTATTGACATCAACGATGTCAAATGTGTAGCATCAGGCACCGCTACTGTCAGCCTGGGCCCAATTTTTACCGCCATCTGTGGTGATGGAAGCCTTGCCTTCATTTCCCGCCCCTCCCGTAACGCCGAAGGTTTCGGTCTGGAAGGCGGTTGCTCTCAACTTCGCTCCTAAATTCGCTCCGAAATTCGATTGGGGTATGATAATCTCCCACTTTGACTGGGCAACTGCCGGCATACACCCAACGATCAGAGCAAACACCAATACGCCAAACAAAATGACTAATCTGGTATGTCTCATCTCTTTTCCTCTCCTAAAATAATGAATTGTTTTCTCCTCGTTCTCCATGCCCCGAAAGGATATAAGAAGCTATTCTGGCTGTTATCCTGCTTCGTCCTTCCAGGATTAAGAAAAAGACCGCTTGCCTGCTGGGCATCTAAAATAGCAAATGACAGGTCCTAATGTCAACACCCGAAAGCAGTCCCTGATCCCCCATCAAGATGCCATCTGCTGCGTTGCCTTCAGTCACTTCTCCCTGCGGCGTACGCTTGTACGCCTCAGTCGGCGCTCCTTCGGTGCCTTGCATCTAACACCTTGCTGGTGCCCAGGGTTACCCAAAATCCGTAATTATCAATATCTATAGGATTTTGATGGTGGATTTGGGGCAGTACTCAGTCATTTCCTAACGTATCTATTCTATTGCAGGGTACTGAATCATAATATGCAACCCGGAATTTTCGGCGTTCCTGGCATTGGAACGGATAAGTATGTACTCCCCTTTCTCCTTGTCTCCGTCAATACCCGGCAGTTGAAGTTCACGGATTTTTGTCTGACCGGGTTCGATCGTGATGTTTCCTGTCCTGGAACCATCAAAATAAACGGTCTTACCGTCATAGGACCGGATATCGGTTATTACCAGCGGAAGCGATCCCTCGTTGGTTATGGAGAAAGCCTGTTTTTTGCCGGTGCCGCGCTCTACTCCCTCAAGCACGACTCTTCGCGGAACGACTGCGATTTTTGCTCCAGGCGCTTCTTCCACAACTCCTTTAAACATAAAAATTTTAATTTCTTCGTGTCCCGGAATGTTTGTAGTGAGGGTAACATGTTTCTGGAAGGGCCCCGGACGCGTTTCTGTGTCATAAATTACTTTGATTTCAGTTTTTTCATTTGGAGCCAGTGTATGCTTACCTAGCATAGCTTCGGTGCATCCTCAACTGGTTTTTACGTTCGTAATTTCAACCTGCGCGTTTCCTACATTTTGTATGGTTGTTGTCGCCTCGATTTTTTTACCCTCTAAAACCGTTCCCGCGTCGAACTGCGCGGGTATCGCGATGAGCAGCTCTCCGGTCGAATCGTCAGATGCAAAAGACACCCCGATCAGGAACGCAGCTATCAATAGAATGCCGCCTGCCGCCATACTGGCTTTTCCGCTTTTCATAAAACTTATCCCCTTTCCGTAATGAGGCAATCGGATATGGTCTGCCATTTTCTGTGGACGACAGGGAAATTCATCACCATCCACGCAGGTAGAGTAAGGTCGTTATCCAATTCGCCAGAATCATTGTAATCCCGAAGATCAGAGCGTGTATGGACAGGAGAGCCCATCCCGACAAAATCTGCCCGACAAAACATCCGCCGGCAAGGATAGCGCCGACTCCCACCAGCACGCCTCCGAAGAACGCCAATACGAGTATCCCCTTCGGAGCGGTTCTCCATATGATTTTCCCTCGCAGCCATGCGGACAGCGCCGAGCCGAGAACGAACGTCCAGGCTATCAGTCCGACGATACGGACATCTCCGTCAAAAACATACTTCAGCAAAGAGTGCGGCATATGACTGGCGCCGAGCGGATGCGTTCGTCCCAGGGACGGACCGACCACGATGGCCGCCCATCCGAGCAGGCCTACAATGACCGCTACACCGAACAGCGGCCAACTGCCACTTACCGGGTAGGCGTTCTTAAGCGGGGAGTCCAGGATCCGGCGACGATAGATCAGGCACATTGCGGATAATCCGATCAGGGCGATGCCGACTGCCATAAGTGCAAAGGCATCGCCAAACGGATCCACTATATTGGATGGAATTTTCCATGACTCACTCAGGCCGGTCAGGAATTCGATACCTCCCCGACCCCATGGAGACAGACCCGCGGCAAGCCCGGCGAAAATGCCTGCGACTGCTATGATGGAGGGAAAATGCCCTTCGGTCGCCTTAAATAACGATCCGCTTATACAGCCGCCGGCGAGAACCATGCCGATCCCGAAAATTATACCGGCGACCGCAGCCGGTATGACACTGATCCTTCCGGGATATATGGTGACCCATCCAAGAATGTCCATCAGCCCGAATCCCAGCATGGCGGTCAATACTGCAACGAGTATCGCTCTCAGGCCGCGCATATCCCGCGATATAACAGCTGCGCTGAGCAATGAAGCGCTGCAGAACCCGGCCCGCTGGAAAACGAATCCCACGGCAAAGTAGATAGCCGCCATCACGAAGCGCATATCCTGAACAAAGATTCCGATTCCGGCCACGAACGCAACAACCGCAAACGTAATCCAAAAGATCGCGGTAGCAGTCTTGTGTGAAGGTTTCCTGAATCCCCTGGTTATACGGATGGGGGTTTTGGCAGGCTCTGTCGGAGTTTGCCCGGTCTCTTCCAGGGTGATTGTCTGGCCGTCTTTCAAGGTTTGGGGACTCATCATCAATAAATGCTGTATTCAGTTTCGGTAGTTGAAGCTGAATCGCCCCAATACCTTTGATAGGTATCCAGTATTGTCTTTTCGTCGAGCTTGTTTACTAATCGCACGATGCCGCCACCCTTTTTAGCGATCAATAAGGCTGGAAATTGACGGATTTCATTCTGTTCCAGGATGATCTTGAAATCGGGATGGGCGGCAGTTATGTATCGGATGGATGTTTCCAGGTCGGAAACAGGGAGGGTTTCGGACACATTCTGAACTGCCTTATCTGCCGCGGCTGCGTCTTCGATGCACTCCCCTAAATTGGCGATGACAACGAAGACAAGGTCGGATTCAGTCTCTGATCCGATCGCAACCTCCATTTTGGCGGAATCTTCCGGCGTTGCCGTACGTATGATGAGAGAAGTTGTGATCGATGCCCATTGGACATTCGCGAAAGCCAGGGTGAGCGAATAGATGCCCAGGATCATTGCGGCCGTAACGGTCACCATAAAGAGGACGTTTTTTATAGGATTCACTTGTCTATTATTCGCCACGGCGGACAATCTCCTTATTCTCAAGAGGTTACTGATGTCTCCACAACTAGTTTAAATATCGAACCCGGTAATGTCAAGTTGTTGAACTCAAGACCAGGAGTTGTTCGGTCGGATAAGAACTCCCTCTTCAGCGAATGAAGATAGGATAGTTTTGACTTGTATGTCAAACAAAAAGTGATCACACGATGTTGTGCGTGCAAATAAAATAAGGAGATTGCCTGTTGTTTTAACACGTGAAGAAGTTTCAAGGTTATTCGAACAATTACACGGAATTCCTCTATTAATGTCCCAAGTCATTTATGGCGGTGGCTTGCGTTTGAAAGAATGTGCTATGTTAAGGATTCAGGATATCATTTTGCATGACTAATTTGGATTTAAAATTCTTCTTATTAAAAGCTTAAATGTTTGCTTTTTATTTTATTACAGATGTATTCTGCATATCACAGATTTTAAATATTTGACTTCTACAGAAATATCACCATAAAATATTTTTGTCATATTATAACATATTAATATCCCTAATCATTTCGCTTAATCCCACTTCATCTCACACCTGTCGCAATATTTACTACTCCCCCCATCTTTCAGGCAAAGAGAGCGCAATAGCACTTCATACTGAAGATGGCGGCAAAACCTGGAGCGAGAAAAGTCTGCCGACCACATTTTTCGGTGTTCTCTACCTTTCACGCGACGGTAAGTTTTTAACGGTAAATTATTGGAATGTCGGGACTATGCTGCTTAAGTATGAGTAATTTCATTGAGCAGTTAACAATAAACAATAATTAGAATTCAATATTCAAGATTCATTTCAGCTTGTTAGGCTGAAGGCTGTTAGGAAAAGCAAAAAATATCCTCTGCTAACAGTCTTCCGCTTTCGGTCTAATAGGCTAGACTGCTAATTGATCATTGAAAAGGACAATTTTACCCAAATATATAGTGGCATACTTGACATTACCACAATATATTGTTATTTTCTCAAGTAATGTTCGTTAATTTGTTAACTAACAGCCTAACTTACATTACTTAAATATTAATGTTTATTTGGCCGGGCGTTGTTTTTCAAGCGCCCGGCGTTTTTGTTTGCGGAGCAAACAATTAACAATAAACAATTAGCAATTAACACTAAAAGCTTTTCATTAATCATTGGTTATTGATCATTGCTCACTGTCCTCTTTCCTGAGAACCAGATACTTATAGGCCTCATCAAGTGCCAGCCGGGCCTTGGGGATATCATTGATATCGAGACTCTGGGTGGACTTCCACTCTCCATCCGAATCTTTGTACCGTATCTGAAAAGAGGCTTTTCTGGTACTTACTTCCCTTCCATCCTTTGCAGTTCTAATGTTCTCAAAGATCGATACCTCGCATCTGCCGCATTTAAATCTTTTTTCCGGTTGTCCCATTCCTGTTTCCTCCTTTTTTAGTTAGATACTCTTTTCAATATCTGTGCCGGAAAGAAATATAGAGTCAAAAAACAAGGAACAGCAAGGCTTTCAGAGTTTTCTTTGCTTTGAGCATAAAAAGAAAGGGATAGAACACACATTTTATTGGGCAGCCATGCACAAAATCAATTGTCATTGAACATCGGTCATTGATAATTGACAAATGATAAATGACAAATGACAAATTTTTCCCTATTGACTTGCAACATGTGACTCCATATACTCAACTTGCGTGAAAAAAGGGAATTCTTATCAACGAATTAGCAACCTTTAAACCGGAGGTGCAATTTGAGCAGAAAGATATGGCCCGTAATACTTATTGTTCTTCTTATGGCTGTATATTCCACAGCATATGCTTCACAAAAAATCAGGGTATTGAACCCGACACCGCCTAACAGGATGGTCGACCGTATACCCCTTGCACCCCGGCTCGATACCCTGGAAGGAAAAACCATCTTCCTGGTGGATATCGGATGGGGCGGCCCGGAGGCAGCTCCCAGCATTTACAGAGAAATGAAGGCCTGGTTTGCCAAGAATATGCCGGGTGTAAAAATAGAGGTCAGGGGAATCAGGGGTTCCTACATGACTCCGCAGCCTGAACTTCTCAAGGAAATATCCGAAAAGGGGGACGCGGCCATATTCGGGATATCCGGTTGAGACAGCTGTACTTCGGCCGTGAGTCGAAACTGTAAAGAGCTGGAACAGCAGTATGGTATTCCTGCTGTCGGAGGCGCGGCAGCCAATATTATTAATTACGCTCAAAATCACGATTTCAAGTACACAAATGGATCACCCATTCGATATATAGCCTTTCCATTCCCGGTGGCAGGGCAGCCTCAATCGGTCCACCATCAATATATTTTTAAGGGCAAAGATGTTGTAAGCGGAAAACCCATGATGCAGGCATTCATCGACGCTTTGACCACTCCTCTTACCGGGAATGAGAAATACAAGGGTCAGGCTCCTGATCAGCAGCCAGCGGCATCCCGTTTTCTCGGTCCGGACACAGAAGAGAACCTCCATCAGCTTTTTAAGGACAATGACTGGACAGACTATCTTCCCATAGTCCTTCCCACTGAGGAAAGAGTGGCAAAAATGCTGGAAGGCACTTCTCGTAGCCCTGAGGAAGTCATCAAGACACTGGACTGGCCGGGAGGGAAAAGGGAAGTTACAGTTGAAAGGGTGGCAGCCTGCGCTGTTATGGCCGGCGCCGGGCCGGAACATCTGCCGGTTATCCTTGCCCTTGCCAATCACGTACCCTTTGGTAACTCTACATCCTCCATGGCCAACATGATCCTGGTCAACGGGCCCATAAGGGATGAGATCAACATGAATTACGGCACCAACGTCATGGGACCCCATAATGAAGCCAATTCGGTTATCGGCCGCAGCTACACAATTATGTCCAAGACCATCGGCGGCCTGCACAGTGAAAAAACAACCTGGAGTACACTGGGAAGCACCATGCAGTACAATAATGTCTGCATAGCGGAAAACGAGGAAGCACTGCCTGAAGGGTGGGAGCCTTTTCATGTGCAGATGGGATTCAAGCCCGAAGACAACGTTCTTTCCGTTGGAATCGGCTGGTCATATATCTCCAGTGTTGTGATGGCCGTGCGGGATTACCCTGTAAATAAATGGATGGGCGAGTATATGAAGGCCCTTACAATGGGATCTGCCACGGTTATTATGGACCCGACTGTTGCCGATCTTCTAAAGGATAGCCTGGGTTTTAATACCAAGGACCAGTTGAGCCAGTGGTTCGCGGAAAATGTTGAAAAAATTCAATACCCTTCCGGTGAAAAGGTAAAACCCTTCCGGAAAGATTCTGTAAAAATAATTGTTACGGGAGGAGGAGTCCAGACAACCTGGTTTGTGACTGATTTCATGATGGGACCGGGCATGATGGGGGGAAGCACCCTCATTGATGATTGGAGGTAGAATCGTTGATCATTAGTCATTGATCATTGGTTATTGTTAATTGATCATTGATATTTGTTAATTGGTAGCCGATATTTGTTAATTGATCATTGTTAATTGGTAATTGATATTATGAATCAAGTAGAATATCAATTAAACATAATTTTAACCTTAATAACGGAGGAATAAGACATGAAATTGCGTGGAGCAGTAATTGCGTTTTTATGCATAGGCCTTACTTTCGGTTTTTTGATGATGGGCAGTCAGGCCAGTGCAGCAGAAAAAATTACAGTATTAAATCCCCTGGGCACACCCCCGCCGATCGAAAAGAAGCAAATGGCCGATCGCCTGGGCAGCCTGGACGGCAAAACCATCTACATGATTAATACCGGCTTTCCAAATTCCGGCCGCCTATTGGAAGAGTTAGGCAACTGGTTCAAGGCCAACTATCCGAATGTTAACATCGTGATGGCTCGTGGAGGGATGACCAACATTCCTCAGAACGTGATGACGGAGATCGGAGAGAAAGGAGACGCCGTGATTCTCGGGGTGGGGCATTGAAGTGTTTGCGCTCCCGGGGCAGTTCGCCTCGCAATCGACCTGGAATCCAAATTAAAAAAACCTTCAGTACCTATCCTCCTGAGCGAATTTGCTCCACAGGAAATAGAGGTAGCCTATAACTACGGCATACCGGGCATCAGGATTCAGTATATCCCTGGTCCGGTCTGGGGAAGAGACAATGCGCAGATAAAGGCTCAGATTATTGCAGGTAATAATCCCCTTTCGGGCAAGCCGGTCATGAAGGAGATTGTGGAAAAACTTACAAAGCCGCTGAATGCCAAAGAAAAGGATCCCGGTGAATTGAAACATGATCCTCCGCCGGCCACCTACACCGATACACCGGCAGCCCTTCAGAAGCTTTTTCTTGAAAAAAGATATACCGATTTTATGCCGGTCATACTTCCGACAAAGGAACTGGTTGATGAGATGCTGATGGGCACAAGCCATGACCCTGACGAAGTACTCGGCAGAATGAATCCCGGGTCAGAAGCAGGTGAAATGTGGACATATACGGTTAAAACCGCGGCCATCAACGCTGTAATGGCGGGGGCCAAACCGGAATATTTCCCGGTTATTCTTGCAATAGGTTCTACCGGCTCGACCGCCGTGAATATTTCCGATAACGGGTTCATGGCAGGTGCTGTAATCAACGGAAATATCCGCGATGAAATAGGGCTTAACTATGATATCGGCGCCGTAGGACCATTTGCCCATGCCAATACAACCATCGGCCGGGCCTGGAGCCTGCTTTCCATCAATGGCGGTAACTGCGGAAAAATTGGAACAACCTACACGGGGACTGTCGGTAATGCCGCGAATGCGATCAATATCATCATTGCTGAAAACGAAGAGAACTCCCCCTGGAAACCTTTTTCTGTCAGGAAAAGTGGCGCAGGAGGAGGATTTGGATTTGGAAGGCCTGGAGGGCCGCCGCCGGCTAAATATGAAAAAGGCGACAATGTCGTCACTCTGTTATCAGGCTGGGGTATTCTTTCCGCTGTAAACTGGAAAGCCAATGACTGGTCAGAGCTTCCGAACTATGCTCAGGCTATGAAAAATATCTACAGCCAGCAGGGGACAATGTTCGGAACTTTTGCAGTCCTCGGCCCGTCAGTTGCTAATATTGTCGCCGACGCCGGCTATGATACGGTAGATAAGCTCAACAAGTATGTTACCGATACAGGAGCCGCTCCCAAAAGCAAAATGGGAGGCTTTGGTATGGGCGGTGGAAGTTTCGACGTAGTTGTCACCGGTTCGGGCAACAACAACTACTGGATGATAGGCGGTATGAGAGCTGGCCGGTCGGTCAATATTGACGAGTGGAGGTAAAAGTCGAAGCCTGTTTTTAGTTGCGAGTGGTTGGTTGTGTGTTATATATAGATAGTTGTTTCTTATCGATCAAAAACATGCAGCCAACCATATAGTATTAATAACGAGCAACCCGCAACCAGCCATAAACCACAAACAACTCGCTGCAAACCATGAATTAAAGGTATCATTGAAATAATGACGTCTTTTATAATCCGCAGACTGCTCCTGGCTTTACTTACTCTGCTGCTGGTAAGCCTGGCGGTTTTTTTTGTCATGAGGCTTCTGCCGGGAGATCCGCTGCTGATTTACATGGCCCAGACCATGCAATTCGATGCCATGCCTCTGGAAGCACTGGAAGAACTCCGCAGGGAATTCGGGCTGGATAAGCCGATCATGGTGCAGTATTTCCACTGGATTTCGGACATTTTCCGGGGAGACTTCGGAACCTCGATATTTTACCGGGAAAAAGTCGGAAATCTTATGCTGGAGCGATTCCCGGTGACCCTTCACCTGGGCCTGCTTGCCCTTATGTGCACTGTTTTTATAGGGCTGACAGTGGGACTGATCGCCGCAGTGCGGCGCGGCAGCTGGCCGGACAGGGTACTGACACCCCTTACATACCTGGGCGTCACTGTACCGGTTTTCTGGCTGGGAATATTATTGATCTATCTCTTCGGTCTCAAACTCCACTGGCTCCCCATTGCGGGTTATACTTCTCCCTTTGAAGACTTCTGGCTGAGCACCAGGCAGGCCATTATGCCGGTTATCTGCCTGTCGGTTTTCGGCCTGGCCTCCAATGCGAGGCAGATGCGCTCCAGTATGCTGGAGGTCATACACCAGGATTATATCCGCACCGCCTGGGCCAAGGGTTTGAGTGAAAGCCGGATAATCCTCAAACACGCCCTTAAAAACAGCCTCATTCCGGTTATTACCCTGATGGGCATGGGTGTCAGCATGGTTTTCGGCGGATCGGTCATTGTGGAAACCGTATTTGCTATCCCCGGAATCGGGCGGTTGCTGGTGAGCAGTATTTTTGACCAGGATTACGTCGTGGTACAGGCCATTGCTTTTGTAATTGCATCCATCGTCCTGGTTGTCAATTTATTCGTGGATATATCCTATGCCTGGCTTAATCCCAAAATCAGATATGGCAGGAGGGTATAATCAATGAATGAAACTTCTACCATCGAAGCGAATTATTCCGAGACTCCCCCCCGCGTGAGTGAGTGGCGTCGATTGCGGCGTGTATTCTTTTCCCGGGGCACTGTGGTGGTTGGATTCACCATTTTAATCATTGTATTTTTGCTGGCTGTTTTCGCTCCTTTCCTGGCTCCCTACGATCCATATCAGGTAGGCATTGCAGATGCCCTGATTCAGCCTGACGGCTCGCACTGGCTGGGCAGTGATGCCCTGGGACGGGATACCCTGAGCCGGCTGATCTACGGTTCCCGGACAGCATTGATGGTTGGATTTCTGACGGTCGGGGTTGCTTCTCTTGTGGGTGTTACGCTGGGATTGATCGCCGGATATTTTGGCGGCTTTTTATATAGTGTAATTATGAGATGCATTGACGCTGTCATGTGTTTTCCCATGCTTTTACTGGCATTGGTCATGGCGGCCGTTCTGGGCGGCGGTATTCAAAACGTGATCATTGCCCTGAGTGTAGCCATCATTCCCCACTATACCCGTGTAACCTGCGGAATGACGCTCAGCATTCGGGAGAACGACTATGTCAAGGCGGCTCAGCTCATGGGAGCCGGAGACATCTCCGTCATTCTTAAGCATGTGCTGCCGAATATTCTGCACCCGCTTCTGGTCCTTATGACCATGCAGCTGGGATCTCTTATCCTGGCCGAGGCTTCACTCAGCTTTCTGGGAATCGGAATTGAACCGCCGGGCGCCGCCTGGGGTGCCATGGTCAACGATGGTTATAAACACCTGGTAAGAAACCCAGTGCTTTCATTCGCCCCGGGCCTGGCCATCATGTTGACCGTTTTTGCGTTCAATATGGTCGGGGACGCATTGCGAGACGCCCTGGATCCCCGTTTGAGAGGCTTGCTGTAGGAGTTAAATGAACGAAATATTAAAAGTTGAAAACCTGTCGACCCATTTTGCGACTGAAGCCGGACTGGTCAAGGCAGTAGACAATACATCCTTTCATGTTGGAGAGAAGGAGATAGTCAGCATTGTCGGTGAAAGCGGCTGCGGCAAATCGGTCAGCCTGTTATCGGTGCTGCAGCTTGTTAAAGCGCCCGGGAAAATAGTCGGCGGGAAAATCCTTTTTGAAGGAAAAGACCTTCTTCAATATAAAACCAACAGCCGGGAAATGCGGTCTGTGCGCGGTGCACGGATTTCTATTATATTCCAGGAGCCCATGACTTCTCTCAACCCGGTATTGACAATCGGTCAGCAGCTCGGTGAGATGCTTCAACTGCACCAGGGAATGACGGAAAAAGACGCCCGGAAGAGAACCATCGAGCTGCTGAGCATGGTAGGCATTCCCGGCGCGGCTGACCGTCTTGATGATCACCCCCACCAATTCAGCGGAGGCATGTGCCAGAGGGTAATGATCGCCATGGCGATTTCCTGCAGTCCGAAAATACTTATCGCCGACGAACCCACAACCGCCCTGGATGTAACAACGCAGGCCCAGCTTTTAAAGCTTATGAAGGATATGGTGCAGAAACTGGAGACTTCGCTGGTTTTGGTAACCCATAACCTGGGACTGGTGGCCCGTTATGCCCAGCGTATATATGTAATGTATGCCGGCTGTATAGTTGAGTCGGGAACCACGCACGAGATTTTTTCCAATCCCCGTCATCCCTATACTGTCGGTCTTCTTAAAAGCATTCCCCGGCTTGATGCCATAGAAAGGAAAAAACTCGTACCTATTGAAGGATTGCCGCCTAACCTCATTAATATGCCGCCTGCCTGCGCTTTCCTTCCCCGCTGCTCCCGCCGGATCGATGTATGCTATCAAAAGCCCCGTCCTCCTCTTTTTCAGGCGGACGGGCAGCACTACTATCGCTGCTACCTGAAGGAGGAGCTTCAATGAATAATTCAACCCAAAACGCTATTCTCAAGGTACATGACCTGAGAATGTCTTTCCCGGTGGCCCGCGGACTGCTGCAGAAAGAAACAGCTGAAGTCAGGGCTGTGAACGGGGTTGATTTCAGCATCATGAAAGATGAAACCCTGGGGCTCGTCGGTGAAAGCGGCTGCGGAAAAACCACCATCGGCCGCTGTATCCTGCGCCAGTACCGTCCCAGCGGCGGACGGATTGTGTTTGACGGACAGGATATTACCAGTCTTCCCCAAAAAAAATTAAAAGAAATCCGCCGTAAGATGACACTGATTTTCCAGGATCCCTACGGCTCTCTGGACCCTCGGATGAACGCGGGGAGCATTGTGGGAGAACCTCTAAGGATTCATAAGATGTGCGCGAACCGGGAAGAACACAGGGATCGAATCGAAGATCTGTTCAGGATGGTGGGCCTGGATCCCGGAATGATGAACCGTTTCCCCCATGAATTCAGCGGCGGCCAGCGTCAGCGCATCGGAGTGGCCCGTGCCCTTGCCTGTGAACCTTCCCTGATTGTGTGTGACGAGCCCATCTCCGCCCTGGATGTTTCTATACAGGCCCAGATAATTAACCTTCTGCAGGATCTAAAGGAAAGAGTTCAAGGGCTTAGCTACCTCTTTATTGCCCATGATCTTTCCGTAGTGCGGCATGTGAGTGACCGGGTAGCCGTAATGTACCTGGGACGGATCGTGGAAATTACTTATTCCCGGACTCTCTATGAAAATCCGCTCCACCCCTATACCAGGGCCCTGCTTTCCGCCATCCCTATCGCCGATCCATTCATAGAGGAAAGCCGCGAAAACATCATCCTTAAAGGAGAGGTGCCAAGTCCCCTGGATCCTCCCCGCGGCTGTTCTTTTCATCCCCGCTGCTTTATGGCCCTTCCCGAATGCGGCCGCGTCACGCCTCAACTAAGGGAAATCGCCAAAGACCACCAGGTAGCTTGTCTCAGGGTATAAAATCTTTAAGGAACATCCCTAAAATAATAATCTGATAACACGGATTTAGCTGAGCGCTGAACGCTGAAAGCTGAAAGCTCCATCCAGAAACTGTCTCTTTCTGGATGGACACTTATTAATGCTCCTCCATCCAGTCATCCCAGGAATCCCAGACAATAATGTGAATCCTGGGATAGTCGCTGTGAACGTATGGTTGAATGGCTGTCGCCAGGGCAGTTATGTACATGGGAACCACCATGGCGTCCTCACTGGCCTGCCTGACCATCCGCTTGAGAACGCTGTAGTGCCCGGCTTTGTCATATGTGTGCAGAGCCTCGCTGCACAATGCCAGGTATTCTTCTGATTTCGCAATGTTTCCCGTGCGGTAGGTCATGGGATCCTTGCCGAAATGTACGAAGAGATCCGTGGCATCAGGATTGACTCCCGAGATGGCTAGCACCAGGCCGGTCCACCCGTCCGCGAAAACTGCAGCCATATAACGGGCCGTGTCAGCAATATCAAGCTCGACTTTAATGCCTACCTCTCCCAGGTAGCTCTGCAGTGCGGCTGCCGGATCCCGGAGTATGTCATTGGCCATGATTTTAGTTCTAAATCCCCCGGGATAACCTGCCTCTGCAAGCAGCTGCCTGGCCTTGGCCACATTGTAGGGGCGGGGATTATAATCGGGTATGTAGCCCGGGAATTTTTTTCCGGCCAGCTGGGTAAGGGGCTCATACTTTCCATGCCCGATCATTTTTGCAAGGGCCGGGCGGTCTATGGCATATTCAACCGCCTCCCGAACCCTTCTATCGGCAAAGGGTGAATCCGGATCGCTGGAATTGGGCAGCAGCGCCGCCAGCATCCCCGGTCCCCAGTTTACCTTTACTCCCATTTCTTCCAGGTCAAGCGCGGTACGGACATCCACGTTTGTGAACATATCGGCTTCCCCTGCCTGCATCATGGCCGAAGCTATCATGGGATCCGGTATGAGCCTGCTCTCAAAGCCATCAAAGTAGGGCCGGTTTTTCCGCCAGTAGTTATCGTTCCTCTCATATCGAATGAGTACATCCCGTTTAAATTCCACAATCCGGAAGGGGCCGGTACCCACAGCGTTCGATCGTGCCCACTCCTTGCTTTTTTCCAGTTCCCCACCCCCTGCCTTTTCAAATGCGGTCGGTGAAACCATCACGCTCCAGCCGTAGTTGTGGAACATCGACCGGTGGTAATCACTTAAGTGCATCCGGAGGGTATGATCATCCATCACTTCCAGGGATTTGACATATTTTCCATCCACCATACGTCCGGCGCTCAACCGGGACTCCCAGTTCCATTTGAGTGCTTCGGCATTCCAGTCCGTTCCATCCGTAAACAGGACTCCCTTGCGCAGGTACCAGGTAATGGTCTCTTTTTCCGGGTCTCCTTCCCAGGACTCTGCCAGGATAGGAATCAGGTTTCCTGCCTCATCCCAGCTGACCAGTCTCTCAAGTGCCGGGGCGGCAAAATCCGAGTCGATGGGCGCAAACTCTTCCGGGTAGCCTAAGATCTTGGGAAAAGCACCCACAACCCGTTTTAAATAACCGCCGTGACGTGGCGGTCCTGGCGATGGGACTGTTTGAGCCCCTGGTTCTGATGACTTAGGAGTGTTACTTTGTGAATCGCAGCCTGTGAACAGGAATAGGTAAGTAAGCAGGATAATCGAAGAAATTCTAAAAGCTTTCATTGGTTTGCCGTTCCTCCTGGAAGTTGATCAATTAACAATTATCAGTTAGCAATTAACAATGGAAAGTTTTTAATGATAATTGCTCATTGTTAATTGTTCACTGAAAACAACCCACGCCCTGCTTTCAACTACTCATTTATCCTGGCGTCTATAAATACGATGGGTTTACCAACGCGTTTAATTACCAGAGGGCAGTGAGGTGTACCCTTGGGAATAAAGAAATAGCAGGAGTAGTTTATCTTTCTGACCTTATCACCCAGCAGCATTTCACAATCCGCATCAAATTCGAGAAAGTTTCTCCCATCGCCACCGATCAGAAATATCCACTGGTCATGACCTTCGTGGGAATGAGTATCGCCGCCCAGGGTATCAGGCTCGGTGATATACGCGAATCCTACGGCTAGCCTGGATTCGGGAATATCCCCGAAACCCCATGCCGTGATCATGGGTGAGGTAATTGTATCGTGTATTGACTGCCACGGCTTAAATTCAACGACGCCGGGTTCTCTCACAACATTACCCAGCTTGCTCATATCCATCTTATCGTAATAGGTGGGCTGCTGGGCACCCGCAGGAACGGCCGCGCTTAGTGTGGACAGGGCACTGGCTAAAGCTAATCCTGCCGCTCCGGTGGATACATTCTGAATGAAATCCCGTCGATTTATATTTTTCTTATCTGTCATTGGCTCCTCCCTTTTAAGAAATTGTTCATTGTCTATGGTTTATTGTTTATAGTTCATCGTTAATTGTTCATTGTTTATTGTTAATTGATAATTGCTTTTTATCACTCCTCGAGCCCTTCAAGACCGGGAAACTGGATATACATGCTGGCCCCGCGATAGAGGGGAACAGCTTCCTCGTTCTCCGACTCGAACTTCTGTTCGCTGCTGGCTATAGCTACAGAAGCAAAGTATCCTGTCTGGCTTACACTTGTACATTGCTGGACGATCTCCTTCCAGTTTTCGGGAAGTGACGCGTGGGCCTCCGGGTACTTCGTTGCCCTGACAACGACCCATTCCGGTCCATTGCTTTCACCGGTAAACCATATGGAAGGATCAACGTCAAGAGTACCTTGCCAGGACATGAGCTGAAAATCCTTTTTTTCGATGTACTCGCGGACAATTTGAACAGCCATATCATGCAGTTCCCAGGGAGTCATCTCAATTTTCTCATCAGTTACCAGGGAAAAGGGATCGACAGGATCCCCGTTCGATGCATCAATTAATCCCCATCCGCCTGTGTCCGGCACCCATTCCTCACCGGCAAATTTTTTTCTCATGGGCATGATACAGGCATGACCACCGCTCTCCTCAGCAACAGTGTTCAGGCCTTCAAGAGTCCCGGGACCTTCAACTGTTCCATCTATGTCTTCAACCCTTATAAAGAATAACTGGTTGCCAAGCCGGAAAGACAGGTGCTCCAGAAATGGAGGGTAAGGATGGGCCCTGATCCAGGACAGCTTACCTTCCTGTGCCCGGTCGCTCAAATACAGGCCCGCGGCCTGCCAGCAGTTGAAAAATTCCTGGGACATCTTCTGCATTTCAATGTCATACATATTTTTTCTCCAATTCGTAAAATCAATTCATAAAAACAGTTTATGGTTTAGGTTTTAGGTTTTTCAACTACAAACAATGAACTTAAAACTATAGATTGTTTTCAATCTGGAATCTGAAACCTGGAATTTGGAATTGGTTTTTATCGTTCATTGTTCATTGATCATTGGTAATTGTTCACTTCCTTTCTCTCTAAAATCTCTTTTTCCATCTTAAGGACATCTGCATCTTCAATATGGTAACCGAAATAGAATACTACCGCGGAAATGATGCATACAATGGCCGGCGCGAATGATATGATGGAGCTGATGCCCTCAACTACTCTGGGGGTAGGTTCCGCGTTAGCCACAAACCCGATCGCCATTAAGCCGAATGTAATAACCTCGCTTCTGATCAGTACGCCTATTTTTATGGGAAAGGTTTGTAAAGCCATTGTAAAGGCCCTTGTATTTTTGCCTGTCTTCCATTCTCCGTAAACAACCGTATCAGAAAATAGCGCTGTACTCATTGCACCGGATACCATTCCGAGCAGTGAGCCGGCGCAGAAAATGAAGGTGAAGCTCCATGTAGTTCCGCCAAAGAATTTACCAGAAGCAAATACGACTGCTGTTAAAACCATAAATATCCAGTAGGAACGCAGCTTGCCGATTCTTACTCCAATCCACGTAGCGGCAAATGTCCCAATCAGCCTGGAAATGCTTATGGCCAGGATAAAGTGGGAAAGGAATGCCTCATTGCCCAGGACATATTTAAAATAGTAAGCGGCAAATGATGCGACTATAAGAACATATGAATTGCGGAATACTTCCGCTACGATCAGCATTATAAGGGGAGGGTTTTTTAAAACCAGTGCAACCATTTCAAGTACTGGTTGTTTTGGCACCTTCCCTATGGCTTCATCATAGGGGTCCATACCGGATGTCATTATGTATATATACAGGTATCCGAGAACCATTAATAAGGCATAGAATGCAGATGCAAGGGAAAAACCGGTTATTTCATTTGTATGAGACGTAAAAAAATATATTACAGGTGCGCTGGTAATGCCAAACACAATACCTGCAGCGGAAAAGCCCTGGGCCCTTCCGGCAGATAATATGGTTCGCTCATCGGATAATTGACTTAACCTCCCCACCATGGAAGCACTTGATATAAAAACGATATTCCATACCAGATGGCTGAAGACAAAGCCGAAGAAGATAATCAGGGCGGCCGACAGGTTTGTACCGATTTTGGAGAACTGCAGAATAAATAACAGGGCTACAACCGGTGGGCCGATCAAAAACCAGGACCGGTATTTTCCCCCGTACTTTAATGTGACTTTCTGAAGTATGATACCGGCAATCAGGGCAAACACTATATCGGCGACACTGGTGAATCTCAGGATGTATCCGGTCAATGATAATGAAAATTCTGCGATATCCGTAAGGAAAACCGCGAAAAAAAATAATTCCATATTTGTTATAAGGGCAAAGCCCAGGTCAGGAATTCCATAGGTATAAAGCAATGATTTATTCAATTTCTCAGGCATAGGATATCTTTCTTATGTGTCAGTGAATCAGGTTTCTGGTCTCTATTGCAATTCAAGATTCAATATTCATTTTAGCATATCAGACTGAAGGCTATTAGGCTGTTAGCAAAAGATTTTTTAAGATTTTGCTAATGGTCTAATAGGCTTCAGCCTAATAACCTATAGTTTTCTAATACCCTCTGTCACTGGTTTTTAATCTGGAACCTGGAATCTGGAATTTTAAATCTATGTTTCTATTTATTATTCATTGGCCGATATATAAACGCCCAGCAACTGGTTGCCCAGCATTTTTGCCAATCGTTCAAACAGGATTGCTTTGTCACCGGGAGATTCGTTAAGAATTTTCAGGAAAGGCCCGGACTCGATTCTTAACAGTTCCGTTTTTTTGTCACAGGTGGCAGACGCGGCATATTCCGGGCGGCTGATTAATGAAGACCATCCAAAGATCTCTCCCGCTTTTTCAGCTGTGTGAAGTTCGCCGTCACCCCGCTTCATGGTAACGCTGCCTTTTAACAAAACATAGAACCGGTCAGCGGGATCACCGATATCAAACAGTCTTTCCCCTTCCCGGCATGTAACGTGGGCCGCCAGTTCAGTTGTAGCCTTCACGAAACCGCTGCCCATCCCCCAAAACAGGTCTGATTGTGAAAATGCCATTATATACCTCCTTTTAGAAAACCTGTTTTATCGTTCCTTGTCTCTGTTCCCTGCTTCTGGCGTGATTCAACATTCAAGATTAATTATAGGCTATTAGGCTGAAGACTGAAGGCTGTTAGATAAGGCAAAAAGCCTTTGTTGCTAATAGCCTTTCCTGGCGCGCCATAGCCCATGCGACGGCGGCAGCCTGCTTTCTAACCACAAACTATATACTGTTTTTGCTGACAGCTGATAGCTTAAATATTAAAACACATTAAACTCTGCTTGAACCTCAGGTAGAGCTTGCCATTAGCCAGCACAGGTTTTGTCCAGGTTGCGCCTCTGACTTTGCCCCAGATTTTCGGTAACCCTGTAACCTTCACAAATTTCTCGGGATCAGGCTTTATAAGAAACAGATTGCCTTTCACGTCACAGCAGAGAAGATAATCTTCAACGGCAACGCATGTTCCCCACCCTATTTCTTTTGTGCTCCATTTTTCGATACCGGTTTCAAGTTCGATACATTTAAAAACGCCCTTGTTCTGCATACTGTCACCTGAATACCCGTAAATATGCCCGTCAATAATAAATGGGTCAGAATGGTGGGACGCAAAAAGTTTATTTTTCCAGACAACTTCGGCACCGGATTTGCTGACTTTTAACATTTCACAGCCGGTTTTATAGCCGGAAGTTATGAACACTAAATTATCTTTTTTAACAGGTGTTGTCGCGTTTACTTCATAGGATGTTTTCCATTCTACATCCCATAGTTCTTTGCCCTCTTTAAGTGTTATTGCTGCCAGTCCTTTTCCATGAAATGAAAGAACTACGGGTTCGCCTTCAATTTCCATCATCGAAATTGCCGCATAGCCTGCCGGACCGGTTCCCGTTTTCCATATTATGTCTCCATTCATTTTATCATAGGCGATTGTGCGGGCTGTTCCGCCGCCGTTAACAATTACGAGTGACCCTGCTACAAGGGGAGATGACGAATGCCCCCAGGTAGCCTCCTTTCCCCCCTCATCATGAACATTTTTCTGCCAGATTTTATCACCATTTGTTAAATTCCAGCAGACCAGGTCCCCACCGCGGCCGAAAGTGTAAACACGGTCCTCATCAATCCATGGAGTTGCCCTGAAACCGGCGCCATATGCTGTTGTTGTTTGAGCTGGGTAAGCCTGCTTCCATATCAGGCCGCCGTCTTCAGGATTCAGGCAGAAAACAATATCGTTCACATCATCACGCCCGCATACGACCAGCCTGTTCCCCTGTATTACCGGCGCGGACCAGGTCGCGCTGTCCTCTCCCTGGCATAAATAATCAATTTCCCAGATTTTTTTTAATCCATCGGACCAGTCAGTTTTTATTCCGGAGATTCCGCTGCGCCCATCACCGTTAATACCCCGCCATGAGACCCAGTCAGCTACGCCTTTTGTGATTGGTACAATTTGGGCCGTTACAATCTCATGCTCAACTTTTTCCGGTGTTTTAATTTTATTGTTGCTGATCATTATATCTATTGTTTCACGATATATAAATGCCAGCACAATAGCTGCAATAAGAACAACCCCAATAATTGCCAGGATTATTTTCAATATTTTTTTAAGCAATTTTAATATCCTCTTTTAATAGGAGTTTATAGTTCATAGTTTTCAACAGGCTGAAGCATTTTAGGCTAAAGGCTATTAGCAACAGATGTTTTTAGGTTTACCTAACAGCCTTCAGCCTATAGCCTAATAGGCTATACTGTCATCTGCCCTCTGATTGCTAACTGATCATTGATATTTGTTTATTGTTCACTGTCATCTGAAGTTACAACCTCATGACCCCCGAATTCTTTTCTTAAGGCAGCCAGCACCCTGTCGGAAAATGAGTTGCTTTGCTGCGACCGGAACCTGCTCATGAGGGACAGTGCTATTACCGGCGCCGGCACGCCGCTTTCCACAGCCTGCTGAACGGTCCACCGTCCTTCCCCGGAATCCGCCACATACCCTTTTATGCCCTCTATTTTAGGATCCTCTTTAAAGGCCTTTTCCGCGAGTTCAAGAAGCCAGGAGCGTATAACACTTCCCCGGTTCCAGACATTGGAAAGCAGGGAATAATCAAGTGATTCCGCGTAGGGAGAATTTTCCAGGATGTCAAAACCTTCACCATAGGCCTGCATCATGCCGTACTCAATTCCATTATGTACCATTTTTACAAAATGACCCGCCCCGACACCGCCGCAATAAAGATATCCTCCTTCAGGGGCAAGGGTCTTAAATAACGGCTCCAGGTAATCAAAGACCTCCTTTTCTCCGCCTGCCATTGTACAATAGCCAATCTCATAGCCCCAAATACCCCCGCTTACACCGACATCCATGTATTGGATTCCATGGCCGGAAAGGGCTTCGGAATGGCGAATATCATCCTTGTAGTAGCTGTTGCCTCCTTCGATGATGATATCATCCCGGTTAAGCAGACCCGTCAGCTGTTCAATATGATCATCAACAATACTGCCTGCCGGAAGCATGATCCATACTATTCGCGGCGGGGAGAGTTTTTCAGCCAGCTCCGCTAAGGAATAGGCTCCCGCGGCTCCTTCTCCTGTTATTTGATCAACCTTTTCAGGTGTCCTGTTGTAGACAATTACTTCATGACCGCCCTCCAGCAGACGTTTCGCCATGTTCATACCCATACGGCCGAGACCTATAAGACCAACCTGCATTTTGCTGTCCTCCCCTTTGATATTCCTTCCTTTAAGGATGTGAAACTATCTTTATCCGCTTATATTTAAATCACGATCTAGTTCCAGGGTCATTCCCCGACTTGATCGGGGAATCCATGCTTTAAATAACAAGTGCCAGGATTAAAAAGCGTCTCTCGTTTCTCGTCTTTTGTCTCTGGTTTCTTATAGCCTATTAGGCTGAAAGCTGAAGACTATTAGGAAAATCAAAAAACATCTTTTGCTAATAGCCTTTAGTCTAAAAGGCTTCAGCCTGACTTCTGATTGTTCATTGATAATTGTTCATCGCTTATCGCGTTATAAATTAAATCACAAACACTGTCCGGAGAATTTTCGATGTCAACTATCAAAGCATTCCCGGGTTCCTCCAGCGCATTAAACTGGCTGGCTAACATTCCGGCTTTCATATAATGATCTTCCCTTTTTTCCATCCGATCTTTTATAAGATCATAACTTCCCTTTAAAAACACAAAACAACATTGTTCCTCGATATCTTTGATAATCAGGCCGCGGATAAATTTGTTGAGGGCGGAGCAGGCCAGGATTTTATGTTTATAAGGAGCGCTGTTGATAAAACCTGATACCTGCTCAATCCAGGCAATCCTGTCCCGGTCTGTCAGGGGAGCGCCTTCAGCCATTTTCCGGACATTAACATCCGGATGAAAATCATCTCCATCAAAAAAAGGGATGCCGGTTTGTTTTGACAACAGGTTTCCGATTGTTGTTTTACCGGAACCGGAAACGCCCATTAGTATAATTACCATATATAAACTCTGATTATCCTGTTAAATACTTTGTGGGTTATATTCATCATTTAAAATTTATTATAGGCTAAAGTTTTTCTTGTCTGCCTAGTATTGTGGCAGATAGGCTAAAGGCAATTAGCAAAAGATGTTATTTGCTTTACCTAACAGCCTAATAGCCTTCAGTCTAATCGCCTAACCTCTGATTGCTCATTGGTAATTGCTAATTGTTCATTGTTCTACCTGATCCGCCGTCTCCTTCCCTTTATCTTTTTTTTCAATAATTCTTTATCCTGTTTCCGGGCTATCCTTATGCCATGGTCTTCAACTATAATCAGGCGCTTTTTATACAGGGCACCTATTGCATTTTTATACCGCTTTTTGCTCACACCAAAGAGGCTGTATATCTTCTCCGGTTCAGTCTTATCCGATATGTTCAGGCTCCCGCCGCGCTCTTTCAATATATTCAGTATTTTTTTACCAAGTAAATCTGTTTCCATGGCAACGGATTTCCGAATAGTAAGATCCACTTTATCGTCTTCCCTGATCTTTTTAATAAAACCCTTTACCGCCTGCCCCGGCTTGAGAATCTGAAACACCTCGTTTTTGTAGAGGACGCCAAAGTATTTACCATCTATGATGGCCCGGTACCCCATGGGTGTAATATCAACTATAACAAGATCTACCGGCTGCCCCTCCCTGAATTCCTCCGGCACCTTTTTGGCAAACTTATTCAGTCTGGATGAAGCTGTAATCCTGTCATATTTATCATTGTATATAAACACCGGGCATGACTGTCCCGCCTTCATCTTTTTCTGCTGTTCACGCACGGGAACCTTTAAGTCAGGCTTTAGACCCCATTCCAGAAAGGCCCCGTAGGAATTAGATGTTACCACCTTTAAAAGCGCGAATTCCCCCGCCATTGCGCAGGGTTTTTTTGTTGTCACAACCACTTGTGACTTTGAATCCTTGAATATAAACACTTTCACATTATCATTGGTCCTTATGTCTCCCGGGACTTCTTTTTTTGAAAGGAATATCTCTCCCAGTTCCCCTCCATCCATGTAAATACCGGTTTTAATTTCTTTGACTACCTTGAGATTGTTTATTTTTCCTAATTCAATCATATTTTTATCCTTATTAGTAACTATTGATTCATTACTATAACAAAAGGCGGCAGATCAGGTGAGTAAAAAAGAGATGTATCGTGTTTTTATTTTATTCCAAAAAATCCGGCTGTCCGATCAATGAATAGAGTAATCAGGATATTTATTAATTATTGAATGGATTAATTCATCAAGCTTCTGAAGAAAGTTAGACCTGTCCTTCTTTTTATAAGGAGCAGGCCCCCCGGAAATTTCCCCCGCGTCCCGGAGATCAGCCATGAGGTTCCTGGTGGCTATTAGCTGCCCTATATTGTCTTCTGTAAACAGCTTGCCCGTTGAACTGATTACACCCGCCCCTTTTTTCAGGCTTCGGTCTGCAAGCGGAATGTCCCCTGTTACAACAATATCACCTTCGGCGGCATTTTCAGCGATCCAGTTATCAGCAGCATCAGGGCTGTCATCAACAACAACTGATGTAATAAGGCTGCTGTCCGGAATACGGATATCTTTATTGGATACCAGTATTGTTTTCAGTTTGAACCTGTCTGCCACGCGGTAAACTTCCTTTTTTACCGGGCAGGCGTCAGCATCAATATAAATGTTCAGCAATATTTGTCTCTTTTAAATCATTATGTTGTTTATAGTTTGCCCTGTTAAATACCTTGAGGATCGTGTTCGTCATTCAAAATTATCTTTAGCATATTAGACTGAAGGCTGAAGACTGTTAGGTAAATCTAAAAAAATCTTTTGCTAATAGTCTTTCCTGGCCCGTCATAGCCTGCCTGTCCGCCATAGCTTTAGCGACGGTGGATGGCGACGACTGCAGGCTGAACAGCTTCAGCCTATAATGATTTCTGGCCTCTATTTGGTAATTGTTCATTGATAATTGATAATTGTTACTCTACTACTCCGAATATATTACCAATCACCTCTGATAAAACGCCGCTTCTCCAGAGATATACGCCTACACACAGGGCAACCAGAGCCAAAATATAAAAGAACCTGTTTTCTCCAATATCCGCAGTAAATAATTTCTTTAAAAAATATAAAATCAGCAAAACTATCACCGCGGTAATTATATTAACAGCGTTGATATATTCCATATGTCACTCCTTTCACTTTAAAGAAAAGTTGCAGGTTGTGGGTAGCTGGTTGTGGGTTGTGAGTCGTGTGTAGTCAAACTAAAATGACATCACTACAAACAACAAACCACCGACAACCCGCTAATCTCCAAAACATATACCGATTTCTCTCGCTGTCTGAACAGTATCACTGTCGAGTGAGACATTTTTTATTTTTCCGATTACTTTTTCCAGGGGGATGGCCTCTACTACGGGAGGATTTAAAGCTACCATGGTCCCGAAATTTTCCTCGGCGATCATCCGGACCGCGGCCGCGCCGAACCTGAGGGAAAGCAACCGGTCAAAAGTAGTAGGCGATCCGCCCCTTTGAAGATGTCCGAGGACCATGGACCGGGTATCTTTTCCTGTTTTTGCTGAAATCTCCTTTGCTACAAATTCCCCTACACCACCGAGGACAACATCCTGGCGCCCCACCTCGCCTTCTCCTTTATCAAGTAATTTGCCTCCAACAGGTTTTGCACCTTCCGCTGCTACTACAATCGCGTAATGCTGTCCGTTAAGCTCCAGCCCCGTGATGTGTTTGCATACTTTGTCCATATCAAAAGGTATCTCCGGGATGAGGATCACATCCGCTTCTCCGGATATCCCGCTGTTCAAAGCTATCCATCCGGCGTGCCTCCCCATGACTTCAACAACCATGACTCTTTCATGTGATTTGGTAGTAGAATGCAAACGGTCGATGGCCTCCGTAGCGATACCTACAGCCGTATCAAAACCAAAAGTAATAACGGTCGCCTCAAGATCATTGTCAATGGTCTTTGGAACCCCGACAACCGGAATCCCTTTCTTAAAAAGATCATAGGCGATTTTCAGGCTTCCGTCTCCTCCCACGGCTACAAGGCAGTCAAAACCAAGACGGTTGAAGTTCTCGACAACCTTGTCGGAAACATCACGGATTTCGGTTTCTCCTGCAATATTGGTAATGGGCATCTCAAAAGGATTCCCTTTATTTGTTGTTCCGAGTATTGTCCCTCCAAGGTTTGATATATGCCACACTCTTTCAGGCGTAAGGCGGATAATCTCATCCGTATCAAGGAGTCCCTGGTAGCTGTTTTTGATGCCGTAGACCTCCCAGTTTCTGTTTGTAGCTGATAAAACAACGGCCTCTGTCACAGCATTCAAGCCGGGAGCATCACCGCCGCCCATGTTGATCGCAATTTTTAAACCTTTTGTCATTTTCAACCCCCTGATTGTTTGATGATCTTATTAAAATGCAGTTTATGGTTTATAGTCTTAAAAACTAGTTTATTGTTCACTTGTCCGCCTCAGGCGGCTTGTTTGTAGATATTTGACCATCTGTGGGTATATCGGCATGAACAACGCGTCGCAGGAATTTCCAGCGGCCGTTCTCCCTTATCATCGTATCTTCATAATGGCCTACGAAATAGAGCTCGGGACGATTGGATTCTCCTGTAACCATAAATATCCATTTGGTTACAGCCCTGGCCTGATCGCCGTTTACATGAATCGATTCGTTCGTAAACAAGTGCAGGGATTGGGTCATGGACGTATTTTTTCCAATTGTGCTTTCCATCAGCTCGCGAATTGCTTGCGATCCCTTAGCCCGGCCCATCCCGCCGATCCATTCCCCTTTTGTTTTCGCGAACAGTTCCGAAAAAGATTTGAAATCCCTCTGATCCAGAAAACGCCCGTAATCCATTATACGCTGCCGTATTTCTTCAAGATCTTCAAGCTTTTTTACACGGGCTTCCAAGGTTATAGATCCGGGCGGAATTACTTTTTTTTCAGCCCAAACCTGGAATGGATTTACGCCTGCTATCAGGACGGCAGCGATTCCTAGGACTAATAATAATGCTTTTGGTCTGGTATTCAAATTCACTTTTCCATTTCCTGAATGTAAAGAAATAGGGGACGTTCATATATGATTCCGATTCGTCAATTATCAAATAACAATGATCAATAATCAATGAAATACTTTTAAAAAGTTCGTCATGGATTGTTGTTGGTTGTTGGTTGCTATTAGTTAGTCGCTGGTTGTTGGTTTTGTGTGGCAGGTAAGAAAATCCTTTATTCAAATAACAGGGCGCATACGCTGTTCCATTCTCCTAACAGCGTTTCCCTTTTTCACAGGTTGCATCATCCTTCCTTTTCTGATAGAAAATCCATTTGCTCTGGGTGGCAGCCCTTTGTGGGCATAACCAAACAATTGTGTTAGCATTAGGAAACTCCGCGATGTCAGGTTTAATGGAAATTGTCATTATTGTTGTGATTATTTTAGGCATTCTTCTACTCCCCAGAATGCTGAACAGGCAGCCTGAACCTGAAATCAGACCTCTGAATCGAGGCTTAAAACTTACCGGCTGGAAGCGTATGGCGATTTTGGCCTCGTTCCTCTGGTTGTCTTTTTTCGCGCTTTATCTAAGGCCGTGGAATAACGAATGGCACATCTTTTTTTATGTGGGACTTAGCCCCATCGTCTTATCCTGGGGCATCTTCTGGATCTTTCTCGGGTTCAGAAAAAAGGATAGGTGACAATAAATCTATCCTTGTTTGAGATCGTGGCCCCCTTTTTCCACTCACAATATTCAACAGTGTCACCTTAAGAAAAAGGATTAAAAAATGAGAATCATCAGAAATATTTATTACCTGTTCACTGTTTTTCTTTGCCTGTCGGTCCTGCCGCCCGCACCGGTCCGGGCCTTCGAACCCCTGAAAGGGGACCTTTCCAGCTTTGACCCCAACAACCAGACTTTTCCAACATCAGGTGACACGATAAATATCGCCATCTGGGATGTCTTTACCGGGCCCAACACCTATGTGGGTGAGGGCTACTGGGCTGTCCTGGGTTTTGTTGTCCATGACATAAACAGCCAGGGCGGAATCCTCGTGGATGGAAAGAAAAAACTGATCCGGATCATAAAGGCCGATACACAGGGGAAGCCGGCACCGGGTAAAGCAGCCGCTGAAAGAGCAATATTAAAAGACAAGGTTATCATGTTCTCCGGAGTGACCGGAAGCCATATCTCCAAGGTCGGTCAGCAAACAGCAAAACGGTTCAAAACAATCTACATGAACTGCTCCGCCTTTGCCGATTCACTTATGGATGTTCCTAACTTCAACAAGTATGTCTTTCGCACAAGCGGGACCGCGGCAACCAGCGGAGGAGCCCTGGCCAACTATTTTGTAAACCGGCCGGAAAACAAGTTCTATATCTGCGCCCAGGACTACATCTGGGGTTATTCCTTTACAGGTGCCTTCAAAAGAGCCCTTTTGAAGGTGAGACCCGATGCCAAAATCGTCGGGGAGGACTACTTTCCCCAGCTTACGAAGGATTTCGCGCCCTACCTTGAAAAGATAAGGGCATCCCGGGCCAATGTCGTCATCACGGGAGCCTGGGGGGCTGACAATGATAACCTGATAAAACAATCAAGGCAGCTGGGATTGAAGAACCCGCTGGATCCGGACATGTACATCCAGTTTGCCAGCCCCTTTTTGGACGACACGCGCCCCCTGGAGATAATCGGCGGACCCGCGGGTGCCGGCTTGATCCTGTGCTCCGATTTCTACCTGGACCGCAGAAAACCAATGATAAATAAACTTGCTGCCATATGGAACAATCTCTGGAAAACCTGGAAGGAACCCTATAATACTGAGATGTACCGGTGGCCCAGGGGCACCTGGTTCAGATACCTCACGTCCTACTACTGGTACTTCAAGGTCCTGGAGGAAACCGGCAGCACTGACCCGCAGAAGATAATTGCCGCCTGGGAAGGACACACATTTGATTTCTTTGGCTGGCCAATGTATATGCGGCCTGATGATCACCAGGCCATAGCGGACCGCCCCATCAATGTGCTGGAGTTCCCTAATAAATGGGATATGCCTAATAACGCTGCCCCGGCTGATGCCACATGGATACCGGCTGAAGATTGTATGCCCACCTTCGATCCGAAGCTGAAAGGCCGTGTCAGTAAATAGTCCGGGGTCTCTTTTCGGATAATGCTGTTGACTTAGTAATCTATGACATAAATACAATGACATATTATTTTGCTAAATTTAACAGACCACAAAGAAAAAACATGTATCTCGCAGAGCTCGCAGAGAAAAACAAAAAATATTATTGGTGTTTAAAAAACAAAAGCTTTTCTCTGCGCTCTCTAGTGACCGAAGGGAACGAGCGAGAGATATTCTTTTTAGTTTGAGTCACTACAATGGAGGAGAATCTGATGGACCCGACAGCCATCCTGTACATTTCCCAGGGCATTCACGGACTGGCCTACGGAATGCTGCTTTTTTTACTGGCATCCGGTCTTACCATGATCTTCGGCATGATGGGGATTCTCAATATCGCCCATGCCTCATTTTTCATGCTGTCCGCCTATTTCTCTTACACAATCGTGCATTACACCGGCAATTTCTGGCTGGGGCTGTTGATTGCCCCCGTGATAACGGCAATGTTCGGCGCACTTACGGAGCGTTTCCTTTTGAGAAAAGTGCATGCCCGGGGCCACATTGCCGAGCTCCTTATCACTGTCGGTATCATGATGGTGATACTGGAGGGTGTAAAAGTCGGCTGGGGAACCGAAAGCCTGGTGGTGAAGATTCCTCCGTCCCTTTCCGGCCTGATACATATCGGTAATTTCAGCTACCCAATATACCGCATTTTCATCATTGTGCTGGCACTGGCCGTTTTTGGTGTGATGGGTATCGTCCTGTATATGACCCGGCTGGGAATGGTTGTCAGGGCAGCTGTCTCCGACCCGGATATGGTCAACGCCCTGGGGATCAATACTTCTTTACTCTTTATGGGTGTCTTTGCCTTCGGCACATGGCTGGCCGGGGTCGCAGGGGCTGCCGCAGGCCCGTTACTCACAGTTTTTCCGGGAATGGCTGAGCTGATGGGGATGGATGCCTTCGTGGTGGTGGTTGTAGGAGGCTTCGGCAGCCTCACCGGTGCCTTTGTCGTGGCCCTGTTCCTGGGAGAGCTGAATGCATACGGAATCCAGTTCCTTCCCAAACTTGCGCCGGTCCTGATGTTTGTATTCATGGCTATCGTACTATCCTTCAAGCCCAAGGGCCTCTTCGGAGAAAGAGAATGAGGCATAAACTCCACCTGTGGATTATATCCTTTGCCGTGCTGGCAATTATTGTCATTTATCCGCACCTGTTCGGCATCTACTACACTAATTTTTTTGTCAAGTTCGCCATTTTTGCCATGTATGCCGTCAGCTTCAACCTGCTTCTCGGCTACATGGGTGTTCTCAGCTTCGGGCACGCGATGTTTTTCGGCACAGGGGCCTATGCCACGGCCCTGGCATTAACCCACATAAACAACCTGCCGCTGATCCCGGCGCTGCTCATCGGCAGCCTTTCCGGCGGGCTTCTGGCGCTTATCCTCTGCCCCCTTCTAATCAGGGTCAGCGGCACTGCCTTTGCCATGCTTACCCTGGCCTTTGGCCAGCTTCTCTTTGTTTTTGCCCTCAAATTCAGGGAAATCACCGGCGGCGAGGACGGCATCGGGGGATACCCGATCCCTCCTCTCAACATTCCCGGCATTGTGTCCGTCGATATGTACGATCAAACGAATTTCTATTATTTTGCCATTACCATAATAGCTGTTTCCATCTGGATGATGTGGTTTTATACAAAGACGCCATTCGGCAGTCTTCTCGTGGGCATCAGGGATAACGCAGAACGGGTGGACTATATGGGATTCAGGCTGCCCCAGACCAGGGCCGTCAACCTGATAGTTTCGGGCACCTTTGCCGGAATCGCCGGAGGGCTCTACGCCCTGTTCCAGAACCTGGTTTCCACTGTGGGTGTGCTTGATATCCACACCTCCTTTTACGCCATCATGATGGCCTACATCGGGGGGATAGGTAACTTCCTGGGTCCGATCCTGGGTGCGGGGATTCTCCATATCCTGGAAGACGTCACCTTCCGGTTTACGGAACGCATAGAACTGGTCAACGGACTGGTGTTCATCCTAGTGGTCCTGTTTGCCCCCCTTGGAATTGTGGGCATTTTCTCTACTATCAAGGAGAGATGCTTTACCAGTGCTGCCAAACAGCCTGCGGAGGAGGACAAAATATGAATATTCTCCAAACCAAAGGCCTGTCACACGACTTCAAGGGCCTGAAAGCAATATCAGAAGTGAATCTCCAGGTGACCGAAGGAGAAAAACACGCCATTATTGGGCCCAATGGTGCAGGAAAAACCACACTGTTTAACCTCATCACCGGCAGTATCATACCCAGAGGCGGGAGAATCTTCTTCAAAGGCAGGAATGTTACAAGGGCCAGACCCTATAAGCTGGTACGCATGGGTATGGGACGTTCCTTTCAGATCACCAGTACCTTTTCACGGTTAACCGCCTTCGAGAATATCCGTATGGGGATTCTGTCAAGGGAAGGTATCCGCTTCAGCCTGTTCCGCAAGGTAGACAATCTGAAAACCATAACCAAAGAGACGGATCGTGTTCTCAAGCGTATCAACCTGTATGATGAACGTGATATACCGGCCTGCGAATTATCCTATGGTAAACACCGGTCCCTGGAGGTCGGTATGGCCGTGGCCACTGACCCTGACCTGGTAATGCTCGATGAGCCCACAGCCGGCATGTCCCGTGAGGAGACACGCCACACGGTTGAACTGATCCGGAAATTGACCGAAAACAGAACCATGGTCATAATCGAGCATGACATGGATGTGGTTTTTTCCATCGCGGACCGGATAACAGTGCTTCATCACGGTGAGATCCTGACCACCGGAACACCCCGTGAAATTAGGGACAGCCCGGAGGTCAAGGGCGCCTACCTGGGCGAGATGGAGGACTAGAGATGCTGCTGCAAGTAAAGGATCTGAACACCTACTATGGCAAGAGCCACGTGCTGCAGGACATGTCCATATCCGTTGACCGCGGAGAAATCGTCGTTCTTCTCGGTCGGAATGGAATGGGCAAGAGCACGACCCTGAAAAGCATTATGGGACTGGTGCGGCCGGCATCAGGATCTATTGTCTACGGGGAAAAGGACATTTTCGGCTGTGCACCTTACCAGGCAGCCAGGGCCGGAATCGGTTACGTGCCCGAAGAAAGGCGGATATTTCCGAACCTGCCGGTGCTGGACAATCTGAAGATGGGCGTCAAGCATGGTAAGGCCGCCCGGATGGAGGGCGGGAACCAGTGGGATCTTGAGAGGGTTTACACACATTTCCCCATATTGAAAGAGCGCGGCAGCCAGAAGGGCTCCACCCTTTCGGGCGGAGAACAGCAAATGCTCGCTATTGCCCGGACCCTCATGGGGAATCCCGATCTGCTCATGGTCGATGAGCCCACTGAAGGACTGTCACCTGTTCTCACCTGGGAGGTCCGTGATGTGCTGGAGAGCATCGGTAAGACCGGTGTTTCCATCCTTCTGGTGGAGCACAACCTCAAGGTCGCCATGTCCCTTGCAAACCGGGTTTACCTTATGGATAAGGCGCGGGTTGGTTTTTCCGGAACAGTTGAAGAGCTGGATGCCAGCCCTGATATTCGCGCGAAATATTTGGAAGTATGATTCAAGACTCAAAATTCAAGATTCAAGATTAAAAAGCTAATGGTTATCTGTTATTAGTTATTGGTTATTTAACGACAGACCGATGACCGTTGACCGACGATCGTCGAAAGACTTAATCCTTGCCCCTTAATCCAAACTAACCTTCTTATCTTCTAAACTTCTTAACTTCTGAGTTTCTGACTTCTGCTCTCTGTCATCTGTCATCTGTAACTGTTTATTGATCATTGATTATTTTTCACTGATAATTGTTAATTGTTATCACACCTGCCCCACCTCTCCAGTTTCCTTATTTTTCCAGTATCCTCTTGATTGAAGCGGCCAGTTGAATTTTATGGCGCCTTCCACAGGGCAGTCGTTCGCGCAGCATCCGCAATACCAGCATTCATCGGGATGAAGAATAATGGGCGGCATACCGGCCTCAGGGTGAGGGATATACACGTCTATCTGGCATGTCTCGACGCAATTGTTGCACCCGGTACAATAATCCGGGTCAAAAATGACCGGCTGGTTTGGCGTGACAACATTAGTCATGGCCTTTAGTTCCTTTTGAGACATATTATTTCCTCCGAAATAAGTATTATACTTTTATAATTTTCCGAGGTGGCATATAAAATACCACCCTACGGTGATGCTTATTTTAGCGATGTAGGGTGGGGTTTTATACCCCACCAAAACATAACTTAATCTCCCTCATACACTCCCTCATAATCAGCATTATACTTCTCATACTCCTCTTTCATGTTTCCCCAGAATCTTTGCTCTTTCAGTCTGGTGATAAACTTATCGTTTTCCAGTTTCGCGATCAGGAACTTGTTCCATTCCGGCGGATCCATCTCGGGATAGTCGATGCGCTGAAATCCCATGCGGCTCGCCTTCCGGGCCAGCGACGCCTGTATGATAATTTTTGAGTGTTCCAGCATGGTTAGATCCTCAACAGTCCGCAGAAGTTTGTGGGGATCCAGGGCGTACAGTTGCGGAGCAAATTCCTTTTCCATTCTTTCCAGGGCGTTAAGCCCCATTTTGAAAAGGTTTTCTGTCTTGTATTCGCTGTTGTAGTACTGGTTGATCCTGGCTAACCCTGCGTGGAATTCCTTCCACTCGATACCGCTGTCCCGGCGGGTCGGCGCGTAAATCCTGTCCTTTTCTTTCTGTACCTGATCACGGGAGACATTACCCTGGGAGATCTCTTTAACGTAGGCCGCTGCTTTTCTTCCGGCGTATCTTCCTGTCGCGGCGCAGTAACTGTGATCCTGAGCGCCTACAAGCTGCGTGCCCGCGACATACAATCCATCCAGGTTGGTTTTCAGGTTCCAGTCCATCATGAAGTTACCCCCACCGTTTCTCCATTGGGGAAGGCCGGACCCTTCTATGAATCTATAGCTCTGCTGAAGGTCCCTGCTTCCGTCAAAACCCGCCTGGTTAAAAGTGTCTATAATGATTTTTGTTGTGGACTCCTCTCCTAACATCAGGTCCCATGTAGCCCTTCTTTCCACATCAGACATTGATGGCCAGTCACCATAAAAGGGCAGCTCATAAACGCCCTTTTTCACGTCTTCAGCAATCTTCGCCATGACATCCGGTGCCGGTATCATGGCGCCGGCATCCTCCCAGCCCTGTATGGGAAAGGGAACTCTTTTTCCATTGGCGTCAACAATGGGCAGGTTTTCATAGCTGGCGTCACCCGCGCCTGTATACCACTTGTGTTTATGGCCCGTGGCGATTCCAATCGGCCTACTCATTTCCAGATTCGTAATTTCCGCGCCGGCCTTAAAGGCCATTACCAGCCCTTCGCCGGTCCAGGTCCTGGGATGCATGCTGGACATTCCGCAGAGTTCCGAGTTCATCAGCCACAGATCTCCCGCGCCGCCGGTGGAAATGATCGTCGCTTTGGATTTGACGATGACAAACTCACCCGTACGGCTGTTGAGTCCTGTTGCTCCGATCACGCGTTCGCCCTGAACACCGTTTTCCGTAAGCAGGCTTGTACCCGCGATCCGGTCCATGACTTTAACGCCCAACCGTTTGCATTCTTTTTTCAGGATGGGTTTAAAGGTAGATCCCCAGATCCGGATTACAACATTTGATCTTTCTTCCGGGGGATTGAAGCCGGGCTCCCCAGCACCGGGCTCGGGCCAGAGGTTATGTTTTACTCCATACCTGGGAGAAAACATGAGCTTGGTATCATCGTACCTGCCTTCGGCTCCTACGTACTCATCGTCGGTATCCCGGATTTTTCCGCCCATCTGCTCCATTTCCAGCAATGTGTCCCAGTCTTCCCTGCATTGGATCTGGATGCCGATTCCACAGCTGTATGGGCCTTCCGACATATGCTCAGCCCACTCGTCAGGATCGACCCTGGAATGGGGGTTGGCAGGCGCGTTACACCAGTGATCACAGCCCGGTCCGCCGGCGCCGCTCCTGACTGTATCCCCTTTTTCCAGCAGCACCACCTTTACACCTGTCCTGGCTGCGCTGATTGCTGCCCAGCAGCCGGCAATCCCGCCGCCAATCACAAGTACGTCCGCCTCGATTTCCTGTTCTTCCTCAAAGCGGACCGGATATGGCCAAGCCGGAGGCTGACCTTCTCTCTTTAAATAATCATGCCATGTAGTCATTTTCACTCTCCATTAGAATAGACGTTTTTAAGTCACGGCTTTCATCAGCAGGGAGCTGATGAAGTAACCGGGGGTCTGGAATGCTAAAATCCCTTTCATGCATCATTTACAGGGTTGAGTTGATTAAATCCCCTTTTCGGGGAACCCCGAATTGCAACTCGCTAAGATATATAATATTTAATTACTGTTTTCAATCACTCTTGTCCAAAAATAAAATGAGATTAATTCCAAAAAGCAATTATGACGCATTATTCAACAATTTTGAGAACCGTGGTCCTGTATTTGTCATTCCCGCGAAGGCGGGAATCCATTTAAAATATTTTGAAATTATAACAAGTGACGAATGACGAGTAGCGAATTACAAATTACGAATGTTTGCGATGATGTTATTTATTATTTGTCCGTCCTTCGTCACTCGATATTCGTTATTCGATTGTTCTAATAAAAACAAATGGATGCCCGTCTCCACGGGCATGACCCTACTGGTTTTTGTGTTTCTAGTTCCTCGTCTCTAGTTTATGGTCAAATACAGTTTCCAGTCTCTAGTTAACGTCATTCCCCGGCTTGACCGGGGAATCCATTTTTTCTTAAAATTTTTAACAATAAACTATAAACGATAAACTAGAGACGATAAGCAATTGATAATTGTTCATTGTTCACTGATAATTGTTCACCGTTTATGGATTGATTTTAAATTGACATACAACACACAACTCCATATACTTTTTTCCACAAAACAAGCACTCGCCGACAGCATCCGCTTTTGCGGATAGGTTCCGCGACATTCACAGTCATAATAAAATCAATCCAGGTGACGAAAGGAGTCTCACATCATGGCCGATCTAGCAGGAGTTAATGGACAAAGAAAAGAATTTAAAGTTGTCGGCAAGCCAAACCTGCCCGGTAAGCTATCCTATTCCATAGCGACAGGTATGGCGAAGTTCGGCGCCGACTACGTCTTTCCAAACATGCTTCATGCCAGGTTTCTCAGGAGCCCCCACGCGAACGCATCTGTGAAGAGCGTTGATGCTGCCGCTGCAAAAAAGATTCCGGGTGTTGTCGATGTTCTCACCTGGGAGGATGACGATCTTATGAGTTTCGGATCCCGCGGAGGAAGGGGCGGCGGCGGATCCTATGTGGACAGGGTGGCAGATATGGAAGACGACGAAGTGGCGGTTATCGTCGTTGCGGAGTCTGAAGAGCTTTGTGATGAAGCATTGAAGGCCCTCAATCCGAAGTGGGAGGTTGGTCCGCACATTGTAGACATCCTCGAAGGAAAAAAGCCGGACGCTCCTCTCATCCGGCCTGTTGCTGAAAGACGGTCTCTCCGTTCATCCAGTGGAGGCGGCGACCAGAATCCCCCCCCCAAAGGCAATGTTTCCTTTTCCAACAACAACCGTGGTGATATCGAGGCCGGTTTCAGGGAGGCTGATCATATCGTAGAATACGACTTCAACATGCCTGCATTCAGCGGTCATGTTCCCAACCCTTACGCGTCGGTCGCCTACTGGTATGACGATCCGCGGCATAATCCTGAACAGCAGAGCCTGCACATAGAAGGACCCGTCTGGACTGCCCGCCAGGGGAAGGATTCAGTGGGCTCCATGTACGGTCTTCCTCCAGAAAAGGTGAGGCAGGACGGCTATTTCCAGGGAGGCAAGTACTGTGACTGGGGATTCCGGAAAGTACAGCAGATCACTCCACTGCTCTCCAAAAGGACCGGGAGGCCGGTCCGGATGGCATTAGCCCGGAAGGAAATGTACGACTTTAACATGAACCAGCGTTTTTCCCGCCTGAAGGTCGGATTTAAAAAGAACGGCCTTATCACAGCAATTGACGATTTCTCTATAGCCGATGCCGGGGTTCCTCCTGTTTCAACTCTCGGCACCAGCGGAGACCAGGGTTACGGCCCCTATTTCACGACAAGGTGCCTGAATATTAAGCAGTCCATGGAAGTCGTGAACAGCAACAGGGGCAAAATGTACACCAGCGGACAGCACTGTCCCTTCAACTGGGACTCTCTGACTATGGCAATACACCTGATCGCGGAAAAACTGGGTAAGGACCCGATCAATATTGCCACACTGAACCTCCACGGCCCTACAGACTATACAGACCCCGACCCGGTACCCAGCTATGATGCCTGCGTGGAAGAGGGCAGAAGAATGATGGGCTGGAAATGGCACGCGACCGGAGATAAAAAACTCCCCGACGGCAGAATGCATGGTGCCGGCTTCCGTTACCAGATGTGTCCCAGGCATTCATTCTCGAGCTACAACTCCAAGCTGGAGCTCAGGAACGGCAGAGTGCGTATGGGGACCCAGGGCTGCTGCACCGGTATCTTTGCTGTTGAAGGAAATGCCATGGTAGTCGCCGAAGAACTGGGCCTTGATTACGAAGATGTCTTTATTGATTTCGACTACAATGAGCCCTTTGCCCCGGTGGGCGGCGGCAGTGACGGTACGACAGCTTCTGCCTGGGTTACAAAGGAATGTGCCAACATTCTGAAAAAGAGGATACTGGAAACCGCTGCCGAGAACGCGAACAATCCTCAGCCCGTGAGTGGATTCGGTTTCGGCCCGGCCAAAGAACCGCCTCCAAGTCCCCTGAAAGGCTATACTCCCGACGACCTGGACATGAAGGACGGGAATGTATACGTTAAATCAGACGAGAGCAAGGCTGTCCCGCTTGCCCGGGCTGTAGGACAGGCTCATCTGTTTGCAACCTACTCGGGCAGGCCCCCTACGGCTCTCTGGGCCACCGGCATGGGTAGATATCTCGATACCATGAACATCGCCATGTGCGAGGTGGCAGTGGATACAGAGACCGGGGAAGTGGAAATACTCCGGTTTGGAGTGGTTGCGGACCCCGGCAAAGTAATCCGGATGACTTCACTGGAAGGTCAGATTCACCAGGTGATGGATTTCAGTGCCGGATGCCAGTTATATGAAGATTTTTTCTATGACAAAAAGACCGGGGTAAAACTGAACGCGAACATGTTCGACTACAAGAAGGTTTCCATGCTGGACATGCCCCACGTCGACATGAAGTTCCTGGAAACACAGGCAGGCAATGCTGCTTACGGATCCAACGGCATCAGCCATTCGCTGGCCAACACCCATCTTGTTATATGTGCCATACAAAATGCTATCGGCAGGTGGGTTGATCCGCCGGCTACCCCGGACAAGGTTCTCAAGGCCCTGGGAAAGGCGTAGGGGAAAGAAAGATATGCGGTTTACGGTCTGCGGTATAGGGAAAACCGGGGCCTTTAAAAACTTTACAGGATTAAAAAAGTCTTTGGCAGAAAGAATACAAACAATAATCTGAAAGGAGAATTTATGATGAAGGGGAAATTTATTTCAATTGGTATAATTTCACTTTTGGTTCTGGTTACTTCAGCATGGGCTGCTGATATCAACGGAAAATGGGTAGCGAAAGCCCCGGGAGGGCAAGGGGGCGGGGAATCCGAAGTTACTCTGATCTTTAAAGCGGAGGGGAAGAAATTAACCGGGACCCTGAACAACACATTGATGCCGGGGGAGGTTGCTATAGAAGAAGGAATGATCGATGGAGATAAAGTATCTTTTTCCCTTAAACGCAACTTCGGTCAGAGTGATATGAAGGTCGTCTGGAAAGGAACCATTGCCGGAGATGAAATCAAATTCACGCGTGGTACCGAAGGAGGCGGCATGGGCGGTCCTGGCGGCGGCATGGGCGGTGGCCCTGGTGGCGGTCCTGGCGCATCGGCAGAAATCATCGCAAAAAGGGCAAAATAGGATAACCATATCACACCCTGTCCCTCATACCTGTTGAATATAGTATGGGGGACATCCTGTAACATCCCTGCCAGGGTAAATTCAGGACAACGTGGTCAGGTCTTGAATCTTGATAAACAGCATGAACATATGTAATTCAAGATTCAAGGCTTGATCCCTCTGGTTTTATTGGTACAGGGATTATGTCATTTCAACCTGACCACGCGTTATGATCAACCAACAAACAGCAATTCACAACACAGGACTAACTAAAAACCACCCGCTACTAACCACCCGCTACTAACAGCTCATGGTTTCGGGAAAACCTTTTCTTCCGTTTCCCAGCCGGATTTGATGCCATATGGCAACATTGCCCCGGGGGCTTCTATTTCATAGAGTCTGCCATTTCTAATTTTGTAGATATGCAGCGCGGCCATGTTAAATTGCCCCCATTGCGTTTTGTTGTCAGTTCCCGGCGCCGCGTCTGCGGGCAGCCGTTTGGTGCCGTCATGCCGGAACATTGAAAAACCGGCGGATATTCCTTTCTGCACGTCGGCGACCACCATACGAGGTTTGATTTCAGTGATATAGGAGAAAACACCGGCGCTGAGCTGTCCCGCGCAGTCCCTGGGAACGCCTCCAAATCCTCCAGTGGGCATGGGAGCCCCGGGGGCTGCCTTTGGGGGAGCGCCTCCGGCAGTTGTCATGCCGTTCTCGCGGCGTTCACATTCCTTGGCAAATGGCGCACGCGTGCCGTCTTCCGATGTGAGTGCGTCGTAATAGGCGAGTCCGATTCGAATCAAATCCTCCCGTGTCATCTGCTCTGCCTCTGGTATATCTTCCGCGAAACCGGGCCTTGCCTTTTGCAGCGTAGGCATTTCGCTGTAAGGCTGCTTGCTCATTGCCCCTCCCCTAATCACCAGGTGCTCGGCTTCGGTGATCCTGCCCTTTTCAAGCTTGATGCGCGCTCCAAGCAGGATATCCTTATCATTCTCATTCATAACCACGAGGCAGGCAGCTGCCTGGGCCACGGGATCAGCAGCATAAATCTGAAATTCTGTCGGGCCTCCGGTCGCGCTTTCCCAGAGTCCTTTCCCAATTTTCAGAAAATCCACTCCATCAGCGGAATTCTCGGTAAATTTGACCTTATCGGCAAAGGGCAGATCTCCTGGATTATTTTTTCCCAGTGCCTCGACATATTGCTTCATAAGATCAGCCAGGCATTGCCGGTCGCACTTTTGTGCAGTTGTTTTATTACCCGTCTTTTTGTCACCCATCGTTTTGTCGCCCGTTGTTGTGCAACCCATCGTCCCCAACATGACAAGCAAAACGGCTAACGAAAAAACCATTCCCAATCGATGTAATTTCATACCAGCCCCCTTTTCTCTAATTGTTAATTGATCATTGATCATTGCTCAATCCCCCAGGATTTGAACATCTCTTTGTAGAAATCGGGCCTTGGAAAGTCCGGCCTCATGAACGGATGATGATTACGGTATGCAAAGTATCCGTTCTCGTTTTTTATCAATCCGTCGATCAGTGTTTTCATTTTAGCCACCGGAACAGAGAACATCATCTCGTCTTCCGTACCCAGTCCCCTTTCATATTCCCCGGGATCCGGCAGCACCATCCAGTAATTGCCGTCTTTCATAGGGCTGACTACTGCATATGCGCAGGAAGGAGGAAGTAAACGGGTGTTTATCCCGGAGCTTTCCGATCTGTCCATGGACAGAATCAGCGCCCTCAACTGGGCGTTGTTTGACCATACGATAACCACGTCAGGCAGAAAATTCGCGCTTTTCAAGGGGGCCGTGACAATACCGGCATATTTCCCATAGGGAAAGCGGTCGTAGGACCCGCCCACCTGGGGCGTATCGTCAGAATTTTGCACGTTGCCATAGGCAAGGGGCGCGGCAGGGCACCAGTGGTCTTCCTTCAGCATGGCTACGGTGGTTCCTTCCCGGCGGGACATGGCAAAGGCCTGGCACTGGGCAAGATGATACCCGTTATCCTTAAGGGGCCTGACCGCTCCTTCCGGAATATCGGACTCCTTTTCCAGCATCTTGACGGCTAACGGAGATGTCCGGAGCATAAGGCGTTTCTCGAGCTCCTCTCCGTACCGGTTAAACTCCATCAACGGCGTTGTACGTTCTTCCGCATGACTGTCCGTTAATGTCGCGGTCCCTGCTGCGGCAGCAATGGCTAAAGATCCAGCTCCCAGTTTTAAGGCTTCACGGCGTGATATTTTCTTCATAAAAGCACCCTCCCTTTCCCTTAGTATTCAACATTCAAAATTCAAGATTCCCGCCTACGGCGGAATTCCAAGTTTCAGGTTTCAAATTCCAAGTTCTAAAAAAGCCGACTCATTCAATTTATAATACCTAAAAGTTTTTCTAACCTGGAATCTGGAACCTGAAATCAACCAGAGGTATTATCTTTAATCCTCTCTACGTCCTTCTAACCGACCACACTTCCAAACCTTCTTCAGCTCTTCCAGCTCCGGGTGTGCCTGGATAAACTCGTTGAACTCTTTTATTTCAACCTGGCGCTGTTCAATGAGTATTTCCGCCAGGTGCTGAATCCACTTTTCGAATGTATCAACAAAATCCAGCGCACGGGCATGGTATTCCTCCTCCGGCAAACGATTTTCTTCCTTAAGGCTGTGTATTAACCGCTGTGCTTCATCCCTGTCATCAACACAGTCAGTTTCCTCTGCCGCTTTATCGACCCGGCCATAGGCCGCTGATCCTGCAAGGGCAATTAGAATATCATCTTCAATCTGCGCTTCTCCAAAGGCCTTCAGTTCATGCTGATAGTTTTCCAGGTCTTTCTGCGTAACACCAATGTCATCAGCATCCCGCATACCGCGAAGCACTAGCTGAATATCAGATAACCGTTTCGGCATTTGAGTTATCCACCTGCTATTCGCCTGTTGATTTTCTTCGTAAACCGGGTATTCAATATATATTATTTTCCGGCCCGCGATCCACGCCGTTATGACCCGCGCCGCCTCACGAAAGGCTGCTGCCCGGTTTCCAGCTCTGCGTTCATGGTGTGGCATTGTTTTCCTATTAACCCCTTAAGAAATTTAAGATTTTTAATTCAAAATCATATAGCAAGGTTATGGGTTTAAATGCTAGTTTCTACGCCACAATCTGCCACAAAACTCAGGCAGATAAATACCGGCGCATAAATAGTCTCTCGTCTCTGGTTTATTATAGCTTATTAGCCTGCCGCCTTCGCCAAAGGCTTCGGCGAACCATGGAAGGCTGAAGACTATCAGGTTCACCCCACCGTCAAACAATTCCTGCCTCCGGCCTTACTTTTGTACATTAGTCTGTCTGCTCTTTTTATAAGGCTCTCCATGGTATCGCCGTCATTAACGATGGTAGCACCAATAGAAATTGTTACATTTAACTTTTTATCTTTATAATTCATGTATGAATTTTCTATGAGCATCCTTACCCTGTTACCAACAGTCTTGAGGCCCTCTTCCTTTATGTTTCGAAGAACCCCGATAAACTCTTCTCCTCCCCATCTTCCATAGAGATCAAAAGGCCTGGAGGTGTCAATGAGAGTTTTTGCCACAAATTTAAGAACATCATCACCAACATCATGGCCATATGTGTCATTGAATTTTTTAAAATGATCAATATCCATAAACAGTATGCCAAAGGGAACATTATACCTTCTTTTTTCTTCGAGCCTGCTTTCAAATTCTCTCTCAATATAGTTTCTGTTTGCTAACTGGGTAAGGTTGTCCAGAAGAGCCAGCTTTTCCAGTTCTTTCACTCTCAATTCATTAGCTGTCTGGTTCGAGATATCAGTAAACAACTCTATGCCGCCAATTATATTGCCGCTCCCGTCTCTAAGCGCATTAATACGGACCGAAACAGGGACCCTGTGTCCTTCCTTGTGGTGGAGGTATACTTGAGCTTCCCGGGGCTTCCCATCAGTAACAGTTTCGGCAACAGGGCACTTTCCGGTACAGAGCTTATTTCCTTCCCCATCAATATGGGTAAGGATATCATCCGCGCATGATTTCCCGATAACCTCTTCAGCGCTAAACCCGGTTATTTTTTCCGCCGCCTTGTTCCAGAATGTAATAACCCGGTCTTTATTTACAAAATAAAGACCATCATAAAGGTCTTCAACAATCCTTTCATATGTATCTGTTTTTAAAGTCATATTATTATCCTTGCTGTTATTCGGTATTTATTGATATTTAATCCTGGCAAAAACAAATTCAATTATCAATTATCAATTTACCCTGTTAAATACCTTCAGGTAAGATTTGAACAAAATAAGAGATTAATATAGCAAAGCACAGATAAGAAAAAAAGCTCAAATCTTATTTAACAGGGTGAAAAAAATCTTTGATGCGTTTGTGGCGAGTTGCAGGTAGGGGATCGAAAAACAATTAGCAATTGCCAATAAACAATAAACTAGAGACGATAAGTAATTTTTTATTGCTAATTGTTCATTGTTAATTGCTCACTGTATAGCCTTGACACAAAAAGCCTCTCTCCATATACTCAGTTCTTATCAACGAACTACCAACCCATAAAATGGAGGTGCAATTTGACTAGAAAGATATGTTCCGTATTTTTAAGTATTCTTTTCATTGCTGCATGTTCGACAGAGCAGGCTCCGGAAAAGAAACAGGAGATAACACAAGCTCCTTCAGAAAGAAAACTGAGGGTATTGAATCCTGCTCCACCGAATAGAATGGTCGATCGCATACCACTCACACCGCGGCTTGATACACTGGAAGGAAAGACCATATTCCTGGTGGATATCGGCTGGGGAGGCAAGGACGCGGCTCCCAGCATTTATAAGGAAATAAAAGCCTGGTTCGCCGAGAATATACCGAGTGTTAAAATAGAGGTCAGGGGAATCAAGGGCTTCTACATGCAGCCGCAGCCGGAACTTCTCAAGGAAATATCCGAAAAGGGAGACGCGGCCATGTTCGGGATAGCCGGTTGAGACAGCTGTACTTCGGCCGTGAGCCGAAACAGTAAAGAGCTGGAACAGCAGTATGGTATTCCCGCTGTCGGGGGTACGGCATCCAATGTCATAGATTATGCCCTGAATCACGATTTCAAATATACCAACGGGTCGCCCATTAGATATTTAGCCTTTCCCTTCCCTGTGGCGGGGCAGTCTCAATCAACCCACCATAAATATATCTTTGAGGGTAAAGAGGTGGTAAGCGGAAAACCAATGATGCAGGCATTCATCGAGGCTTTGACCGCTCCACTTACAGAGAAGGAAAAATACAAGGGCCCGGCCCCTGGGCCGCAGCCGTCGGCATCCCGCTTTCTGGGACCGGACACCGAAGAGAACCTGCATCAGCTTTTTCAGGACAATGACTGGACAGACTATCTTCCCATAGTCCTCCCCACCGAAGAACGGGTGGCAAAAATGCTGGAAGGTACTTCCCACAGCCCGGACAAAGTCATCAAGGTGCTGGACTGGCCCGGAGGCAGGCGGGAAGTCACCGTTGAAAGAGTGGCGATCTGCGCTGTTATGTCCGGCGCGAAGCCTGAACACCTCCCTGTGATCCTGGCCCTGGCCAACCACATACCCTTTGGAAACTCCACGTCCTCCATGGCCAACATGATCCTGGTCAACGGGCCAATACGGGACGAAATAAACATGAATTACGGTCTCAACGTCATGGGACCCCACAACCTGGCCAATTCTGTTATCGGCCGCAGTTACACGATTATGTCCAAGACCATAGGCGGCCTGCACAGCGGAAAAACAACCTGGAGTACCCTTGGAAGCACCATGCAGTATAACAATGTCTGCATCGCTGAAAACGAGGAGGCTCTTCCCGAAGGGTGGGAACCTTTTCATGTGCAGGCGGGATTCAAACCTGAAGACAACGTTTTAACCGTGGCAACCGGCTGGTCATATATTTCATGTATAACGGAAGCCAAGAGGGAGTACCCCGTAAATATGTGGATGGGCGATTTAATGAAGGCCCTTACCATGCCAATGGCCACAGTCATTATGGACCCGTCCGTTGCCGATCTTCTCAAGGATACCTATGGTTTCAAGTCCAAAGAGCAGCTTGTCAAGTGGTTTGCAGGAAATGTTGAAAAGACTCTCCCTGATGGACAGAAGACAAAGCCCTTCCGGGAACAGTCAATAAATGTAATTGTTACCGGGGGCGGGGGCCAGACAACATGGTTTGTTACTGATTTCATGTTGAACCGGAATATGGTTACAATGGGAGGCAGTACACGCATCGACGATTGGAGATAGAGTTTACCCTGTTAAATACCACGAGGTATTTAACAGGGCAAACATTCAAGATTCAAGATTCCCGCCTACCCATCCTCCGCAGTAGCCTGCTACGGAGGACGGGCGGCGGAATTCCAAGTTTCAGGTTTCAAATTCCATGCTTTAAAAAAGATGACTCTTTCACGTTCTAACTCATCAAGGTTTTCAAGCCTAGAATATGGAATTAATCTATCCTCTGATTGCTCATTTATAATTGGTTATTGGTTATTGTTAATTGTTAATTGTTAAATGGAGGATTTATTATGAAGGGAAAAATATTTTCAATTGGTGTGATTGTTCTATTCGCTCTATTTTCTATAGCATGGGCTGCTGATGTGGACGGCAAATGGATCGCTAAGGTTGCAGGCACACAAGGCCAACAGGATTCTGAAATCACGTTAACTTTTAAAGCAGATGGAGCAAAATTAACCGGAACCCTGAATAACTCTATAATGCCGGGCGATGTTGCCATCGAGGAAGGAAAAATTGAAGGAGACAAGATTTCTTTCTCTCTTAAGCGCAGTTTTGGTCAAAACGAAATGAAGGTAGTCTGGAAAGGGACTGTTGCCGGAGACGAGATCAAATTCACCCGTGGTACTGAAGGTGGTTTTGGAGGACCTGGTGGTGGACCCGGTGGTGGTGGACCCGGTGGTGGATCCGGCGGAGGACCAGGTGGTGGACCCGGTGCATCAACAGAAATTATAGCCAAAAGGGCAAAGTAAGTTTTAAAAGCAGCCTATTAGGCTGAAGGCTGAAGACTATTAGTAAAAGCAAAAAACATCTTTTGCTAATTGCCTTTCCTGGCGCACCATAGCCCTGAGCTTGGCGAAGGGGCGATGGCGGTAGCCTAAAATGCTTTAGCCTTGTCTGACTTCTGACTCCTGACTCCTGACTTCTGCCCCTAACTGTTCATTGATAATTGTTTACCCTGTTAAATACCTTGAGGAGTAAAAAGGATGTATGCCTGTGTACCTGTGAGTAAAAAATACAGCAGCTTTTATACAGAATACACACAAACCCTCAAGGTAAGATTTGAGTAGTAAACAAAGACAAATATTTCAAGGTATATAAAAGTACTCAAATCTTATTTAACAGGGTGAATTGCTAATTGCTAATTGATATTTCGAACCTTCCTCCCCCGGACAAACAGGATTCCCGTGAGGAGCAGCAGGCCGAGAAGAATTCCCAACCATGGGCTGAAGGCAAAACCTGCCGGGAGGTATCCCAGGACGCAGGCAACAGCGCCGACTAACAGGGCGTAGGGCAGCTGGGTCCCGACATGGTCCATGTGATCTATGGAAGAGGCTATGGAAGACATGATGGTCGTATCCGAAATGGGGGAGCAATGATCCCCGAAGACTGTTCCGCTGAGAATGGAGCCGATGGAGGCGTACAGGACAGCCGAAGCCTGGTCCGGCGGAAGCCCCGCGGAAAGCTGCAGCACCGGTGGAACAGAAATTGGAAACAGGATGGCCATGCTTCCCCATGAAGTCCCTGTCGCGAAGGCGATCACCGAAGAGACAATAAAAATAACAAGGGGGAGAGCCTGCACCGAAACTGAAGCACTGACCAGCTGTGCAACACAATCCGCGGTCTTTATGTCCCTTAAAACTCCCCCGAGTCCCCACGCCAGGCACAGAATTACGATGGCCATGAGCATGGACTTCATACCATTGACCCAGACTCCCATGGCATCCTTCAGGGACATGGTCCCCTGGGCAACAACCATGATGATCATCACGACAGAAGCCGTAATTGACGCCCATAACAGGGCCTGGTAGGAGTTTGAGCTGCCCAGGATATCCCGCAAAGAGGCCCCGGACAGGGCGATCTGCCCTCCTCCTTCAAGAATGGCACCGCGCCCTGTCCACCAGAGGCCAATAAGCACTCCGAAGATCAGAATGCAAATGGGGATAACGGCGTTCAGGGCCCGGGGTTTAACACTGCCTTCCAGGTCCATGTCCCGGAGCTCTTCCCCGGCTATGGGTGTTGTACCCGGCCTGAGACAGTCTCCTGTATCCCTTGCCCTTTTCTCCGCCCTGTACATGGAAAACATCTCTCTTTTGGAGAAGATAAGGATGGGGATAAACAGGAGCATCAAAATGACATAGAAACGGTAGGGCAGGGAATAGATGAATGTCATGTAGGGATCAAGGTCCACATTTTGTGCCTTAAAGGCATCCTGAATCAGCCCGACCTCGTATCCGATCCATGTTGATACAATCACCAGGGACGAGACCGGCGCAGCCGTCGCATCGACTATGAAGGACAGTTTCTCCCTGGAAATCCTGTATCTGTCGGTGATAGGGCGCATGGTATTGCCCACGATCAACGCGTTGGCATAATCATCAAAGAAGATGAGAAGGCCCATGAGCCACGTATAAAACTGGGACAGAACGGAAGACCTTGCGTAACGCGCGAGCTTAAAGACAATGCCGTGCAGCCCCCCGGACGCGGCAATCAATGCCACTATGGCCCCGATCATCATGGTAAACATGATAATCGAGACATGGTCAGGATCAGCCACACCTGACAGGATATAGGTGTCAACCGATTTATAGAAACCTTTCCCCAGGACCTGGAAGAAATGAAGGAACCCTTCGACCCGGTAGGTCATCAAGGACCCGAGAAAAATACCCACAAAGAGGGATATGAGAATCTCATGGGTAATGAATGCCAGTGCAATGGCCACCAGCGGCGGAAGAAGAGGCGCGAAGTCTCCCAGGTTGGAGAATCCACGGGCGATTCCCAGCAGAATCACAACCCCCGCGGTAAATATCAGTATTCCAATGGTTCTTTTTAGCATGGTTTAAAACCGTCTCTCGTTTCTTGTTTCTTGTCTATACTTTCTAGTTACCGTCATTCCCGCGAAAGCGGGAATCCATTTTTTTTTAATAAGAGCCAATCATAAAAACCGTTTCTTGTCTCTTGTCTCTGGTTTAAAAATCGAATTCAAAATTCAACATTCAAGATCATTAATCTTTTTCTGACTCCTGAATGCTAATTGTTAATTGCTCATTGATCACTTGTCCGCCTCCGGCGGATTGTTCATTGACAAGTCCTCCACCCGTTTTGCGATTTCCTCCCGGTTCACTTCCACGTATTTGCAGCTTGGCATATTTCCGCATTTCCGGCATGACGCATCATAGGCTGAATTAATAACTCCGCACTCCGGGCATCCATAATGATCGAGCATCTCGATGTACCATTTTTCCCATCCGGTTTCCCGTATCCTTTCCAGTGACTTCCATAGTTCAATACGATGGGGTAATATTGACTGAAACTGCTTCAGCTCCTCACATGGATACTCTTCACATTCCCCGCAGAAATCTATTCCTTTTTCAGCAGCACATTTAAACATTACACAATTATCGCAGTAACCCAATCTTTTATCAGAGCGGCAGCCCTCGCATTCCAGCTCTTCCACGGGAGCATTGAAGTTTTTGGCTATTTCTTCCAGCCTTTCCGGATCTTCTTTTGTACCAATATAGATAGAACAGGAATTACAGAAGATCCCGCAAACAGCAGCTTCCTTTTTAACAGGTTCTTCACCTTTGTTATCTGTATTCATGAATCGGTATCTCCTTTCGCTTAAAACGCCATCGTAGATTTCTAGTTATATATAGCCTATTAGACTGCCTCCTTCGCCCGAGGCTACGGCAGGCCAGGGAAGGCTAAAGACAGTTAGGTAAATCAAAAAATACCTGTTGCTAAAAGCCTTTCCTGGCGCGCCATAGCTGAAAGCGACGGCGGAAGCTTTATGCGAAGGCGGGACTTCTGACCTCTACCTTCCTAACAGCCTTCAGCCTAAACCGCTTCAGCCTTATCTACGCCAGCATCTCCTGTGCACGGATCAGGCGTTCCTGAACTTTAACTCCATTGGGACAAATTACCACACACTCGCTGCAGTCGCTGCAGCGTATGTTTCGAATATCCCTCGGCAGGTTCCAGAAACCCTCCCGCGCCTCATGAAAATTACCTTTAAAATCATTATAAGCCAGGAAACGTAATTCGTCGGCAACAGGAACGCCCTGGGGGCATTTACCTTTACACTGAAAACACATACGGCAGTATATTTCACGAATCTGTTCGCTGCGTGTAAAAAGTATTTTTTCGTCCGCAGGGGTAAATTTCCCGGCCATTGCACGGAAGTTTATTTCCAGCTCATCCATGGTTTCAGACCAGGGTACAGTGGTTGAAATCGCGGGATTGTTCAAAACCCACTTGATAGCCGCGAGCCCCCCTTCGTTACTCAGGTGGTTCCCTTCATCTCCCTTGGGTGTTGCCGTTGCTATCACTACCTTCATTGCGATAACCCCGATACCCGCTTTGTGCAGCCTGGAAATAGCCTTATCTCTATAGGTCGCGCCTATCGCGTAGCTGTAGGTTGTCTGGACGGCATCAAACTTGCCGACCTTCAGAATAAAATCCACCATGGCATTTGGATCATGGGTACTGACACCTATGAAACGGGTTTTTCCCTGCTGCTTGACAAGCTCCATTGTCTCGATCATTTCATCGGTGATTTCTTCCGGTGTGTGTCTGGAATGCTGATGGTAGATATCAAGGTGATCCGTGCCGAGCATCTTAAGGCTGGTTTCTATATCTTTCAGTATTGTTTCTTTAGTATTCGAATAGGTCTTACTTGCCAGCACGATCCTGTCTCTTTTACCCTTAATGGCCCTTCCCAGGATCTGTTCGCTCTTGCCCTGGCCGTAAATCCGGGCAGTGTCATAGTAGTTTATTCCCAGTTCAAGGGCGCGTGCCAAAATATCAGGATCCGGAATTGATCCGGCAGCACAGCCGACACTTGTTACCTTCAACCCGGTTTTGCCTAATGTCCGGTATTCCAATCCTGAAGGAGACGGCTCCGGTAAGAGTGATCCCAGGTTTTTACCGGATAAAACTCCCACGGCAGGCAGGGCCAATCCGGCCTGTAAAAATTTTCTACGAGATGGATTATGTTTCATAAGACCTCCTGTTTGGTAAAGGTTTTCAAGAATAGTCTGAAGCTTTTTAGGCTAAAGGCTTTTAGTCTATCAGGAAAAGCAAAAAATATTCTTTGCTAATAGGCTTCAGCCTTTTCCTATGCGTATACAGACTTCATAAGCCATGGCCAAAACAATATCGGGAGCAAGGAACCCGGCAATGGATTTGTCAAAAAGCATTTTCGATTCAGGCGGAAAGTCTTCGTCCCCAGCCCAGAATAAAACAGCCACGGGAATTCGCGGAGTTATGTTAAAGCTGTATGACGCATCTGCCAGTTCAAGTGAAGTGCCCTGCAGTTGTACGCATCTCCTTTTAAATTCATCGATATCATTACCGTATCGCTCACAAATTAAGGAGGTTGGTATTTCGTGAGATACTGTAAAGAACAGGTCTCCTCCCGGAATCTCTTTTTCGGATATCCATTCGTTTTTAATTTCAGATTCTTTTGAATGTAAAAGGTAGTGAAGTATAAAAAAATAAAAAATGTCACCGGGCGCGGGCAGGTTATCAGTAACGCGTTTAATTTTATTTTCATGAGGAAATACCTGGTATTCATCTCCCCAGATATAAAGGGAATAATTGCAATTTTCCTCATCATAACTGCACAGGGCCTCCCGGCATACATCTTCAGGATTTTTTTCAGCTAATTCCCGGAAAAACTGTGGGTCAATATCCATTGACATGCTTTAATTCCCTTCCACAGGTTTTATATAGCATATTAGGCTGAAGCCTCTACAAATCCCCATCCCGGTCATTCCCCGGCTTGACCGGGGAATCCATTTTTTAATTAGGTGGTTATAGATGCTGGTCTCTAGTTTCTAGTTTATGGTTTCTGGTTAAAAAGCCGTTTCCAGTTTCTCGTCCCCTGTCTCTGGTTTAAAAGATGTTTTTGCTTTCTGGTTTTCAACTATAAACGATAAACTAGAGACTGTTTTTAGACGATAAACGAGAAACTCTTTTTCAATCTTGAATTTATTGTTTATTGCTCATTGTTATATAGATCAATTTCATCGCTGACAATCTCGTCGACACCGGGAAAAATACTGCCCGGTCCGCCATATGTCATACAGGGGATAAAACCTCCACCCGGGCCGTATGTTGAGCAGGCCCGCCGAACCTCTGTCCTGATCACTTCCTCGGGTGTATCCCTGCAGTCGACTATGGCCGCGTCTATGCCTCCCATGAGAACCATCCTGCCCTGGAGCTCTTCCTGGAGTTTCACGATATCGTTCTGGGGCAGAACGCCCTGCCAGATATCAATGCCGAGTTCCACCATGTCCTCAACAATGGGTTCCATGAAGGAATCAGCGTGGTGCATGACCATAACACCATTCTCCCTGGCGTAGCCGTAGATTTTGGCGTACTGGGGTTTAATCATTTCACGCCATATCTGCGGGCTCATAAACATTGCATTCTTGCTTCCCCAGTCATCGTGGGAGAGAATGATATCCGGTTTCAGGTTGTCCACCAGCTGTTTCATGTAAGTGAAGCGGTATTCACCGACAATTTCCAGGAGATCCATCATTGCCTCTGGCTCTGCTAGGAAATTCATCAATGTGTCCTCGAAGCCCATGAGAAAATGGAGCTGCTCAAAAACGCCTGTACCCATAAATCCCATGACGAGTTTTTCGTCCCGCTCCACTGCGGCCGCTTCGCCCAGCGCCTCCTCCCAGGCCGCCGGGTCCTCTGCCGCGGCAGTAAGGTCCGGAACCTTCAGCTCCCGGCATTTTGTTATGTCCTTCAGCACCTTTTTTTCTGCTGTTACGTGGGGCATGGCGCCGTGCTGGTCTTCAGGCCAGACGATCTCTGTACCCCAGACATCATTCGTGGTCTTGCCCTTGACGCGGTTTCCCCGGACAAATTTGTATACAGGATCACTCATAACAAGGGTAAAGGGCCGGTATTGATTGACAAGCCTTTCAGGTTTTCCATCCTGTTTTAAAGTCTCAAGTAGATTTTCTTTGGGTGTCAGCATACTATTTCTCCTAATCTTTTTCAGTTTTATATACAAAAGTTATACATCATAATCATTATTAAATAAATCCTTAAGTTGAAACAAACCGGGGTCAGGATTGACCCCTTATTATGTGCGGGTTGTTATATATACTAATTTCCTATATTCTATGAGCCTGTTTTTGAATCTTGAATCTATTGTTAATTGTTAATTGATAATTGGTCATTGATAATTGTTTATTGCTTATTGATAATTGGTCATTGATCATTGCTTGATCCCACTATACAGGAGGAAAACATGGTAAACATGAAAAACATCCTGTTAATGACACCCGTCAGGAAAAAGATACTTATAAGTGTTATCATTATCATCATTGGAATCATGTCATACACAGCAAATCTCGATGCTGTAATTGAAAAGACATATATCAGCCGGCTGGATACCAGGGGAGGCGCATACCTGGATGACGCTCTTAAAAAGTCTGTGGTTACCTTTGCCATAGTAAGGGGGATCAATGGGTTGATTTCCGTGGTCCAGGGCACATATGTCGCGGTAACACCCGCAGGTCTCGGGGTTAATTTAGCTATCGGTGAAATACTTGATCCGCTTAATGATATTATTGAACGGTTTTCCATGATAATGCTTATCAGCTCAACATCTCTGGGTATTCAGAAGGTACTCATGGAAATAGGAATATGGTTCGGATTTAAAGTCCTCATATGTCTTTCAATGATAATTGTTCTAATCGGAATATGGCTTCCGAAATTTCAGAATATTAACCTCAAAACCCTGGGTTATAAATTAATAGTCATTTCCATTGTAGTCAGGTTCGGCATCCCGGTTGTTGCTGTTTCGAGCGGTAAAATATATGATCTTTTTTTAAAGGATAAATATGAAGAGTCAACCAGGTCACTGGAAAAGATCAAGGGTGAAATCGAGGAATCGGGCCTCGCGGAAGAAAATATCGTGCAAAATGAGGACGCCGGCTTTCTGGATACTTTAAAGGATAAATATCAAAACTTAACAGCCTCCATGGATATAAAAAACAGGCTGTCAGCACTAAAGGACTCGGTTTCAAACGCAGTTGAATACATCATTAACCTGATTATTGTTTTTGTCCTTCAAACAATTATTATACCGCTTCTTGTTCTCTGGGCTCTTGTAAAACTGACCGGGTTTTTATTTAGAAGCAATATCCCGATATTCATAGAAGAAAAATTGAAAGACCCTTTACAAAAAAATTCTTAATTTTTTTAATAATCTTGAATATTGAATCTTGAATTTATTATTAATTGCTAATTGATCATTGTTTATTATTAATTGGAATTCCCATGGAAGAAATAAAAGAAAGCAAGGGCATGCACTATGAAGGGGACTGTATCCGGCCGCCGCCGGAGGCCGGCAGCATACTGCTCCAGGTAACGCTGGGATGTTCCCACAACAAGTGCACCTTCTGCAGCACCTTTAAAAACAAAAAATTCAAGATAAAGGATGATAATATCATCCTGGGTGATATCCTCTTTGCCTCAAAATACATGCACCACCGGGAACGGCTCTTTCTCATGGATGGAGACGCCCTCATCATTCCACAAAAGAAATTGATATGGATACTTGAAAAAATCCGTGAACACCTTCCCCGGGTAAAAGGTGTGGGCTCCTATGCCAATACAAAAAGCATCAGCATGAAATCTCCCGAAGAACTGGCCGAACTGAAAAACCTGGGACTGGATATACTCTACCTGGGTGTCGAGTCAGGGGACGACCGGGTCCGGAAAAGAATCCTTAAAGGTTCAAGCGCGCAGCACTGCGTCGAGATAGCAAAAAGAGTTAAGGATGTCGGGATTAAGCTTGTCGCCCTGGTACTCCTGGGAATCGGTGAAAATGAAAGATCAATGGAACACGCGAAGGCAACCGGGGAAATCCTGAGTGCAATTGATCCTGATTTTGCCAGCGCCCTGACCCTGATGCTGATTCCCGGCACTCCCCTTTACGAGGAATATGAGAGAGGGGAATTTGAGATGCCAGGCAAGATGGGTATGCTCAGGGAAATGAGGGAAATGATCGAACATATGAATGTAAGCCGCTGCCTCTTTTCATCAAACCACGCGTCCAACTATCTTCCCATCCGGGCCATGTTTCCGGAAGAAAAACTGGGGGTCCTTGACCGGATAGACGCCGCCTTGAGAGGAGAAACTCCACTCAAACCGGAGTGGATGAGATCTTTTTAAAAACAGGCTGAAGCAGTTTAGGCTAAAGGCTATTAGCAACAGATGTCATTAGCTTTTCCTAACAGCCTTCAGTCTTCAGTCTTCAGCCTTCAGCCTTAATCGCCCAATCCTATACAGGAGGAAAATAACATGACTACCTGGCATGAGTTCTATAATAAAAACGGGCATGGTCCTGCATGGCCATACCCCATAAAGTATGGTGAGGACCGGGAAGTTGATGCGGATGTTCTAATAATTGGCGGCGGGATCGCCGGCTGCTGGGCTGCAATCAGTGCTGCAAGAAAAGGCGTAAGAGTAGCGCTTGTGGAAAAGGGGGCTACTATAAGAAGCGGGGCCGGAGGTCCAGGTTGCGACCACTGGTGCGATGTGCCGGCTAATCCTCTGTCAAAAGTGGATCCTGATGAATGGTCCCGGAGGGTTTCCAATATGCCATATGCGTGTGGAATAGGGCGCCAAATTCAATGCAGGGAAAATTATGACACCCTCCTGGAGCTGGAAAAAATGGGGGGCAAAATCAGGGACATCGACGATAAACACAAAGGTGTTGAAGGTCGCGATGATGAAACGAGGTTTATGATATCTCCCAGGTATAATCCGAATCATGAACACAATGTAGTGATACGTGTCTGGGGCACCACATTCAAGCCGGCACTGAAGAAGGAATGCCAGAGGCTTGGAGTAAAGATTTATGACCGGATAATGGCAACCAGCCTTTTAACAGTGGATGGCCTGCAGGGAACAAGAGTTGTCGGTGCAACAGGTTTAAATAACAGGACCGGGGAATTCATGATTTTCAAAGCTAAGTCCACAATACTTGCCACGTCAACGGGAGGCTCCCTCTGGCTTTTAAATACAGAACTGGGTGGATACAACACCTTCCTGTCACGTGCTATTTCAGGCGATGGAACTGCCATGGCATGGACGGCCGGGGCGGAGTTTACCATGATGGAAAGTACTCAGCCCCTTCATCTTGGAACAGGATTCAAGCATGAATGGTACACAGGCGCTGGAGATGCTAGTTATGAGAATGTGCCGCCTGTAGATAACAATGGCAAAGAGCTGCCTGTAGTGCCCGAACCGGGCTGGGGTAAAAAACTAAACTGGGAAATAATGAGAACACAGTGGCACGGGGTAAGAGAAGGAGTTATGTCAGGAGAATTTGAATTGCCCTTCTTTGGTGACTTCCCCGCAATGAAGGATATTGAACGTGAAACAACATGGAATATGATGCTGAAGGAGGAATCCACCACAAAGATCATTGTTGATACATATACGGAGGCAGGTTTTGATCCTGCGAAAAACCAGCTTATGATGTATCAATTAATAGAAGGAACCAGTCCTCCCCAGTGGAGAAGCAACGGTGCAGGCGGCCTGATAATTGACTGGGATCTCAAAACAAGCCTGGATGGCCTTTATGCAGCTGGGACACAGATTTATTCGGCAGCTGATCACAGTTTTGCTGCAGCCACGGGCCGCTATGCCGGGAGAAAAGCTGCTGACTATGTGATGCAGGTTGAAGATCCGGTAATAGCAGGAGATCAGGTCAGACTCGAAAAGAAAAGAATATACGCCCCAGTTTCCCGGGATAAAGGGATTGACTGGAAAGAGCTGCACGCAGGGATCTCCAAGGTAATGCGGTACTTCTGCAGTGAGTTCAAGACAGATGCCATTCTCAACATGGGTATTGACAGTCTTAAAAACATTGAAGAAAATTTTTTACCTGAACTTTTCGCCCTTGATCCCCACAAACTTATGCGCGGCCTTGAGGACATGAGCATGCTGAGCCACGCGCAGCTCATCCTGCATTCATCACTGGCCAGAAAGGCAAGCAGCAAACATCTTGATTTTCACAGGATTGACTTCCCTGAGTATGATCCGCCAGAGTGGAATAAATTTATTACAGTAAAGCAGGAAAACGGAACAGTGGTTACCGGGGAAAAGCCATTCAACTATGCCGGGGACCTAAAAAAGAATTATGAGGCCAATAATCCTGATTATACCGGTGTATACGCAGGATAGAAAAAACCTGTAAATAGGGGAAGGAAAGCCTTTTTAAAAATAGGCTGAAGCATTTTAGGCTAAAGGCTATTAGCAAAAGATGTCATTAGCTTTTCCTAACAGCCTTCAGTCTTCAGCCTAACAGCCTATTATTAACCTGAAAGGAGAATTAATTATGAAGAGAAAAATTTTTCAATTGGTATAGTTGTTCTATTTGCCATGTTTTCCATGGCATGGGCCGCTGACGTTGATGGTAAATGGATTGCAAAGGTTGCCGGCACACAGGGCCAGCAGGACTCTGAAATCACTTTAACCTTTAAAGCAGATGGAAAAAATGAACCGGCACGCTGAATAATACTTTAGTGCCGGGGGATGCTGCCATTGAAGAAGGAAAAATCGAAGGAGACAAGATTTCCTTCTCTCTTAAGCGCAATTTTGGTCAAAACGATATGAAGGTAGTCTGGAAAGGAACTGTTGCCGGAGATGAGATCAAATTCACCCGCGGCATTGAAGGTGGTTTTGGGGGAATGGGTGGTGGTCCAGGTGGTGGACCGGGTGCATCAACGGAAATTATCGCCAAAAGGGCGAAGTAAGTTTAAAACCCGTCTCTTTTCTCTGGTTTTTCGTTAACGTCATTCCCCGGCTTGCCTGTCCCGATGCTTTTTTCGGGGACCGGGGAATCCATTTTTTCCTGGTTTTAGAAATTAAAAGTCAAAGGCGGATTTATCCGCCTCTGGCGCACTTGACCCCTTTATGGTTTAAAATTCGTCTCTTGTTTCTAGTTTGTAACTATAAACCATAAACGATAAACTAGAGACTGTTTTTCAATCTTGAATCTTGAATTTATTGCTAATTGATTATTGTTCATTGATCAACGTAAAATCTCCCGCCAATCCTGTTTGAAGCTGAGCATTGAAAGGTAGATACAGCTTTCCGGGTAAGATTCGTGGAGGATTTCCAGGTTTATAACCGGATCGTATTCCTTCGCCTTTTCATCCTTCTCTTTTCCGACGCTCTTGTATAAAAGCTCGATGCTTTCCAGTGCTCCCAGTCTTGGCTGTCCCATTGGATTGTCCGGTATGGTAACGCCATACCCCGTATCAACTACCTTTTGATACCTTTCAGCGAACCTGTCCAGAAACTCCTCAACCTTGTCCGATGATCTTCTTGGCGATAGCAATTCTACAAGATAAGGATAATTAAACATAACAAGTTACCCCCGTTAGGTTTTTTTAATCAGTCTCTAGTTTCCCGTCTCTCGTCTCTAGTTCCTGGTCTCTGGTTAACGTCATTCCCGCGGAAGCAGAGATCCATTTTTTATAATAAAGGCGTCTCTGGTTTTTAGTCTCTTGTCTCTGGTTTTCAACTATAAACTATAAACAATAAACTAGAGACCGCTTTTAGATGATAAACTAGAGACTGTTTTTAAACAAACAATGCGTCAAAGGACCATGAATGCTCTTCACCCCTTTCTTTTAAAAGTGCCTTTAATATAATATGTCCCCGGCACAAATTACAAACCTTTCTTCTGACCCCCGGCGGATTGCTTATTGTTAATTGTTAATTGATCATTGAAAAGTTTTTCTCTTTTCAAGGGCTTAACCGGCAGAAGCAGAATCGCTGCCACAAATACCGCAGCCGTTCCCAGGGCAAAGGCCCCGGAATAGCTCCCTGAATTATCCGCCAAGTTTGCCATAAAAGAAGGGCAGAATCCAAATCCGATGCTTGTGGCCAGCATAAAGATGCCCAGGTTGATCCCAAGGTTCTGAACACCATAACGGTGCTTCAACAAAACAGGTCCGGCAACGATCAAGCCTCCATGGGCAATACCGCGAACCGTCATAAATGCAAGCATGGACACAACCCCGGTCACGGTAAATGAAAGGCCAACAGACACTGCCAGAGACAGATAGCAAATTGTAATTCCGAGAATGGACAACCGGTCGAAAAGCAAACCAAACAAGACCTTGGCTCCTATTCCCATACCTGCAAGAAGGGATGCTCCCCACGCCACCATTCCCAGGTTCAATCCCTTTTCGGATTGCAGGAACAAAACCTGGTTCTGAACCAGGGCCTGGTCGACACCCATTACCATGAAAACACCGATGAATATAAGCCAGAAATCGCGCGTCATAGAAAGCTTTTTCATATGATTCCACATTCCGGTTTTTGATTCACTATCAGATTGCTTTCCCAACCTTGTATCGATCAGGCTCCCTTTGCGTGATAAAACCAGCCACACGGGAAGTGCCAGCAACCAGATGCCGCAGCTTAAAAACGCCATAGCCGTGCGCCAACCTATTGTGACCATCAACGGTGCCATTATTATGGGCAGAACCATGCCGGCAACACTCGTTCCAGAGAGAACAATGCCGAGTATTGTACCTGTAGCTTTTTCAAAGGATCGGCTGACAATCACATTGACGGAAACGGCCATCCCGGTTCCATTCAGTCCTAATAAAATGCCCAGTGAGTAATAAACAAACAAGTTGTCCGCTAGTAAAAATCCAGCCATGGCCAGTACTCCGAAAAACGCGGAAGCGCCAACAACATATTTAGGATTGACTATGTCAAGCAGACGGCCCACGATCAGTGCGGCTACAGCAGAAACATAAAACTTGAAGGAGGTTAGAAGAACCGCCTCCTGTCTTGTCCAGCCGAATTCTTCGATAGCACCGGAATATACAAAAGGCAGGGAAAAAACCGGAAATCCGAAAGCGAAAACCTGCATTAGAAACAACACCAGGATGAGGGACCATTGAGAAATGGTTAATTGATTATCGTTCATCGTCTCTCGTCTCTCGTTTAAACTCATTATCGTAGTATTTTCTACCTCTCTTTGCCATGGACACACCTCCTTGTTTAATTTAGCATTTAGCTTTTCTGTGTGTCCACTAAAAGGGGGAGGTTCAGTTGCTTGATTATTGATCATTGATCATTGTTTACTGTTAATTGATCAATGCTTCCCTATTTCGCGTATGTACCGGTATCTCCGGTGAGAAAATGAAAAATTGGTTTATCCACCCTGTTAATAGTCACAGGACAATGAACGACCCCCCTGGGTATAAAAATATTGCAGCTATTCGCAAGGGTATATTTTTCATCTTCCATCCAAAAATCAATTTCACCGCACAAATCCTTTGGATTTTCTGTGTCGCTACCGTAAAAGGCGACAATTTCATCAAAGTCATGGGAATGAGGCTTTTCTTCCAGCACAATTTTTTCGGTCCTGGGGAAAATCCAGCAGGAGTCTGCAAAAATGGAAATGCCTTTTATTTTTTCTTCATTCAATTTGTACAGATATATCCCGTATTCATCCTTTGTTGTGTTGAAGTCAGTCATGATATTTTTCTCATATTTCCTGTCAGTCATATTTTTCTCCTCGTGAAAAGGGGGGCAAGAAATCCACCACCGCCTTCATACCCGTGGAGCCTGCCGCGACGGAGCTTTATGCGAAGGCGGGGCGGGAATCCATTTTTTATAATAATAGTCAAGATTAATAGCCGGCTCTAGTTTCTAGTCTCTTGTCTCTGGTTTCCTATAGTCTATTAGCCTGAAGACTGAAGGCTATCAGGCAAATCTAAAAAAATCTGTTGCTAATAGACTTTAGCCTAAAAGGCTTCAGCCTAATGTTTTTTACGTGTGTATCATCACCGATATAATCAGAAATATGGCTGAGATGAACATAAGAATAAAGAACAATGGCAAAATGAATCTCAACCATTTTTGATAGGGCACTTTTGCCAGGCTCAGCATAGCCATCAATACTCCGCTGGTGGGTATTAAAATATTGGAAAATCCATCTCCACATGTAAAAGCAAAAACCGCTGTAGTACGGCTGATTCCCAGCACATCTGATAATGGCGCCATTAAAGGCATGGTAACCGCTGCCTGCCCGGAGCCGGAAGGTATAAAAAAGTTCAGCGTACTTTGAAAAATAAGCATTCCCTGAACCGCGATAACATTATGGAAATTTTCCAGCATATTCGCGGCGGAATGGATAAATGAATCCAATATTTGCCCATCATTCATAACCATGATAATTCCACGGGCAAAGCCGACAACCAGCGCGGCAACAACCATCTCCTCCATACCTTTAACAAAGGCCTGCGAAGCTTCCTTTATAGTCAATTTGGAGAATATCAAGGCTAAAAGGCCTATCAGGAAAAAACCTCCGGCCATCTCATTGAACCACCAGCCAAGGCTGACAGTAGCGAAAATTATAAATCCAAAGATGATTAACCCGGAAATAAATATTGCAATAAACCGTTTATCAATCACCACCTTGGTATCCATGCCGATATGGGTGACAGGTTCAACATTCGGCACAAGAGACTTTGACGGGTCTTTCTTTATTATGGCGCCATAACGCAGGACATAAATAAACGAAACAGTGAATGTAATTACGAGAAAAGATATACGGAAGAAAATATCCCCGCCTAAAGTAACTTCCGCGATACCACTTGCTATACCAACTGTAAAAGGATTAAATGTAGCAGAGGCAAATCCAATATCCGCGGCGAGCATCACCATGCAGAGACCATAAATCGGATCATACCCCATACGTGTGGCAAGAATTACAAAAATAGGTACAAGGGGAATAAATTCTTCACCCATACCTAAAGTTGAACCTCCTATTGCAACCGCTGCCATTACGAAAAAGGTGAGTAATCCCGGAGCGTTTTTAAAAAGATTCATTAAAGTTTGCAGCAACGCGATAATGATTCCTGTTTTATTCAGAATTCCAAAAACACCACCAAGGATAAAAATAAAAAAAATGATATCCGCGGAATCTTCCAGGCCTCGTGGAATGGCTGTGAGAAAATCTAAAAATCCGGCAGGTGAGGCTTTGCCTTCCTTATCATCACCAAAGGCGATGCCTTTCAGGGTAATCTCTTTTTCTACATTTTGATATGTTCCCGGGATAACAACGGTCCTGGTCCTCCCGGAGATTTCCTTTTCTCCCCTTTCATAACTTCCTGATGGAATAATGTAGGTTAGCAAAACACAAAAGAAGATAACATAAGTAAGCAATGTAAAAACATGCGGCATTTCGATTTTTTTTAATCTATTAAACATAGAAACCTCGGTGAGATTATAGGTTGTAGGTTATTATAGCTTATTAGGCTGAAGGCTAAAAACTATTAGGTTTAAAAGCATTTCCTTCAGCCTGTTTTAGTTTCCGTTTTCTCAAGACTGTATGTTCCGTCCGTAACCACGCTGAAATGAAAAATCGGTCTGTCGACGCGTTTTAGTATAATGGGGCAATGCACCATATTGGCCGGTACAAAAATCATGGAGCTTTTGGTGAGCACAAACATCTCATCTTCAAGCCATAGTTCAACCTCAGCATTCAGGTTATTGGGATCATCGGGATTGGAACCAAAAAAGCCGATAATTTCCGGTACTGTATGTTTATGCGGGTATCCCAGGTGTTCAGAATCCGGTTTATTGTACCAGGAACAGTTCATCTGGAACGCGCCGGGGACAACATTTTTATCCATCCATAAAATCCTTGTCGCGAATTCCGAGTATTTGGCAATCATCTCCGGAGGGAAATTGGGTGTTTTCAGCTCCGTGACTATGTATCTGGCATTTTTCGATTCATTATCCATAGTATCCTTCCTTCAAGATTAATAATAGCCTGTTTTTCAATTTTGAATATTGAATATTTTGCCCTGTTACATCCGCATAGCGGGCTGCGAAGCAGCATTTAACAGGGTGAATTGATCACTTGTCCGCCCCTGGCGTATTGATAATTGTATAAGACGGCCTGCTCCCTCTGTTTTTCCTTTTTGCGGATATCATATATACCGGGTTTCGGGACCCGCGGCTTCCGGCCAGTCAAACTTATTCTCTACACCTTCATCCTCATAACCCATGTCCATAAAAATATACCGTTTCCAGTCTTCTTTTGGAATCATGTGCCTGAAAGCTCTTTCCGTATGGCTTGGGCTCTGGTTAATAGTGATAACCAGAAAGGGCCTGGTGACATTAAGTACCCTCCAGGGGCCATGCACAAAGTCCGCCGGCATATACATAATAGTGGATTGTGTAATAATATGTTTTTCCATCTCCGGCCCCACACACATTTCTACTTCCGCTCCAAGGTTCATCGGATTATCCGGATCGGTCCCTAAATGAATAAACAATTCGGGATATTTATGGGTATGCGGCCCATGGGCTATCTCTCCCCAGGCCTTAGTGCCATATGGTCCGTATGGTTCAGGCCCTATCCAGAAAACCATCGTTCCATTACAGCCTTCGAAAGTCTTACCATCAAGAAATCCAATTGCCGGCAGCGGTCTTGCTTTTTGAATCTCAGGATCAGCGCCCGAAATAAATAAGTGATCATATTTGTTTTCAGCCATTTTTTTCCTCCCTGAATTTTCCAGTTAAAATAACGTTAATGCGACGAGTTCAACAAGCTGAGTGGATGGCATAAATTCGTTTTACACAGCCTGATTTACCTCTCAAGTTTCTTCACCGGTTCATACCAGCCTGACCACAAAAATTCTCCCGCATCGTTCCATTCTTCTTCGAATTCCTTCCTGGCTTCCTTGGCCGCATCACTCTTGAGAAATGCTTCCAGATCATCCTTGGTATCAAACTCATAAATCACCACGTATTGGGGACAGGACTCAGGATTTTGCATCGGTTGGTAGCATTTATTTCTGACCACTCTTTTAAGACCCGGGAACTTGAAAAAGGTCTCTACATGCTGGTCATACCATTTGTTGTATTCTTCTTCTCTTTCCGGGTCCGGCTTAGAGGTTACCAACCACAAGTATCTGTCATTATCCATATTTATCTTCCTCCTTTAAGTCATAAGAGTTTCTTATGGACGTCCCCTTTTTCATAGTCCATAGTTTATAGTTTTAAAATCAGAGACCAGTAACTGTTCCTAAAATTTTGAATTTGCCTTTATTTGTTAATTGCCAATTGTTAATTGTTAATTGATCATTGTTTAAGAAGACCTGACCCCTTTTCATGCTTGCCGGGCGATTTACTCCGTTCGGACACGTTTTACGATGAACCATTTCCCATCGCGCTTCTCAAGCGTATCGTTGTAACGCCCTATAGCTGAGATATGAATGTCGACATTCGTCTTAATAACGGCCATCCAGGTGGAGGTGTGACGGGCTGTTTTTGAATCGAGGATTGTAATCCGTTCATCGCTGTTTCGGATGTACATTTTTAAAGTCGCCGGATCGAAGCTCAGAGTACCGGGATCGGTTTTGCTGAATTTCTCCTGCTGATCCGTAATAATTTTTCGGATATCATCCCGCCCCTGGTAACTCATTTTGTCAAAACCGAAGACAGGTCCCTTTGCATCGAGTTGAAAAATAGCGTCTTCCGCAAAAGCGCCTGCAAAAAGCTCCGGATCGCTC
>JBHPCX010000039.1:0-30290 GCA_042573485.1 Thermodesulfobacteriota bacterium | reverse complement strand
GATAATGTCCCAGGTCTTCAGCTGATGATATAAGAAATCCTGCAGGAAGAAGTCTTCGGGAATAAGAAAAATTATCCCTGACTATTGGGTTACCAAAAAAGAAAGTGTGCCCTGTAGCCAAGCCACTAGCTTCTGCCTTGGAAGTGTAGCTGTTGGACATCTCCAAAGGAGTAAAGATGTGTTCTTTAATATATGATTCATAGGATTGACCTGATACGACCTGCACAATTAAACCCAGAATCGCATAATTAATATTGGAGTATTCGTAGCTTTCACCCACCGGGCGGTTCAATCTGGTATTAGAAAGTTCACGTATGCCGTTCTCCAATGCATCATCTTGCATATCATCACTGAAAATGTCTTTATTACCGGTCAGTTCTGATATACCGCTGGTATGGGATATTAAGTGGCGTATTGTTATTTGTTTAGCCTCTTCGGGATCTGCAAGAGCAAACCATGGTAGATATTTCTGTATAGGTGTGTCCAGATCGATTTTCCCGGCTTCAACCAGCTGCATTATTGCCAGTGCCGTAAAGGATTTGCTGAGTGAACAGATTCGGAAGGGAGTTTGGGGAGTGACGGGTTCTTTCTATGTATTCGGTTGGTTTACTAAAATGCATGAAGGAGAGCCTTTATTCTACATGAACGGCAATTTCTTCAACTTTCATAGCGATATGGCCTTTTTCCCCAAACGTGGGTGGGGAATTGCTGTGGTTATCAATTATGGTGGAGGGTTGACGATACCCCACATACTTGATGAACCTGTACATGAAGTCTTTCGTTTAGCAATCTAGCTACGAATAACTTCGGTATTGTTTTGGCATTTTTTGGGATTCTGATTTTTATTATTCTTTTAAACATTGTTTTATGGGGTGTCTTCTACTTACGACGCTGGCACAGTAACCGAAAGTTGCGTTTCCTGTGGCAATTTATTCTACCTCTGTTCATAGATATTGCACTGACTTGGTATATTTTGATTTTTACACCAAAGCAAGTACCTACTACTTTGTCAGCACTACTATCAATGGCTCCGGATGTAGGCCTGGTACTCATTGCCAGTGGAGCAACAGTTGCACTGACTGCGCTAATCCGTATTGCAGTATATATTGCCTTTGCTAGGTGCAAAGAGTAGGTGCCGATGAAAAGAAATAGGAGCTAAAGGTAAGGTAAAAAGCTCTGTAAGGAAGCGCGAAGAGTATTTAACCCATAGGCTTTCCAAAATTGCACAACCATTTAATCAACCGGACCTGGCTAAAAAACCTGCCAGTCCGGTTAGGCAATCGGTGGGAAAGGAAAAGCTCATGAATAACATCAATAGAGAGCAAAGACTATTAGTGCTAGGAATAGCTATCACAGTTATATATTTTCTTACCCTCATTATACTTGCGGCATTATATCCGGATTATAGCCATATGAGAAACTATGTTAGTGATTTGGGAAGAATTGAAGCTCCTCACCATAAGTTTTTCAATTCCGTGGTTATATTCTTAGGATTATTGTACTTACTTACTGGGTTGGGCTATTATTATTCGGTCAAACGGATAACAGAAAAAAACGTATTGGCTGTTTTCATTGGTAGTTTTGTGGCGGTGCTAGGGATAGCGTATTTTTTTGGGGGCTTTTATCCATTACCTGATCCACGTCATGGAGGTTATTCAATAGGACTTCTCCATTTCTTCACACCACTGTTATTGGTGTGGGCATTTTGGAAACTTCCTGATACACGGTTGTTCAGATTTTACCAGTTAATGTGTTTTATTTTAATAGTAACATTTATACTAATCCAGGCGGGAGTATTTGGACTCATTGATGAAACAAATTTAGGGCTCTTTCAACGTTTAGGTGCTATTTCCTTATATGCTTGGTTTACATTCACTTGTTATTGGCTTTCAAGATATAGAACGGAAATGCCTGCCCAACCATAGTTTGGAGAGGGACCGGGCAAATCGGGGCGCGTTTAATCATCCTTTTTGTATAGACATTCTATGGCTTTTTACCAATGACTCGACAATCACGCCCGGCCCCTCAAACTTACGTTAACATCAAAATATAATTTAAAACTACAGATAACCTGCAAATATCTGAAATTTTCGCACCTCGTAAAATCCCGTGATATCTACTACATATATGTATAGGCCAATGTTGTGATTTACTTCGCTATAAGTCATAACATTTGTCAGTGTCTAAAAAGTATAGACTACAATAAGAAATACCTACTTTTTATTTTCCCAAAAATAATGGATTAATCGGATCTCATTTTGATATCATAGCAGGCAAAAACAAAAAAAAGAGGCCAGGAAAGAATTCCAGACCTCTTTTACTTATGTAGTATCTTTTATTATTATATACGTATTACATACCCGTAATATTAAATTATTCTTAGTCAACTTTTAAAAAAGCCTTTTGTTTCGCACCACAGACAGGACAATCCTCAGGTGGTTCGTTTTCAACAGTAAAACCGCAGACGGAACAAACATAATAGCAATCAACATCATCCGGATTGTCAAGGGTATCCAGTGCCTTTTGATATAAATTAGCATGGACCTCCTCAACAGTGTTTGCATATGCAAAAGACCTTTCCGCTGCCTTGTTTCCTTCTTCTTTGGCTTCTTCTATCATGGGAGGATACATTGATTTAAATTCATGAATTTCCCCTGAAACTGCTTCCTGCAGGTTTTCCGCGGTACTGTTAATTCCTCCCAGTGCACGAAGATGGGCATGGGCGTGAACAGTTTCTGCTGCCGCGGCAGCACTGAACAGTTTTGCCGCCTGAGTGTGCCCTTCCTTATCAGCTTTTTCTGCAAATGCAAGGTATTTCCTGTTTGCCTGGGATTCACCGGCAAAGGCTTCCAGCAGGTTTTTTTCTGTTTTACTCATATTCTGCCTCCTTTTTTAATTGTTGTCTGGTTTGACAGGTTATTTTCCATAACCATTAACATGTATCCTTTCATATTTAAGGTCTTCTTTTTTATGGGGAGATTTTCCCTCATCAGGGTATCCTATGGCGATAATGGAGAGGACTTCAAAATTATCAGGGATGCCCAGAATATCAGAAATATATTCAGCTGCAGTCACATTATCCGAATGGTTTCTATTCCTGATCTGTATCCAGCAGGCGCCAAGATCGAGTGATTCGGCTGTCAGAAAAACATAAGTTGATGCAATGGATGTATCTTCAACCCATACATCGCTTTTATTCTTATCTGCGCATACTACAATTCCCAGGTTGGCGCCTTTTAAAAACGCTGAGCCGTGGGGTTTTGCTTTGGAAAGTCCTGTGAGAATATTCTGATCTTTTACAATAATAAATTCCCAGGGGTCCCTTCCCATGGATGAAGGCGCTCTCAAGGCCGCTTCAATGATGAGATCGAGCTTCTCCTTTTCAACATCTTTATTTAAGAATTTTCTTATACTTCTTCTGCTTCTGACGGCCGGCATTACCATAATAATACTCCTTACCATACAAATAAGATTGACCTATTCAAATTTATCAAAATACATATGCTTCTCTGGGATCCCCTTTTTGATAAGGAGTTCCATGCAGGATTCTATCATCGGGGGTGCGCCGCACAGATAAACATCAATTTCAGCATTATCAGGGATGAATTTTTCTATAAGGCCGGTCACACGGCCTTTTTCACCCTCCCATGCTTTATCGTCTTCCGCCCTTGACAGTACGGGATAGAATTTAAAGTTGTGTATATTTTTCTCAAACCCCCCGAGTTTTTCATTAAAGTATAGATCATCCCTGGTTTTTGCCCCGAAAAACAGAGTCGTGTCCCTCTGTATATTTTCCCGCTCTATCTGATGCAATATTGAAATCATTGGAGCCAGACCGGAACCTGTAGCTATCATTAGAATATCCCTGTCTGACTCTTTAAGGTAAAAATCACCATAAGGTCCATAAAGTGTAAGATCATCATCTTTTTTAAGATACTCATGGACATATGTTGTTACAGCTCCTTCAGGAACCTTTGTAATCACAAGTTCCAATTTGTCATGATAGCTTGAATCCGAAGATATGGAATAAGCCCTGAATTCGGTATCTTTAATCTTATCATATTTTGGAACTTCGAGCTGAACATACTGACCGGGTTTGAATTTTATACCTTCTTCGGGTTCCAGTATGTTCATCTCAAGACCTTTGATTTCAGGTGTAAGCTCAACAATATTAGAAACCTTCGCTCTGAACTGTTTTATAAGAAAAAGTTCTTCCGGGATTTCTATTAGTAAATCTTCCTTAATCTTCAACTGGCAGCTCAGTCTTGTATTATTTTCTAATTCCTCCGTAGAAAGATATGGCGTTTCAGTGGGAAGAACAGGGCCTCCACCTTCCCTGACTCTTACCTTACAGTAAGCGCATGTGCCTTTCCCGCCGCAGGCAGAAGGAATATATATCTTTTCTTCTTTGAGAGTCGAAAGCAAAGACCTTCCGCCCGTGATGGTAAGCTCCTTTTCATTGTTAATCAGGATACGTTTTTCACCATAGTCACCTATATACTTGAATGCCAGTTCCAGAAGAAAGGCAAGTGTAACACCGATCCCGGAGATAATAAAAACGCTTGTTATTAACTCTGAAAGGCTGGTTTCCATAAAAAACTCTAGCACCTTCGTAAACTTAGTCGTAAATAAAACGCGGTATGAGGTCTACGGTATAAGGTATAAGGAAAAACAGAAACACTATTATATAAAATAATGCTTTTCCTTAAACCTTGGACCTTGTACCGTGCACCAGTTTGCTAAATCTTTAAACGTAATACTCCTAGATGTACAATTAATCTTTTATAAAATTCTCTTACTGAACCCTCACCATCCCGCTAAAGGCGATAAACGCGAGCGACAGGATTCCTGTTATTATAAGGGTTATTGCCGGGCCTTCGAGTCCTTTCGGCAGCGTTCTGTTTTTCTGTATCTTTTCTCTTATTGCTCCTATGGCTATAATTGCCAGTAACCAGCCGATTCCGCTTCCCGCACCGTAGGCTATTGACTGAATAAGAGTATATTTTCTTATGATCATAAACAGGGAAACACCCAGAACAGCACAGTTAACTGTTATGAGGGGAAGAAATATTCCCAGCATATAATAGAGTGGAGGGAAATATCTTTCCACCGTCATTTCCACAAGCTGCACAAACCCCGCGATAATAATTATAAAGACGATATATCTGAAGTGTTCAAGGTGAAAAGGCAGCAGAATATGATAATAAACCAGGTAATTAAGGGCTGCGGTGCTTGACATCACAAAGACTACCGCCAGCCCGAGTCCAAATGCCGAACGTATCTGTCTTGATATGGAAAGAAACGGGCATAACCCGAGAAAGTTGGTCAGGAGGATATTATTTGTAAATATGGCCGCAAAAAAAAGCGTTGTGCTGTCAAGCTGATTCATATTTTTACCCCGTTTATATTGTTTGTTTCAGGGGTAAATGCCTTTATAAACCAGATTAATACACCCAGTACAAAAAAAGCTCCCGGGGCTACAATCATAATTGTCCATGGTGTAAAGGCGTCCGGCATTATCCTGTAACCCAGGAGAGTCCCGAAACCAAGGGTCTCCCTGATAACAGCAATAATTGTAAGCACCATGGCATAACCCAGGCCCATTGCAAGGCCGTCAATAATTGACGGCAGAACCCTGTTGTTCTGGGCGAAGGCTTCACACCTGCCCATGATAATGCAGTTAGTAATAATCAATCCAACATAGGGACCGAGTGCTTCACTTACATCGGGTAAGTGTGCCTGGATTACAATATCAACAATTATTACATATGATGCTATTATCAGTGTTTGAACCATCATGCGGATTCTTGTCGGAATAAGGTTTCTGAGCATGGAAACAGTCATAGAAGACATAATCGTTGTGAAAATGAGACCCGCGGACATGACAAGCGTGTTCAGGAGCAGGTTTGTTACTGCCAACGTTGAGCAGATCCCCAGCACCTGTCTCAGGACAGGATTGTCCTTCCAGATCCCGGCAATGAATAATTGTTTGTTTGATAATCGTTTTTGCATAATTGTTACTCGGAATTAATTTATTCGGTTTTAATTGTTACCCGGATAGTGAAAATATTACTTTTAATAACCTGGTGCACGGCTCATCCGCCTTCGCGCGAGGCTACGGTGGGACAAGCGGCTCAGGGCGCAGGGGAAAAATTATTCGAGTTTATTGTTTTTAATATCGTTTGCAACGATTTTCAATTCCCTGTTTAAAAAGAGTTCAACAGCTTCGCTTGTCCTGGATGCACCGGTTATCGCGTCAAGTTCATTGTCAGTTTTGTTATCCCCTTCCGGAGTAAGAGAAAAAAAGCTTTTATCCTTTTCTGATGTTTCAAGTAAAAGGCCCTTAAACTGGTTCGAGAACCAATCTTCTGAAATCCTTCCCCCAAGCCCGGGGGTTTCGGAGTGTCGGTAAAATGATATACCAAGGAGCCTCGTTGCTTCCTGATTAACGGCTGCCATGGCATAGACAGGTCCCCAGAAACCCGGACCATCTAAAGGGAAGGCGTATCCTGTTATGCCTTCCCCGTCTTCATCACGGCATATGTACAGGATTTTATTTTTTGCTTTAACCTGCTTGATCCTGTTTTTAAATATCAGCATCACTTTTTCCGGAGTAAGGGTCTTTGCCCTTTCTATTCCTAGTACTTTTAATACTGTGCGCTGTAATTTGATTTCACGATTGATTTTAATCCTGTCCTCATTAACCATTTTTACAGCTGTAACAAGGGATGTAAAAAAAAGGGTAATAATGAACATGAACAATGCTGATCGGAATATCTTATTCATTTCTCACCCTGTTTGAGTCCCTTAACCTGGTTTACGCTGTAGTCAATTAATGGAACAAAGGCATTCATTAAAAGGACAGAAAACATGAATCCCTCGGAAAAATTGGAAAACTCCCTTAACGTTATCGTAAGTCCACCAACTAAAAATCCATATATCCATTGACCAGGGTTTGTTTTCGCTCCGGAGATTGGTTCAGTAACGACAAAGGCACAACCGAATAGAAAAGATCCTGACAGGAGGGTGTTTATTAGTGGTGTGGCAGGCTCTTTTCCTGCCAGCGTCAATATTGTCCATAAAAAAATACCGCCCATAAGGCATGATAAAGCCAGTCTCCAGGGAGCCGCTTTTTTGATTAAAAGAAAAATGCCCCCGATTACTATCAGTATAACTGATGTCTCACCCATAGATCCCGGGGTGTTTCCTGTAAAAAGGTCTATGGTTGATACAGGTATTCCTGTTTTAAGCTCCATAAGGGGAGTTGCCTTTGTTACGGCATCAACAGGACTTGACCAGGAGAGGAGACCGCCATAACCTCCCCACATTGGTTCAATCCAGGAACCTGTCATCTCTTTTGGAAAAGCTATATAAATGAAGCATCTGCCAACCATGGCAGGATTAAATATATTCTGTCCAAACCCACCGAACACCATTTTCCCGAATGTAACGCCGACCATAATACCTATGGCCGCAATCCAGAAGGGTGTGGTTGGCGGGAGAGAAAGAGAGTAAACCAGGCAGGTTACTAAAACAGCTGATGTAACAGGTTTTCCGTCCCTGATCGTAAAATGTGCTTCTGTCGCGATCCCGAATAATAATGCTATGGCAATAAGGAATAATGCCCGCCATCCGAAAAGATAAATGGAAAAGAGGCTGATGGGAATGAGTGCGTAACACACCCTGAACATGACTTTCTGTTTAATAAAATATTGTTTAAATAGCATAGGTATTCGCATACTCAAAATTGAAAGGATAACCAGGGGCTTTATCCACAGATATGCTGCTTAAATTCTATATGAAATTACATTAACCGGCCAGTATCGTCAATATTAAATCCGGATAATGGTCAGTGTATAGAGCTTCTATGTCTTATCGATAACAGATATCACAGGGATATTGATTAAATCCGGAAAAAACACACCAAAGAAATCTGCTTTTTCTTGACGTATAATATGATATGATTACATTTTAATTATTCCTGCAATTTATCAACATCCCTATATATAAGGAGGACTATATGGCTGAAACTGTTAATGTGAAGAACATGGGTCTTCGCGGTGTAACCGTGGCGGACACTAAAATCAGCTTTATAGATGGTGAAAAGGGTGTTCTCATATACCGGGGATACCGTATTGAACAGCTGGCAAAGGAGTCCTCTTTTATGGAGGTGGCATTTCTGATATTAAACGGCCGCCTGCCTAATCAAAAAGAACTTAAGAATTTCGAAGGCCGTGTGAAGGAAGCCCGGGAGCTGCCCGGTTTTGTAATAGATGCCCTTAAGGAATTTCCCAAAGAAGCCACTCCCATGGATGTGCTTCAGGCATCAGTTCCGCTGCTTGCCATGTCTGATCCTGATCTTAATAAAGAAACAAGGGAAGCTAATGTAAATATGGCAATAAGGCTTATTGCACGACTTCCTTTAATCGTAGCAGCATGGCACAGAATAAGAGAAGGGAACGAGCTGCTTCCTTCCAATGAAAACCTGTCACTTGAGGGTAATTTTTTGTGGCAGCTTCAAGGTGAGGAACCTGATCCTGAAATAGAAAAAGATCTTGACACGTGTCTTGTTCTTCACGCGGATCATACTTTTAATGCCTCTACATTCGCATGCCGTGAGGTCGTATCTACAAGGGCTCATATGTATGCGGGAGTTGCTGCCGGTATAGGGGCTCTTTCAGGCAGTCTGCATGGCGGCGCTAACATGCAGGTCATGAAAATGCTGTTTGAGCTTGAAAATGAAAAGGATATCCCCGGATGGATAAAAGCCCAGCTGGATGGCGGCGGGAGAATAATGGGGATGGGGCATGCCGTTTATAAAACAATGGATCCCAGGGCAAAATTCCTAAAGGAAATGGGAGGAAGACTTGGTGAGAAAACCGGAAAAAAGGTCTGGCATGAACTCTCCATGCAAATCGAAAAATACGGGATCGAGGAATTCAAAAAGAGGAGTAAAGATAATATTCAGCCGAACGTGGATTTCTACAGCGCCCCTGTATATCACATAATGGGAATACCCCTTGATATCATGACCCCTATTTTTGCCATGTCCAGGGTCTCAGGATGGTGCGGCCATATAATTGAAGAAAAATTCGCGGAAGCACAGGATAAACCCGCCCTTTACAGGCCAAAGGCAGAGTATGTTGGAAATTATTGCGGACTTACTGGCTGTGAATATGAATCTCTGGATGAAAGGAATTAAATTGATTTAATGATAAGCCTCAAATAATATATAACGTTCAGGCACATTCATGATTCCCGATTTAAGGAAAATTTTCATTTATTACTATACCAAACATCAGCAGGTTAAACTCTCGAAGTAAGTTTCCCTATTTGGAGAGAAGAACATTCATATTTTTTGACTATCATTTTCAAATTGCGTTTTAGCCTCTAATACCAAGCACATCAATAAGATCAATATGAAGCTCTCCATGAAAGAAAAATATTTTCAATCATCATTAAGTGGAGTCCAGCTATGATAGGAGATAGAAAAAGCAGAATCACATCTATTTTTGAGACCCTGGTGGACGGGGTCTATATAATCGATACCAATTATAATATTGAATTCATGAATGATGTGATGCTTGGTTATTACGAGCAGGGGGTGGGCAGGAAATGTTATGAGGTTTTCTTTGGCAGAAAGGAGACATGTTCATGGTGCCTGGCAGATGAAGTCTTTGAAGGAAAGACCGTAAGGCGTAATTATCATGACAAAAACCTGAATAAAACGTTTGATATCATTGAGTTCCCCCTTAAAGATCCAGATGGAACTTTTTCAAAGGTGAGTATATTTAGGGACATTACTGAAACAAAAAAAAGAGAGGTGCAGCTCAGGGCTGCTGAAGAGGATTATAAGAGATTATTTGAGCATTCAGGTGCAGGTGTATATAAAAGCAGTAAAGAGGGAAAGATGCTGAATGCCAACCAGGCCTTACTGGATATGCTTGGATATGAGAGCAAGGAGGAGTTTCTTAATATTGATATTGCCGGGGATCTATACCTGAACCCGGGGGACCGTAAGAAATTTCAGGAACTTATTGAAAAGGACGGAAGGGTTGTTAATTATGAAGTAGACTTTAAGCGAAAGGATGGAAGCCCCATTTCCATCCAACTTACAGCCCACGTCAGGTATGATGAAAACGGTAATGTCCTGGGATATGAGGGTATCAACATTGACCAGAGCCAGAGAAAGGAGATGGAAAAAAGAATAAAGGAGGCCCATGATTTTCTTAATAAAATTATTCAGAGTTCACCGAATGCTATCATAGCCTCGGATATGAAAGGTAATATTATTCTATGGAACAGCGGGGCGGAAGAAACGCTGGGTTATAAGGCGGATGATGTTATAGGTAAAATGAACATAAAAAAAATCTATCCCGAAGATATGGCTGTAAAGGTGATGAAGATGATGCGGGGACCGGAATACGGCGGTGAAGGGATATTAAGATCCTATCCCATGGTTCATGTAGGGCAGGATGGGCGTGTGGTTGATGGGAACCTGTCCGGCGCCATTATCTATGATGATAATGGACGGGAAGTTGCCACGGTAGGCCTTTTTGTTGATCTCCATGAGAGGCTGGCTATGGAGCGGACACTGAGGAATACGCAGGAAAAGCTTATGCAATCCGAAAAACTCGCGGCAATGGGTCGTTTGACATCCCAGATAGCTCATGAACTAAACAATCCTCTTTACGGCATAATGAATACACTTGAACTGTTAAAATCCGAGGTATCGCCGCAGAGTAAAAGGCGCAGAGTTCTTGATATGGCACTGTCTGAAACAGAGCGCCTTACAGACCTTCTTCGTAAGATGTTAAGTTTTTCTAAGCCCGAAGAAGAAGAGAGGCAGCCGACAGATATTAACACAATTCTTGAAGAAATACTGCTCTTGGTAAGAAAACAGCTTCAGGAATACAGCATCAAGGTGTTTGAAAAGCTTTCAGATGAAATCGGTAAAGTATACGCTTCCAAGAACCAGCTTCGGCAGGTTGTGCTGAACCTGATATCAAACGCGAGGGATGCAATGCCGGATGGCGGCAACCTGACTTTTAAAACCTATCCTAAAAACGGAGATATAATTGTAGAGGTAACCGATACCGGCACTGGAATTAAAGAGGAAGATATAAAGTCAATATTCGATGCCTTTTTTACCACCAAGGACAGTGTTAAAGATGTAGGGCTCGGATTGTCAGTATGTTACGGTTTTATAAAAGACCATGATGGAGATCTCCGGGTTTCCAGCGAGGTTGGGAGTGGAACCACCTTTACAATTATTCTTCCGGAATATAATGAGTAGACCTGCTTATCAGACAATTTAATTAATATTATTAATTAAAGACTGCTGAAGAAAACCCCTGATCTCCTGCCAGATAACTTCTTTCAACCGAAATCTAAAGGGCGAGAGGCTCTATCTTAACTTTTCTTTTTACTCATAGCATCTACTTAAAAGTATTAAATGCTATAATATCCTGAAATGCTTGGGCTTTTAGTGTAATAGGCATGCAATCGCATCCGACCTACATTAATTATAATAATTATAATAAATATAATTATTAAAAAATGCTTGACAGGCTATAATAATTATAATAAATAAAATAGCTATATTTTTTGTCATGAAAATTATCAGCCATCGGGGGTATTAATGGAAGATATATTAACAGTTTTCCAGGCCAGTAAATACTGCCGTGTCTCACCAAAGACAATAATTAACTGGATTGATGCCTCCCATATTGAGGCATACAGAACTGTTGGCGGACACAGGCGTATAAAAAAATCTCATCTTGAAGAATTCATGAAAAAACAGGGAATACCAATACCTGATGAAAAGCTGGACGATGAGAGAAAGAGAATCCTGATAGTAGATGATGATCCTATTATTGTCGAAACAATTGTTCAGGCCCTGGAGGAAGAGGAATATAACTATGAAATCATTTCCGCTTCGGACGGGTTTGAAGCCGGTCTTCAGGTAAACCATTTTAAACCGCACCTCTTAATCCTGGATATTATGATGCCAGATATAAAAGGATATGAGGTATGTCAGACAGTTAAGGAAAATCCTGAAACAAAGGACACAAAGATAATAGTCCTGTCTGCCTACCTTGATGATGAAAAATTCAAAAAAATGAAGGAATATGGGGCGGATCTATGCTTCTCAAAGCCTTTGCCCCTGCCGCAGTTAAGGATTGAGGTCGCAAGTTTACTGGGATTACTCTGATAACGTATTTTTTTCCTTTTAATAACCAGAGAGGAATTAATGAAATTACAAGAGGCACTAGACAAAAAAAGATTTGTAGTTACTTCCGAGGTCCAACCACCCATTGATGAAAAACCTGAAGACATTATCAGGAAACTTGATCGGATTAGAGGAAGGATAGATGGTGTTGCTGTCTCAGAGCTGGATATTGAGGGGGTTGTTGCTGATACTGTAAGAACATGCGAACTTTTAAAGGAAAGCGACTTTAACGCGATATACCAGACAACCACCCGGGGAAAAAACCGCCTCCAGATAGAGAAGGACCTAATCAGGGCTCATGAAACCGGTGTGGAAAACCTTCTTGTATTTACAGAAGATTACAGGATAACAGGTGACAGCCTTCAGGAGATGATGTTTTTTCATGTTGACTCGGGAAAACTTTCTTCTGTCATGGACCACCTAAAAGAGGGTTATACTGTAGAAGGGAAGGAATTACCATTCAAGGCTCAGTTCACACTTGGTTCAGGGATCGAATCCAAGTGGGGTAGAAATGTTCCTGATCTTGAAATGAAGGAAATGGAGGAAATGACCAGCAAGGGTGCGGGATTTTTTTTAACAACTCCGATATTTGATGTAGACCTGTTTGAAAAATTTATGCAGCAGGTAAAAGGATTCGGCGTGCCCGTAATCGGGGAGGTAATGATCCTGAGGACTGCTGGGATGGCCCAGTTTCTTAACAGGCATCTTAAACCCGGGCTGGTTCCTGAAAAATATATAAAAAGACTGGCCGGGGCTCCTGACAGGCTTAAGACCAGCATTGAAATATTTACCGAGATAGCAACCGGACTGAAAGAGTTATGTGATGGAATTCATATAATAACCGTGGGTGCGGAAGATAAACTGGGCTACTACCTGGATGAAGCGCGACTGAAAAAACTATGATCTAATTGAACTGGTCATATATATCAACTGTTATCACACTCCCTACTCGACCCGATTCCTGAATTGAAACAGCAATCTCCAAAGTATTTTAATAATTCTATACTAGAGAAGAAATATACATAACTTGATTTATCTACTGCAATGATTCAGAAGCAGCACATTGTTGAATCTTATAATTGCGTGAATTATCTATGGAAAAGGTTAACTTCACAATTGATGGGAAATCGGTTAATGCTCTTCAGGATGCTACCATTTTAGAAGTGGCAAGAGAAAATGGTGTCCATATCCCTACGCTCTGCGATCATCCTAATTTAAAATCGGTTGGTGCGTGTAGAGTTTGTATTGTTGAGGAAGAATCAAGCGGCAGGATTATGGCTTCATGCGTAACACCTGCTGCTTCTAATATGAAAATATTGACCGACACTCCTTTAATCAGGCAGTATCGATCAGATATTATCAAACTAATGATAGCCAATCACCCTGAATCCTGTATCCTGTGCGGCCAGGGGAACAGGTGTGAACTGAGGAGAGTAGCTGCCGATTTAGGAATAGGTGATATTGATTTATACCCCATGCCTCATTACACAGGCCTGGAGGCAGGGAATCCCTTTATAATAAGAGATCTAAGCAAATGTATACTCTGCGGCAGATGCATACGCGCGGACCATGAAATGGTTGTAATCGGTGCTATTGACTACAACCTTAGAGGATTAAAGTCCAAACCCGCTGCGTTGCATGAAATGCCGCTTGAAGAATCAAATTGTACCTTCTGTGGAACCTGTGTGTCTCTGTGCCCCACTGGTGCCCTGATGACAAAGGACCCAGGCTATTCAGGTTCTCCACAAAAAGAGGGCGTTACAATATGCGGTTTCTGCGGTGTAGGATGCCGGATCAAAATGGGTTCAGTCAATTCCCGGATAGTAGAAGTAAATCCTTCCCATGAAACAGACAGTGTGAACAAATCCACACTTTGTGTAAGGGGGCATTTTGCCCATGATTACCTTGTAAGTCCCGCCAGGTTGAAAAATCCCCTGATAAGAAGAGAAGATAAATTTGAAAAGGTAACATGGGAGGAAGCCCTTTCACATGTCGCCGAAAGACTCCTTGACATTAAAAAAGAGTATGGTCCGCAGAGCATTGGATTTATTGGGTCTTCAAAATGCAGTAATGAAGAAAACTACCTATTTCAAAAAATGGCAAGACAAGTATTCGGAACCCATAACATCGACAACAGCGGATATTTGTCTATTGCACCGGTTGCCAAAGCACTGGAAAAAAGACTCGGGAATGGCTATCGTATTAAACCATTAAAGGAGCTTGAAGAAGCTGAGCTCATTTTTATTATAGGTGTAGATCCTGCCCAGTCAGCACCGGTCGCGGGCTATTTTATCCGGAGAGCGTCAAGATTTGGTAAGGTCCCCGTAATACTAATAGATAGCAGAAGGACAGAACTGGTTTCATTTTCATCAATCTGGCTGCAGCAAAAACCCGGATCCGATCTCCACTTGATAAACAGCCTTTCAGCAGCAATCATCAGGGATAAATCTTGCAACCTGGATTTTATCAGTGAGTTTACAGAAGATTTCCAGTTGCTTTCCGAAGATCTTGCTGATTTCAATTTTGAAAAGGCTTCCCTTATTACGGGTGTGGATACCGATACTATTAATGATGCTGCTTCCTTGATGAAAAATAAAAAAATTGCCTTTGTAATCGGAGAAGACATCTCCACAGGATCCGGAAATAATTCAACCATAAATGCCTTAATCAATCTTGCCCTCATGACAGGAAGCATGGACGATGTGGGCTGCGGTTTATATATTGTTACCAGAGAGAGTAATCAGGCAGGTGCCATTGATATGGGAGCTGTTCCTGATATGCTCCCGGGACGTGGGATTCTTGCGGATCCTGTAAACAGGAAGTACTGGGAAAGCAAATATGAGATAAGTATGTCTCCTGACCCAGGGCTGGATATGGTCCGAATGATACTTGAAGCAGAAAAGGGAAATCTTAAGGCCCTTTATGTTATGGGAGAAAATCCAGTCCGCAGTCTGCCCCAATCGCCCCGGGTTATTAAAGGCCTCCAAAACCTGGAATTCCTGGTAGTTCAGGATATTCTTACAACAGAGATGACAGAAATGGCCGATGTGGTATTGCCCGGGGCTGCCTTCAGTGAAAAGAGCGGGTCTTTTACAAATATGGAAGGCCGGATACAGTGCTTTAACCCGGTTGTTGATTCTCCCGGTGAAGCAATGCCCGACTGGGAAATTATAGACCGCTTAATGGAAAAGACCGGAATAGCTAAGCGGTACGATACAATTAACAGAATCAGAAACGAGATTAATTATAATGTCTCCATGTACGCGGATCTAAACGGAAATAATCCTCAAGCATGGATCAGGGTGAACGAAAATATAAAACTCTTTAATGATAAAAAAGTTGGAGAATTAATCCCTTTTATTCCAGTGAAAGGGATTTCCCATGAAGAAAAACTCAATAGTGAATATCCCTTCAAAGCTGTACTTAGCCCCGTACGGTATCATCTCGGCAGCGGTACAAGAACCGGTTACTCAAAAAGGATAAAAAACTTTTTTAATGATGGTGTGGTGGAAATCTCTCCCGCTGATAGCAGGAGGATGGCTCTGGAAGAGACTGATACTGTAGCCATATCATCATTGTATGGATCAATAAAAAGAGAAGTTAGAATTAATGAAAGTTTAAAGGAGGGAACTGTTATTGTTCCGATGGCATTTAATAATAATGATGTCATGAATTTGCTGAATCTCAATTTTATTGAAAACGAAGTTCCTTCCTGCAGGAATGTGTGTGAAGTCAGGCTGGAAAAAATATAAGTTTTTTTGAGGAATGAACAAACTGATATGCTCTGTAATAATTGTGAAAAGGTATACGGTGCGAGGTATACGGTATAAGGTGCTACAAATTTCACCGTACACCTTAAACCTTATACCGTATACCACTTCATCAATGGTTATAATCTGTCGGGGCCTTAATAATAAAATTAAAGGAAAGATGACATATGAATGACCACAAAGAAATTGACTGGGAAAGACTTAATAGAATGATACAGGATAGAAAAGGAGAAAAGTGGGCGTTGATCCCTTTGCTTCAGGAAATACAGGAGGTATTCAATTATATTCCTCCCGAAGCTATTGAGCTGATTGCCAGGGAATTAAATCTTTTTTCCAGTGAAGTTCAGGGGGTTGTATCCTTTTACTCGGGATTTTCCATGGAACCAAAGGGCAGGTATGTGCTCAAGGTCTGCCGCGGAACAGCATGTCATGTAAAAGGAGGGAAGAGCATTCTGAATTTAACGAAAAAAGAATTGAACCTTGAAGAGGGGGAAACAGGGCAGGACTATCAGTTTACTCTTGAAACAACAGCATGTCTTGGCGCCTGCGCTCTTGCTCCGACCATGATGGTAAATAAGACATATTTCGGCAAATTGACTCCACCGAAACTGATTAACGTTATAACTGAATACAAAAGTGAAAATAAAAAATCATTATAACTGCCTATAGGACGGTCTGATGAAAAAAATAAAAACAATTCCCGAGCTGGACAATATCAGGGAGACAATCCTGAAAGAAAGGGAACCAGGTAAAAAGGTCGTAAAGGTTTGCTGCAGTACGGGCTGCAGGGCGGGAGGATCTCTCAGGATTATTGATGAACTGGAGAAGAAAGTTACTGAGCATAAACTGGAAGGCAGTGTTGAAATTAAAAAGACCGGCTGCAGGGGGTTTTGTGAAAAGGGACCGGTGATGGTTATAGAACCTGATGATATCTTCTATAATATGGTTGAACCTGATGATGCTGAAGAGATAGCAGGTGGTACAATAGCTAAAGGGAATGCAATTGAGAAGCTTCTATATAAGGACCCGGAAAGGGGTGAAACTATAAAGAGTGAGAAAGATATCCCCTTTTTTGGAAAACAGGTCCGTAGAGTGCTTGCAAACTGCGGGAAAATAGATCCCACGGATATTAAAGATTATATTGCGGAAGGAGGATACAGTGCAATCAGTAAAGCTCTTTCAAGTATGACTCCTGAGCAGGTTATTGAAGAGGTGATTACCGCTAAACTCAGGGGCAGGGGAGGAGCAGGTTTTTCAACAGGTCTGAAGTGGCGGTTTGCCAGAGAAGCGCAGGGCAGCCCGAAATATGTAATTTGCAATGCCGATGAAGGCGATCCGGGTGCCTTTATGGACAGGACCCTTCTGGAGAGTGATCCTCATTCTGTCCTGGAGGGCATGCTTATTGGTGCATACGCGATCGGAGCAGAAACAGGTTACCTCTATGTACGTGAGGAATACCCAATAGCTGTTGACCACCTGAACAAGGCCCTTGAGCAGATGAAAGAGGCTGGGCTTTTAGGGAAAAATATCCTGGATTCAGGATTTAATTTTAATTTGATTCTTAAAAAAGGTGCAGGGGCCTTTGTATGCGGTGAAGAGACAGCCCTCATAGCCTCTATTGAAGGAAAAAGGGGTATGCCCAGGGTGCGTCCCCCCTTTCCGGCACAATCCGGCCTGGATAATAAACCTTCAAACATCAATAATGTGGAGACCTGGGCAAATGTGCCTTTAATTATAAATAACGGCGCCGATTACTATTCACAGGTTGGAACTGAAAACAGCAAGGGGACCAAGATTTTTTCACTTGTTGGAAAAGTCAATAATACGGGGCTTGTTGAAGTCCCGATTGGTGTAACTATAAAGGAAGTTGTTTATGATATCGGCGGCGGTATTCCCAAGGGAAGAAAATTCAAAGCCGTTCAGATGGGCGGCCCCTCCGGAGGATGCGTCCCCGCTGAGTATATGAATCTCCAGATAGACTACGATACGCTGCAGAGAATCGGATCAATCATGGGTTCCGGCGGCATGGTCGTAATGGATGAAAATAACTGTATGGTAGAGATCGCGCGTTACTTTCTGAACTTTACCCAGGAGGAATCATGTGGAAAATGCTCCCCGTGCAGGCTGGGTACCAGTCAGATGCTGGAGATATTGACCCGGATAACAAGAGGGCAGGGAAGAATAGAAGACCTGGAAATATTAAAAAGGGTAGGTGAAACAGTAATTAAATCCTCTCTCTGCGGGCTGGGCCAGACAGCACCCAAGCCGGCACTGTCAACACTTAAATATTTTCTCAAGGAGTATGAGGACCATATCACGGAGCACCGGTGTGCCGGCGCTACCTGCGATTCTATGGTTATATCACCCTGTCAGCATGCCTGCCCCGCGGGAATTGATGTGCCGAACTATGTGGCAGCAGTAGCATCAGGGAAATATGAAAAGGCGGTTGAAATAATAAGGGAGAGAAACCCATTCCCCGCGGTATGCGGAAGAATATGTGTGCACCCATGTGAATACAAGTGCAGGAGGGGAGAGCTGGATGAACCGGTAGCAATCAGATCCATAAAACGCTTTGCAGCTGACTACTCTTTTGATCATACACCAAAAAGGGAAAAACCGTTTCCCAGAACAAAGGACCAAAAGACGGCCATAGTCGGAGCAGGGCCTGCCGGCCTTACGTGTGCCTATTATCTGGCAGGCATGGGGTATGATGTTACCGTGTTTGAGGCGCAGCCAGTGGGCGGCGGTATGCTTGCCCTGACAATCCCGGAATTCCGTTTACCAAGGGAAGTAATTAAAGCTGAGATAGAATACATCCAGAGCTGTGGAGTAAATATTCTGTATGATTCACCCATAGACGCAAATCATACAGTAAACGATCTTCTCAAGGAAGGTTATCAGGCGGTCTTTATAGCCTCTGGGGCCCAGTCCAGCAAAAAAATGGGCATACTGGGTGAAGACAAGGATGTAACAGGCCTGTTCTATGGTCTTCAATTTCTTGAAGACATAGCCCAGGGCATTGAAACTGATATAAAGGGAAAGGTTATTGTCCTGGGAGGGGGAAATGTGGCCATTGACGTGGCAAGAACCGCGTTAAGGCTGGGTGCTGATGACGTGCAGATTTACTACCGGAGAACAAAGGAAGAGATGCCCGCATGGGAAAAAGAGATTGATGAAGCTTTGGAAGAGGGCATTGTAATTAAAACCATGTGGGCGCCTAAACGTATCCTCCACAGTAATGGCAGTGTAACAGGTATGGAGTTTATGAGAAGCCGTACTGAAATGGATGAGGAAGGGAAATCCTATTTGAGTGTTGATGAGGATACAACAGAGGAAGTAAAAGCTGAAAACATTATTATATCTATCGGCCAGGCCCCGGATGTTTCCTTTTTATCAAGGGACAGGCGTCTTGAAAGGGCCATCTGGGGAGGCTTGACTGTTGATGAGAATAGTCTTGTGACCAATATCCCTGGGATATTTGCCGGGGGTGATTTCATAACAGGTCCGAGCACGGTTATAAAGGCCATAGCCTCAGGAAGAAGAGCGGCACTGGCCATTGATAAATACCTGAGAGGCGAGAAGGGCAGGCTGGAAATTCCTGATGAAAAAAGCGCCATGGGTGAAGATAACCTGCTGGCATCGGATTCAGTTGTAGTTGATGAAAGACCGAGAATGAAAGAAAAAATCGAGAGTGCAAAGGAGAGGGTCAGGGATTTTCGTGAAGTAGAGAAAGGACTGACCGAGGATGATGCCCATCTGGAGGCTGTCAGATGCCTCAGATGTGATCTTGAAGAAGAGTTAGGAGGAAAACAATGATCAGGTCAATAACCAGGAAAAAATCCGATGATGAAATAAACAACCTTCTTGAGGGCATGGACAGGGTATTCATAATCGGGTGTGGTACCTGTACAACTTTGACGTGTACGGGGGGAGAACCTGAAGTATCGGCCATGACAGGTTACCTGTCGGAGCAGGGAAAATTTGTTACAGGGTCTACTGTACTGCCTGTAGCCTGTGACAACCTGACGAATGAGGCAATGAATGAGTTCAGACAGCAGATCGAACAGGCTGACGCGCTTGTAATTATGTCATGCGCCTTTGGTGTTCAGAATGTTTCCCGACAGATAGAAAAGATGGTCATACCGGCCCTTGATACCATGTTTCTTGGCAAGGAAACAGATGTTGGTCAATATGATGAAATATGCAGCCAGTGCGGGACATGTATCATAGGGGAGACCGGAGGAATCTGCCCGGTAACTTCCTGCCATAAGGGACTTGTGAACGGTCCCTGCGGTGGAACCGATAACGGCAGCTGCGAGATAGACTCAAAAAAGGATTGCGCCTGGACAAATATATACGAAAGGCTTGATGCCCTGGGCAAACTGGATTCTATGAAAAAGTATCAGAAACCAAGGAACCATCAGGGAGAACCAACTCCTGGAAAATATGAAATAGAGGTATAGGGTCTGCTGTATTAAGTACACGGAAAAGCACCGAAGAACTGTATTTTTAATGAAGATATTTATGTAAGGTGAATTCTGGTAGGGGCACGGCGCACCGTGCCCAGGTCTTGCTATCTATGGAATATGTATTTTTAAGGGCACGCTGCAGCGTGCCCCTACGACTATATTGATTTCAAAATGGAGGCACCATGACTTCCAAATTTAAAGAAGCCCTTGAATCAGACAAATTTATTGTGACATCCGAGGTCGCGCCGCCAAAAGGGACTGACCTTGAAAAACTGACCCACCATATTGAGTTATTAAAGGACAAGGTGGATGGAATGAATGTTACAGATCATCAGAGTTCGGTGATGAGATATCCCTCCCTGGGAGGGGCACTCCTTGTTAAGGAAATGGGAGGCGAGCCGATTCTTCAAATGACCTGTAGAGACAGAAACAGGATGGCTCTCCAGGCCGATCTTCTATTCGCATCGAGCAGGGGTATCAATAATGTGCTCTGTCTCACCGGCGATTCAGTTGTTCTTGGTGATCATAAAGAGGCAAAAGGTGTGTTTGACCTGGATTCCAGTCAACTCCTGGCGATGATACGCCGAATGGAAAAGGGAAAAGACCTTGGAGACAATGATCTGGACGGCTCAGTCTCCTTTTGCGCTGGGGCAATTGTAACACCTGAAGCAAATCCCATTGAACCGCAGTTAATAAAGTTTGAGAAAAAAATTGATGCTGGAGCTGAATTTATTCAGACACAGGCAGTGTATGACCTTGATAATTTTAATGAGTTCATGAAATATGCCAGGCAGTTTCCGGTTAAAATTCTGGCAGGCATTATTCTTTTAACATCCGCGCCCATGGCAAGGTTTATGAACAAGAATGTCGCTGGAGTGAGTGTGCCTCAAAACCTTATTGATGAAATGGATGGCGCACCAAAGGGAAGAAAGCTTGAAAAGGGTATCGAGATCGCGGGCCGAATGATAAAGAGAATCAAGGATGAAAAAATGTGTGAAGGTGTACACATAATGGCTATTGGCAAGGAGGAAGTCGTTCCTGACATTATGTCAGCCGCGGAATTGTTATAACATCAGCATAACCTGCAGGCGCAGGCCCCGCGGCGGTTGCCAAGCAGGCGCCGTGATCGACAAGGCCTGTCAGGTTCATGTAGTTGTTAGATGGCTGCCTATCCCAGAACGACTACTCCCAGAACCACAACAGCCAAAGCCACAATAACGACAAGAATCCACGTAAGAGGCAAAGACCAGCCTGATATGCTTTTTCCATCGATCGCGCCATTATCTTGCTGTGAGTCGGAACGTAATGATCTGAGATCCCAATAAGGATCGTTGATATGCTCTCGAATCGCTTCCAAGACTTCTTCAAACTCACTTCGAAGGTCGTCGCTCATCTCTTCAGAAAGCGAGGACTCAAGGACAGGAATGACCCCCGGTAATCCAATCCCACCTGCAATCATCCCTATGTAATCTACGTTCTCCGGTGTCGGTTGCCAGTGGACGCTGATCCACTGCTCAATCTGATTTCGAAGCTCTTGGCATAGTCTTTCGTAAGTGTGATATTGACGATCCGCAAGACACCAGAGTGCCTCGAATACCGATTCCGGATCAACTCCGGGTTTTCCAGATTCGCGCAACAGCCGTTTAAAACATTGAGCAACCTCATCTACAGGCATGTAATCAGGCAGGTTCTCGTAGCATTCCACGTTCACTGTTCGTACTCCTAAATGTCTGTCTAACGTTAAAAATAACCAGCCGGGCGGCGTTTAACCACCCGGTCAATGTAGATGCTCTTGTTCAGATAAATACATGTTTATTGCCTGTGTAGCGACGCGTTGACAAAACGCCGCGTCTTGTTGGTTGATCCGCATTAGCATAATAGCTTCTCTGGATTTGTCAGTTGTCATTGGGGCATTCGTTAGACCTTCTGGACTTTCGCCAGTGAGTATGGCAAAGAATAAACAAGCTGAGAGATAGGCTCCTAATTTTGATGGATGACTCCCATCTTGGATATAAAGTTGTATATCCGGCCGCAACTTTCGTGCCAGTTTCCAGGCAATACCCACAGGTACGACTCTGACATCATTCATGCGAGCAGCCTGAAAAAATGTTTTATTTAACTCTTCTTGTGTTTGAGGACTTTTTTCCCTGGACCATGTTAAAAACAAGTAAGGAATGGCTCCGCTTTTCCTGATATGCGCGCAGAAAAGTTCAATATCCCTTAATGTTTTTTCCGGTTCCAAAATGGGCCGAAGACTTTGATCCTGTAGAACAACAGCATCATAATCCCCTGTTCCTATCATTTGTACTGTAGTTAGATTTCTCTCATCTTTCCAATGGTTTTCAAGTGTAGCTCCACCTGCTGTGCTTGTATGTATAGTAAGAGAGATTCCTTTCTTCTCAGCCATTGCAGTAACTATATTGGGCATATTTTCAAAAAATGTATAGCTATTCCCGACAAATAATATTCTTTTGGGAGAAATTTTTATTTTTTTATTTTGGCTATTTACACAAGGTATAGTCAGACATAAGAGAACTGTAAATATAAGAAAAAATGTTGAATAAGCTCGAAATTGAATAGAGGAAAATAAGTTTTTTAAACTCATTTATGACTCCTTTTTAGAGAAGATGATCTATTGTGGTAATCCCTTTCTGGTCAAGTGCTTCTCCAAGTTTGGCCAGCTCTTTTCGGGAGATGCAAAAATCAACAAAGTCTTTAGTGAGGTCAAGAGCCAGGGCTATTTGTGAGACGCTGTCCGGTTTTTTGCCTGTTTCAAATGTAATCCTGTTGATATGGTATGTGAATAATTCGTCCCGGGCCAGAACTGTGCCATCAACGGCTTTTTCAGGTTTAATTTTATTGAGACCTGTTTCACCACATATGTTCTTGACTAGATATTTATAAAGGTATGAATGTTTTTCATCAGAAATCCCCGTATTTATATAGAACTCTAATAAGCCATCAATTCCCCCTTTTGAAGATAATGTAACATCCAGGGGTCTTCCTCTCATTAAAAGATCAAGATTGCGGGCAAAATGCTCTTCAAGATCATTCTTCCTGTTGCTGATTTTTGATTTTTCAGGATCAATTAAAAATTGACCTGACCATGCTCCGACCAGTTCAGCGTATTTTTTGTGATTGTCCGGAATTAATTCAAGTGGAAGCTGCTGCCTGGTTTCAGTATTTCTTATGGATGAGCTGTTTACAGCCGTTCTCTTTTCTTCTTCATTATTTTTTATCAGGTAAGTGTTCCAGATATGATGGCCTATCTCGTGAATAAAATCCTGTGCGCCCTTAAGGCTTATTGTAGTTTTTATCGGATCGTAATAGCTCCCGTCTCCGTCATTTAGGATTATTCTCAGACGTTCATCAAGGAGGATTTTCATTACTGTATCAGGCAGGAGCCTAGCTATTGCCTCGATTTCAATCCATAGTTTAGGCGATACCCTGGTCATCTGTCCCGCGGGATCAGTTATCCTTGATATGAAAATATCAGAATGGGCCTCCTTTTCAGGGTGCAGCCTTTTAAATTCCTTTGCAAGGTCATGAAGAGGGGAAGGTTCTCCTGTCATAATAACCGTATAGTCCGGTTCCAGGTTCTTTTGTGTCCTTTTAAAAAATTTTATAAAAAGGTCATTTTTATTTTCAGTTTCCATTGGTCGCGGTTGAGTCAATTAAGTTTTTAAAAACCTGGCCGGCAGTCAATTGATTTTTTATCCTGGCAATGTCTTTTTCTTCAGGTTTGAATGGATAATTTCTCATTTCAGGGCCCGGCCGTGAATTAGCGAAGGGTCTGTTACAGGCCACCTGGCCGTCATATCCTTCACATCCGCTTGTCCTGAATGCTTCTCCGGTATTAATAATATCTTCCAGCTCATTATCGGTCAGCCCGAAGTTTATTATCCGGCTGCTTTTATTGAAGGAAAAATGGTCTGCATGCCCTATCCTGTTATCAATGATATATCTCGCGATCTGAATTCTCCTGTATTGTGCCATAGGTGGTACCGAGTGCTCGGACATCATTGAACCGGCTTCAGGAAAAAATGAAAACAGGTGGGTCCGTCCCTCCATATCCCTTACTTTCTGAATTGCTTCACACATTTCTCTTTCTGTTTCACCCATACCTGTCATGAAATGGGCGCCGGCATTTCCTTCTCCAAAAACCGATATAGAATCTTCAAGGCATTTCCAGTAGGTTTTCCATTTATGGGGACCTTTTACTTCTTTTCCCCGGTATTTGTCGAAAAGATCCTCTGTTGCAAGGTCTATGGCCACACCGATTTTATCAGCACCGGAAGATTTAAAATCTACAAGGTCTTCATATTTTAATAATGAGGGTGATATCAATAATGATACAGGGATATCAAAAGAGGACCCGAGTCTCATGCAAATATCTTTTGTGTCCTTGATTGATCTTTTGTTTGTTATCATGGAAATACATATTCTTTTTACCCTGTCATGCCTGCCTGATATCCTTTCAATAATTTCATCCAGGCTGTATTGAGGCCATTTTACCCTGATAAAACTTTTTTTGTCATATGTGCCGGGGCGATTGTTTGAGAGCCCGCAGTAGGAGCACCTTGCAGAGCATCCTTCACAATATGTAAGAAGCAGATTTATGCAGTATAGCCGGGCATCCCGATAGAAAAGACCTTTTTTAAATCCAAGTGTCATGGCTGCTGCCAGGCTCACTCTTAAATATTCGGGGCTTTCTTTTTTATCGCTGCTTTTATCCATTTCTAAATTAATCAGTAAATAATTCCGCCCCGGCAGACTGGAACCAACCTGCAGGCATGTAAATAGGGCAAGGGCTGGTACCGATACACAGTTAGTGCAGGAGTTTATTATCAGTTAAATTATTAAGAGGTCGGTTCTATGGGATAGCGGATCAAGAGTCAATTAAAATATCCAGTTCCTCATCTTCCGAGCCTGCTGATTCCTTAATATCCTCGAATGTTTTTTCGTCCAGCAGGTTATCAAATTTTATGTGAACGGAATAATCGTAGAGATGGGTGAGTACAGCTACGGCCACTCCCTTTTGATCCATTTCCTGTTTTGAATCACCTGCCTTAACGCTGAACTTGACATTTACCTTTTGGTCAAGAAATATTTTTTCAGCTCTTTCTTTTGAGGTTTTAACAAAAAAGGATATTCCTCCCATTGATATATCCGCCAGGCTTCCTTTTGTGGGTTCTCCAGCGGGTGACCCTGTTGAGTCCAGGGTTTGTATCGAAATCTGGCCTGAAATATTAACCCGTTCATGCGTCCTGCGGTTTTCGCCTTTTTTATTGAGTATTTCAGATGCCTTTTCAAGTTTCAGGCAATGGTCGTTGATCTTCTGAATCAGGCCGGGGATATCTTTTTCCCACTTTGTAACAGTATCTTTTTCTAAATATTCCAATTCTGCCCTGGTAGCCGTTACCGCTGATACTGTACAAACGGTCATAGCAAAAAAGGTTTCCTGTCCAAATATATCACCTGTTTCCAGTTCTTTAATGAGAATTTCTTCATCATCCTTTTTAAAGATCAGTTTGATCATTCCGCTGTTAATGAAATACAGCCTGGAATCTAATTCGCCCTGATTAAAAACAGTCTTGCCCGCGTCGTATTCTGCCGGTTTCATAGCAAAGTAAAGAGTTTGTGTTTCCGAGTCATTCAGCTTATCATATATTTCGCTCCAGGCTTTGAGGCGATCCGGGTCTATTGCTTCGCTCCTGGCTTCGTCAATAACCTCACCTGATTTAACTATTTCAGTCAATGCCATGGGATTTACCTCCATGAGCTTATCTCTCAGGAGATCGGCATTTTCAAAGTCTTTCTTTCCGGTGTACTCCACAACCATGTCAAACAGTAATTTAACGGCAGTTTCCGTGTCTCCCTCATTGACATATTTGTCCACTGATTTTAATTGTTCAGACAATCCGTTGTCCCCTGATTCTGTTTCCCCGGATACAGCTTTATCTGCCGGATCGGGTTGTTCCGTCTTTTCTTCAGGGGGGGCTTTTGCTTCACCTTTTTTATCAGGCCCCTGTTTTATCATATCAAGGGCGTTCTTGGCAGCATCCTGGACCCCTTTATTAAAGATGTCCGTGTTTAGAGGATCTTTTCTTTCCAGAATCAGGTTGAGTAATGGAATGGCATCATGGGAGCCTGTTCGGCCCAACGCGGTGCAAATATGCTCCTGCAGCAGGACTTTTTCCTTCAGGTTTCCGAGTGATTCGGACTCCGGCAGTTCCTTAAGGGTTTTCAGCAGGAATTTTGTTGACCAGGGAGTCATAAAAGCGAATGTGTTTATCACTTGATCACTGATATCATCTTCACTTTTACCAAACTCATTGAGCAGGTTGTTAAAGAGGTCCATTGAAGCTGTGCCTTTGAGTAATTCTTCGGATATCTTTTTTATCTCTTCCGGCATACTTATATTTCCGGAATAAATCAGGTGGAATGGCTCCAGTATTTGATTTCCTTCGGCAACCCTATTGTTTGAGATCAGATTTAATGCCGCGCTTTTCAATTGAATGCAGATATGCTTATAGGGGGATGAAACGATAGTCTCAAACTTTATCCATTTTATAAGTCCCGGCATAAGTTTTACCATTCCATCTATACGGTTATCCCTCATAAACTTTATACAGATATGTGCCAGGACTACAGAGACCTGCGCCCGCACTTTATCTTCTTTATTAAGCAGTCCCTTGCATAATCTGTTAATTATCTTTAAAGCCTTTTCCTCCTTCCCCTGTGAGTAAGTCCGTAATATTGTCGGAGGCAGAGCTTTCATTATTACAGGATCTAAAAAGACCTTGTCATCGCCCTTGAGCATACTGTTTATTCCGTTTTGAATCTGTAATACCTGTTGCTTCCTCTGCTCTTCCTTCCTCCTTTCAGGACCACCATTTGCCAGATGGTCCAGGCCGTCATCAACTCTCCGGTCTACACCTGTGCGCCGGTCATCAGATGGATCAGTTTCCTTCTCCTCCGGGACAGCTCCATTGACAGCTTCTGAATCCTCTACCACAGTCGCCCCGGCAGCAACTATCTGCTCGTCTTTACCCATGGCGACAAAAAGTTTTTTATCAATATGTATATTTTTTATTCCACTGGTAATCATAACTTCAGAAACACCGCCTTCTTTTTCAAAGTCCTCAGGCTTCTTGCTCACAACTTCAAGAAAGGACAGGATCTCTTCTTTTTGTAATCCCTTGTCAAAGGACATACTTTTAATGGAGAGAGAGAGCATTAATTTAGTAAACGCGATTATCTGGGGTTTTTTCTTATCTGCTTCGCTGAGGACCTGCCCGGAGATTATAAGGTTTCCTTCAGATTCGGCAAAAACTACCGAGTCATCTTGATTAAATATGTCCTGGAAAATAGAATAGGCGCGGTTAACCGTGTTGCCTATCATGTCACTTGTGGGAGGATATAGGCGTATATTAGTGAATGCCGCGTTTAAAATAACAATTGCCTCAATAGCCATTTCCTGAGTGTTTGAATCTGCCATTGATTTACTCCCTTAAAGATTGATGATCAGTGCCTTGTTTAATTATTTTACATTATAATACATGTGTTAGGGCTTATCCTGCGCGTTCAATTGGCCGGCTGATCAGGTGTCAATTAAAATATCCAGTTCCTCATCTCCTGAACTTGCAGATTCCTTGATATCCTGGAATATCTTTTCATCCAACAAATTGTCAAATTTGATGTGAACGGAGTATTCATAGAGGTGAGGAATCACACCAACTACCATGCCATTTTGATCTACTTTATGTTCCGTATCATCTGCTTTGATATTAAACTTTATATTTACCTTTTGATCAAGAAACATCTTGTCGGCCTTTTCTTTTGAGGTCTTGATATAGAATGACACGCCTCCCACGGATATATCCTCGAGATTTCCAGCTGCCGAATCTCCTGTAGGTGATCCTGACGAGTCTAAAACCTGTATGGAAATTCTGCCCGAAATATTAACACGTTCATGGACTCTGCGGCTTTTGCCCTGTTTTTTTAGCACGTCCGATGTATTCTCAAGTTTCAGACAGTGATCATTTATTTTCTGAACCAGGCCGGGGAAATCTTTTTCCCATTTTGCCGCAATATCTTTTTCTAAGAAATCCAATTCAACCCTGGAAATAGCGATGGCTGATATCGTGCAAACGCTCAGTGAGAAAAAAGTATCCTGCCCGAGTATATCACCGGTCCCCAATTCTTTTATGAGAACTTCTTTACCATCCTCGTTGGTGACCAGTTTTATTTTTCCTTTGTTAATGAAATACAACCTGGAATTTGATTCACCCTGTCGGAAAACAGTTTCGGTAGCATTGTATTCTGCTGATTTCATGGCGAAATATAGCGTGTGGGTCTCCGCTTCGTTCAGTTTATCATATAATATACTCCAGGTTTTCAGATGATCCTGGTCTATTGCTTCGCTCTTTGCTTCTTCAATAGCCTCGCCTGATTTGACTATTTCAGTCAATGCCATGGGATTTACTTCCATGAGTTTGTCTCTCAGGAGGTTGGCATTTTCAAAGTCTTTTTTATTGGCGCATTCCACTATCATGTCAAATAGTAACTTGACAGAGGTTTCCAAATCTCCCTCTTTGACGTGATTGTCCACTGATTTTAATTGTTCCGACACTTCATTGCCAGCCGGTTCCATTTCCGGGGAACCGGGTTCACTTTTTTCTTCAGCTGGTTCAGCCTTTTCTTTAATGGGAGGTTTTTCCTTATCCTTTTTGGCACCCCCTTGTTTTATCATCTCAAGGGCATTCTTGGCGGCATCCTGGACTCCTTTATTAAAGATGTCCGTATTTAGAGGGTCTTTTCTCTCTAAAATAAGGTTGAGTGCCGGAATGGCATCCTGGGAACCTGTTCGTCCCAGCGCTGTACAGATATGTTCCTGTAAATGGATTTTTTCCTTCAGGTTGCCGGGGAACTCTGATTCGGGCAGTTTCTCTAGTGTGTCCAGTAAAAATTTTGTTGACCATGGAGCCAGTAAAACGAGCGTGTTTAGCGCTTGTTTTCTGACATCATCTTCCTCCCTTTTGAGCTCATCGAGTAGAAGGTTAAAGACATCCTTTGAGGTTATTCCTTTAAGCAGTTCTCCGGCTATTTTTTTTGTCTCTTCAGGCATTTCTATACTGCCGGAGTAAATCAGGTGGAATGGTTCCAGTATTTGATTTCCTTCGATAAGACGGTGGTTTGCTATCAGATCTAACGCTACGCCTTTCAATTGAATGCAGATATGCTTATAGGCGGATGAAACGATAGTCTCATACTTTATCCATTTTATAAATCCCGGCATAAGCTTTACCATCTCATCTAGGCGATTATCCGTCATAAATCTTATGACTATATGTGCCAGAACCACAGAGACCTGAGCCCGTACTTTATCTTCTTTATTAAGCAGTCCCTTGCATAATCTATTAATTATTGCTAAGGCCTTTTCTTCTTTTCCCTGAGAGAAGGTTCGTAATATTGTTGGTGGCAGAGCTTTCATTATTACAGGATCTAAAAAGACCTTGTCATCACCTTTGAGCATACTGTTTATTCCGTTTTGAATCTGTAATACCTGCTGCTTCCTCTGCTCTTTCTTTCTCCTTTCAGGATCACCTTTGGCCAGGTGATCAAAACCGTCATTAACTCGCCGATCATCATTGGTACGCCGTTCATCAGGGGTGTTAGTTCCTTTATCTTCTGGAACAGCGCTATCGGTACGTTCTGAGCCCTCTACTACAGTCGCTCCGGCTGAAACTATCTGCTCGCCGTTACCCATGGCGACAAAAAGTTTTTTATCAATATGTATATTTTTTATTCCACTGG
>JBHPCX010000038.1:0-30876 GCA_042573485.1 Thermodesulfobacteriota bacterium | reverse complement strand
TCCCTTACCCCTCATGCCTTACACCTAACGAATAAGAATCTGGGATATAAAATCTAACAAGTGTGTTTATGAAAATCTTTTGCTGTTATACCACAATGGCAATGCTACGAAGAGTGGATGAGAAGCCTGCCCCAGCAAATCTTAATCTGGGGGCTTCAGAAAACCCTGGATTCCCCGATCAAGTCGGGGAATGACGAAGCACTGGATTCCCGCCCATTCGACAGGCTCATGGCCTTGAGCAACGTCGAAAGGCTTCGCGGGAATGACGAATGGCCTTGCCATGATTATTGTTTTCTAAAAAGATGATACTTTTTTGCCTTTCTTCCGGAAAGGCAAAAATATCCTGAACATCCTGTTCATCCTGTCAGATTAAAATCTTTAATGGCGGAGGGAGGACAGACGCCAGAGCTCAGGACACGGCAGGCGAGTCGGCAAATGACAAAACCAGGGAATGCTGAATTGACATTAAACCGAAATTATTCAAAGATCTCAAAATCATGGAAACACTCATTAAAATAGGAATCAGTTCATGTCTTCTGGGCAATAATGTCCGCTATGACGGCGGGCATAAACTGGACAGGTTTTTAAGGGACACATTTGGGAAATTTGCGGAATACATACCGGTATGTCCTGAATCAGAATGCGGGCTGGGCATACCGAGGGAAGCAATGAGGCTTGAAGGCGATCCTCAAAATCCCAGGCTCATAACTATTAAAAACAGAAAAGATATAACCGGAAAAATGAAGCTGTGGTCTATGAAACGTGCTAACGAACTTGAAAAGGAAGAGTTGCGTGGATTTATATTCAAATGCAGATCCCCCTCCTGCGGCATGGAGCGTGTAAAGGTATATAATGAAAAAGAAACGCCAATACAAAAAGGAACGGGTCTGTTTGCAAAGGAGTTCATTACACACTTCCCGCTCATTCCTGTAGAGGAAGAAGGACGTCTTCATGATCCCCTGTTGAGAGAAAATTTTATTGAAAGAATTTTTACGCTCAAAAGATGGCGGGATCTGACAAAGGGGAAACTGTCTATTGGAAAACTTGTTGAATTTCATACAAGAAACAAGCTCCTACTCCTGGCCCACAGTGAAAAGCACTACAGGTTGATTGGGAAAATGGTCGCTCAAACTGAAAAAATATCGGTTAATGAATCATTTAGAGAGTATGAGAAAAATATGATCGAGGCTCTTAAGCTAAAAGCTACACCAAGTAAAAATAAAAACGTGCTTCAGCATATGATGGGATATTTTAAAAAGGTACTTTCACCGGATGAAAAACAGGAGCTTCTTGGAGTAATTGATGAGTACGCCACGGGCAATGTTCCTCTTATCGTACCTATAACACTTATCAATCATTATGTCAGAAAGTATGACCAAGTATATTTAAAGCACCAGACATACCTGAATCCGAATCTGCTGGAATTGAAGTTGAGGAATCATGTTTGAGGGAGTCGTTGGCGGGTTGCTGGTGGTTGTTTGCGGGTTGTTGCCGCCTGTGGTGGATTCAAAAATTCAGATTCCAGGTTCCAAGTTTCAAATTCAAAAACTTTAAAACATATTTGACAGGATTCACAGGATTATTTGGATTTATATTTTCTATTTTCCAGAAGAAAATAGAAAAGAAACATCCCAGATGGCGGGAGATAAATAAAATCACTGGATTCCGCGCTCAAGCCTCGGAATGACGTAAAAATGGATTCCCGCTTTCGCGGGAATGACGAATGGCGTTGCCTTGATTATTGTTTTTTTTAAATGATTCCTTTTTGTCTTTCTTCAGGAAAGACAAAAAATATCCTGAACATCCTGTTCATCCTGTCAGATTATTTTTTTATGACTCTGCTAATAGCCTGATAGCCTTCAGCCTAACAAGCTAAGATCAATCCTTAATCCCAACCGACCTCTTAAGCTCCTTTACTTCCTCTTCTGAAAGATACCTGTATTCCCCCACCTTCAAGTTTCCAATTTCCAGGCTTCCAAAGCCGGTCCTCACCAGATGAACGACACTGCAGTCCACTGCTTCAATCATGCGTCTTACCATCCTGTTTCTTCCCTGGTAGACAGTAATTCTTATTATTGAACGGTTTCCTGTCTGTTTTACAAGGGCCGCCTTTGCGCTGCCGCTGAAACCATCATCAAGCTTTACACCCTCCCTGAGATTTTCCAGTGTTTCATGCGTAATATTTCCTGATACCGTGACCTTGTATGTTTTCGGAATGTGATATTTTGGGTGGGTAAGCCTGTGGGAAAAGTCACCATCATCTGTCATTAAAAGGAGACCGAGGCTGTCGAAATCAAGCCTTCCCACCGGATATAATCTCCGGGGAATATCCTTTATCAGATCAGTTATTACAGGTCTGCCTTCCGGGTCACTGAGGGAAGATATATAGCCAAAGGGTTTGTTAAGCATTATGTAAATCCGGCCCATGGGTCCGGGGATTTCCTTACCATCCAGTTTAATGCTGTCTTTTCCCCACTCGGCCTTTACACCCATTTCCAGAACCCTTTGACCGTTAAGCACGACCCGGCCGCTTTTTATCAATTCATCGGCCTTTCTTCTTGATGTAACACCGGCCTGTGAAAGGATTCTGTTAATTCTCTGTTCCATCCCCGTTTTGGGATTCCTCCGGTTCATCTTCGGGTATGGCGGAACTTTCCTGATCACCGCTATCCTGTTCCTGATCAACCTCATGGTTCACCGTTGTCGGCTCATACTGATCAGCGGCAAAATCTTTTATTTCCTTCAGTTTGGGAAGAGAAGATAGATCTTTGAGGTCGAATACTTCCAGAAACTGCTTTGTGGTACCATATATAAGGGGTCTTCCGGGAAGCTCTTTTCGGCCCATTATTTTTATCAATCCCTTTTCCATCAATGTCCTGAGTATTCCTCCGACATCGACTCCCCTGAGTCTTTCCACCTGCTGCCGAATAACGGGCTGTTTATAGGCAATTATAGCAAGTGTTTCTATCGCGGCCTTTGAAAGCCTGTTTGGAGTTTTCTGGTACATTCTTAATATATATGAACCATATTCGGGACGGCTCCTGAATTGATAACCTCCCGCGACTTCTTTCAGCAAAAAGCTGCGGTCAAGGGAATCGTAGTCATGCTGCAGGATCTTAAGAGAATTTTTTATCTCTGATCTCTCCGCGTCAGGCACACAATCTTTTATCTCTTTATCTGACAACGGTTTATCCGATGAAAACAGAAGTGCTTCAATTATCATCTTCAGTGATTTGCTCATAATTAATTTCCTCATCATCTTCAAAACGGGCCTCAAGGCGTATCTCATTATCCATTGAAGGTTGACAGACCTTTATAAGCCCAATATGCACCAACTCCAGGACCGCGAGAAAAGTTACGACGAATTCAGCGATTGTCCTGTCCTCTTTAAACAGCTCCTTAAAAAACAGTGTAGTCTTCTCCTTCAGGCTGTCCAGTATAAAGGATATCCTGTCCTTAACAGAGAGTCTGTCAGCCTCGTAGGTAATTTCAGCGCCGGGGATATTGTTTTCAAGTATCCGTTTAAAGGCGTCCATGAGTTGAAAAAGGTTAACATCAAGGGGGACATCCTCCTGTTCAAAATCAGAATAATCATTAACCGGACTACGTTTAAATACATCACGTTCAAGTATTGACCTCTCTGACAACTCCCCCGCGAGTTCTTTAAACTGTAAATATTCAAGGAGAGGCCTTGTTATCTCCTCTCTCGGGTCATCTTCATCACCGGCCTGATCTGTTTCAGGAAGAAGGAGTCTTGATTTTATATGAATCAGTGTTGATGCCATGACAAGAAAATCACCGGCCACATTTATATTAAAGGCCTTCATCATATCAATATATTCAAGGTACTGATCCGTAATAACGGTTATCGGTATATCAAAGATATCCACCTCATTCTTCCGTATAAGATGAAGAAGCAGATCAAGCGGACCTTCAAATATTTCGAGTTTTATTTTATATTCTTCTCTTTCTTCCACTCGATTAAATCCCTATAACTTCCTTAACCTCTGACATTGTGCTTTCCGCGATAGCCTTCGCTCTTTTATTACCATTGTCAATAATTTCTTTTACCAATTCCTCATTTGAGTCAAGCTCTTTTCTTTTTTCCCTTACAGGCAAAAGGGCTTCCAGCAGATTTTTCGCCATGATTTTTTTGCAGTCCACACAACCGATTTCCGCGGACCTGCATTCATTATTGACCTGACTTACGATGTCTGCGGGACTGTATATTTCATGAAAAGTAAACACATTACAAATATCAGGATTTCCAGGGTCTGTCTTTCTCGCCCTCTGGGGATCGGTAATCATCTGTCCGGTCTTTGAGAGAATTTCATCATCCGAATCGGTTAAAAAAATGGAGTTGTTATAGCTTTTACTCATTTTCCTCCTATCCAGGCCCAGTATTTTTGAAGTGGGCGCAAGCAGTGTAGCCGGTTCGGGAAATACATCTCTTTTGTATAGATGGTTAAAACGCCTTGCTATTTCTCTCGTGAGTTCAACATGCGGGGCCTGGTCTTCCCCAACAGGTACGCCATTAGCCTTGTATATGAGTATATCAGCAGCCTGCAGGACCGGGTAACCTAAAAAGCCATATGTATACAGGTCCTTCTGGGTCAATTCCTTTAACTGCTCTTTATATGTTGGATTTCTCTCCAGCCAGGGCAAGGGTGTAATCATTGAAAAAACCAGGTGGAGCTCTGTATGTTCCTTTATTTCCGACTGGATGAAAAATGTTGATTCTTGCGGGTCAAGGCCGACTGATACCCAGTCTTTAATAATTTCATATACTGATTCTTTAATTATTTCCGTATTGGCATACTCACTTGTAAGGGCATGCCAGTCAGCAATAAAAAAGAAACATTCATAATCCTGCTGCAGAGTTTTCCAGTTATTAAGAGCACCGTGAAGATGGCCCAGGTGCATTTTTCCGGTTGGTCGCATACCGCTGACAATTCTTTTCTTCATTAATGATTTCCTTTATTAGTTATCCGTAATTGGTTATTGATCATTGTTAATTGTTTACCCTGTTAAATGCTGCTTCGCAGCCCGCTATGCGGATTTAACAGGGTGAATTGATTTCAGTTCCTTTTGAAATTTTTCAGCTACAAAACTCAATTCTTCTTTTCTGCTGCTTACTTTATAATTAAGCCTTGCTTCAAGGAGGCGTTCAAAAATCTCTTTATATAAGGGGCCCGGTTTGAATCCCAATGATTTGAGGTCTCTCCCTTTAAGACTCACCTTTATACCCTTCAATTTAGTGAAATAATTGGATATTAACTTTTTTATATTTTCATTATTAGCCTTTGCCATAATATAAAGCAGGAATTCTGTATCATATTGTGAAAGCAATGTATAGATGCTATAGTTATTATTACTTTTCTTCCTGAACAACCTGTCAAGTAAAGAACTGGTGTCCACGGACTGGTTAATTATTTTTCTGCTTTCCAGGTCATTCATCATAAGCCTTGAGGCCAGATCATTTACATTTTCCGCGTCCATGTTCGAAGTCAGGCCATACCAGTAGGTCTTCCACGCATCAAAGGATTCTTCGAGATAAAGCAGGCTGAACCAGGAAATTACATCCTTAATATTATTCAATAGTTTTGACAATCTGTAATCATAATTTATTGATGGAGATAAAAACTGTATCAAATCAAGTTTATCCATCCTTTCAATAGCCTTTACAGGATCACTTTCCATCAGGAGCAATTTCAGTTCCATAAAAAGTCTTCTTCCTGAAAGATCTTTGAAAGAATTGATATCAACAGCGTTTTTAATCAGCGACATGGTCAGACGGCCGATCTGGAATCCAAACCTCTGTTCAAAACGTACTGCCCGTAAAACCCTGGTCGGATCTTCCACAAAACTGAGATTATGCAAAACTCTTATTACCTTTTCTTTCAGGTCTTTCTGACCTCCGAAATAATCTATTAAAGTTCCATATTCCCTGCAGTTAAGTTTTACGGCAAGTGTATTTATAGTAAAATCTCTTCTGTAAAGATCCAGTTTCAAAGAGCTTATTTCCACAGTCGGCGGAGCGGCCGGTGTCTCGTAAAACTCAAGACGCGCTGTAGCCACATCGACTTTGAATCCATCAGGAAAGATAATGACTGCTGTCCCGAATTTTTTATGACTCCTTACCCTGACATCACTATTTTTTGCGTACTCCTGCGCAAATTTAATTCCATCACCTTCAATAACGATATCCACATCAAGATTTTCACGTTTCAGGATAATATCCCGCACTAATCCGCCTACCAGGTACGCGTTGTAGCCGAGTTCGTCCGCGCATTTTCCAAGTTCCTTTAAAATTGAATTGACGTTGCCGGGAATACGTTCTTTAAATACAGGTGCAAGGTTCTTGCTTTTTGATAAATTTGGACTATGGGAAGAGTCATTTAGATAATCAGGAATTACTTTACCCACAAGTATGTTCATAAGATCAGTCCGGGTTATCACTCCGGCCAGGACACCTTTATCCAGAACCGGAAGAACCCTCAGTTTATTATTGATTATAAGTTCCTTGACTTCACTGAGAGGCGAATCCGGTTTGACTACGGAAAAATCAATATTCATGTATTCCTTTACCGGTATATGACCCAGGTTAAAATAAACCGCTTTTTCCATTATTTGCCTTGTGAGATATCCCAGGGATTCCCCTTCCCTGGTGACGACCATGAGTACATTAATATTGTACTTCGTCATTATGGTAGACGCCTCTTTTACACTCTTTTCAGGAAGGATTTGAATCACAGGGGATGTCATCATGTCCCTGGCGGTCTTTCCTGGATTAATCCTGTCCCTTATAATCCTCTGAAGGTCTTTTTCCACCTGTATTAGAGTCCTTTTACTGATTGTAGCTGAAGCGGCCTGCGGATGCCCTCCTCCTCCAAAGTCAATCGCGATGTCGGCCACATTCACATCATCAACCCTGCTTCTTGCAACAAGATATATCTTGTCCTCCATCTGGGCCAGTGCAAAGATGACCTGGAGATTCTCCATTTCCATAAACTTATGTACAAGGACAGCAAAATCACCGATATAATCTTCCCTGATTATCCTGGCAGTAACCACTTCAATTCCGTCAAATACTGTTCTTACAGCTGATTGAATCAGGTCGTTCAATATCCAGACCTGCTCAGTAGTCAGTTCTCTTGTAAGAAGATCAGCCACAGCATTCTGGTTCGCCCCCTGTTCAATTAACCAGGCCGCGGCCATATGGTCTCTGGGAGTTGTTGATGAAAAAGTAAAAGACCCGGTGTCTTCATGGATACCAAGGGACATTATAGTCGCTTCATCAGGTGTTAATTCAAAGCCCTTTTCCTTTATCACCTCGGTAAGAATCGTTGTAGTAGAGCCCAGCGGTTTTATAACCTCAAGGCTTCCTCTGATATCATCATCTGATTCCGGGTGGTGGTCGTATATATGGATATCAATTGCTTCATTATCCAGTATTTCGGCAAAGTTGCCCACCCTGTCTCTCTGCCTTGTATCAACAAGAATAAGCCTCTCAACAGCATTCAGATCGATCTGTTTTAGCCTTACAAAATTAAAGAGGTACGACAATGAATGGACAAAAAAATTCCTGAGATTTTTTTCCTGTGACCCGGGGAAAACAATAGTTGCATCAGGATACAGCTTTTTCGCTGCAACCATGGATGATAACGCATCAAAGTCTGCGTTTGTGTGGGTAGTGATTATTTCCCTGTGGATAATCTCAGACATTCTTCACCTATACATATTCCCTTCACGGGGGGTGTAGATTAAAGCTAAAAGCTCTATCCATTAGTAATTATTTTATGGATGGATATAATTTTATAATATAACAAAATATTAAAGGTCCGGAACAAAAAAAGCCGGGCAAGGCTATCCGCTCCGGCTGATCTTAACATCTGGGGAATGAAAATAAGACTATATACCTTTCAGCTTTTCCTCATCTTCCTGTTTTGTTTTACAGTCTATACATAAAGTTGTTACAGGCCTGGCTTTTAGTCTTTTTTCAGAAATATCCTCTTCACAGGATTCGCAAATTCCATATGTACCGTCTTCTATGCGTTCAAGCGCCTCCTTAATCTTGCCGATAAGACGTCTTTCCCTGTCACGAATTCTAAGAGTAAAATTTCTATCGGATTCGAGAGTGGCCCTGTCAGCCGGATCAGGCATGTTTTCCTTGAGATCACTCATTCCGCTAACTGTCCTGCTCGCTTCAATTATGAGATCATCAAGCCTTTTAGTCAGAAGTTTTTTAAAATAATTTAATTGTTTCTTTTTTAACATGACTTATTACCGTTACTCCCTGCTAAAATTATGTAAATTTTGAGTTTATAGACTAATTTTTTAAAAATCAATTATTTTTTATCTACTGATCCACCATCAAAATATCATCCGCCTTCGCTTAAAAGCTACGGCGAGACAAGTCTGCTAGGTTACCTTCGATCGCTTCTCCTTGCGGCGTATTGTTTATACGCCTCAGTCGTCGCTCCTCGGTGCCTTGCATCTAACACCTTGATGGTGTTCAGTAATTTTCCAAAATCAACTACATATTTTATATAAATTTCTTTAGGTTTTACCTAGCCGAAAAGTTTTCTTTTTTTCTTTTTTTTCTGACTGATCTTTGCTCCTTCAGACTCCGCAAATTCTTCAAGCAACTCTCTCTGGCGGGTACTGAGCTTTTCAGGAATTTTGACATTCAGCTTAACCAGAAGCTGGCCTCTCTTTTTCCTGCTGAGACTGGGCATTCCCTTCCCTGAGACAGAGAGCACATCACCTGGCTGAGTCCCCTTTGGTATCTCAAGTTCATGTGTTTCTTCATCTCCCAGAACCGGAATTTCAAATGTATCACCCAGTGCTGCCTGCACAAAACTTATTGGCACTTCACAAAGGAGATGTTCTCCTTCACGCTTAAACAACTCATGTTCCTTCACATGAAGCACAACAAACAAATCACCAGGCGGGCCGCCAAGTTCTCCAGCTTCACCTTCACCGCGCAATCTCAGTTGTGACCCGGTATCAACTCCCGGTGGTATTTTCAGATTAATATTCCTTTTGACCTGCACCTTGCCGTTTCCGCTGCAATCATTGCATGGATCGGTTATCAATTTACCGGAGCCGCTACATGATGGACATGTTGTTTTTATCTGGAAAAATCCCTGTGAACGCACTACCTGGCCGTTTCCATTGCATGTAGCGCAAATTTGAGGCTCATGTCCTGGGGTAATACCTGTGCCTTCGCAGGTATCACAGGAACTCCATTTTTTAAACTCTATTCCCTCTTCTTTTCCAGAAAAGGCCTCTTCAAGAGTTAATTCCATATCATAACGGAGATTATTGCCCCTTACAGGCCTGTTCCTTCGCCTGCCGCCAGTACCGAATCCAAAGAAGTCTTCGAATATATCACCAAAACTTGAAAAAATATCATCAAAGCCGCTAAAGCCGCTAAAACCGGAACCTTGAAGGCCTTCATGTCCATATTGATCGTATATCTGCCTTTTTTCCCTGTCATGGAGGACTTCATAAGCCTCAGAAGCTTCCTTGAACTTTTCTTCAGCCTCCTTATCCCCTGGATTCCTGTCAGGATGGAACTGCATTGCAACTTTTCTATAAGCCCTTTTGATTTCATCATCACCCGCCTCACGTGAAACGTTAAGGATCTCATAGTAATCTCTTTTATCCATCTTATTCTACCTTGGACTCCTCACTGTCTTCCGTTTCAGCACCAGCACTTTCCTCTGACACTTCTTCCGGAATGATATCCATCTGGCCCTCACTGAGAAATCTTGCTTCCTCCTCGGTTTGCTTGGAGATATTCCCGGAGGCAATCTCCCTCAGAGATAGTACAATGTCTCTGTTTTTTGAAACAATTGTAGGCTCAGACCCTTTTCTCAGCTGTCTTACCCTCTTGGCGACCATATGAATGAGAGAAAATCTATTGTTTACATTTTTGAGGCAGTCTTCTACTGTTATACGTGCCATTTAATGCTCCTTTATAATTTTAGTTTTATTACTACCTGAACTTACACCGGATTTAGCAGTGAGGCGCCGAAAGCCGTAATAGATATTTACTGCAAAATTCAGGTACTAACTTTAAATAAACTTAATTGTTTATCACCAATGATATTAAATGTAAAGATGATTTAATGCTCCCCAAAAAACCAGCTTTCAGCTGCTGTGCCGTTCCAAGAACTTCTCCTTGACATATTTAAAAAGGCTCAGGGCGCCAAACTCGCGGTATATTTTTTGCATCTCTTTAACCTGATAGAGCCAATGCATTTTCCTGATAACATTTATAAATATGAGCTTGTTTTATAGCTCCTGTTTACATAGCCATATGGGATTTGTCAGTTCTGGCTCCTGCTAAAAGTGTGGTGGATGAGGAATCCTGGTTAATAGAGTCCAGTCACTATTGGTAGAGGTACGGTCCGCCGTTGCCCATTCGACAAGCTCATGGTCCCGAGCAAATCGAGGAACTCACGGTCTTGAAAGAGTTGAAAAACTCAGGGCTATAACGGGACAAGTGCATTGTGCCCTTACAATAGTGCCCCTGGAAATGACTTTTTGAAACATCCTCACTATTTTGTTTTTTATTAAACCAATCATTGTTTGCGGAGGGTACCCCATGATCGCCAGGATATTGAGCAGCGCCGTAATAGGAATCGATGCCTATATAGTTGAAGTGGAAATTGACATTTCCCAGGGACTTCCCGCTTTTTCCACGGTAGGCCTTCCCGAAGGTGCTGTGCGTGAAAGCAAGGAAAGAGTAAAGGCGTCAATAAAAAACTCCGGTTACCAGTTCCCTGCTGACAGGATTACTGTAAATCTCGCCCCCGCTGATATAAAAAAGGAAGGCTCGGCATTTGATCTGCCTATGGCAATAGGTATTTTGACCGCGACCGGAGTAGTACCCGATATATCAGATAAATACCTGATTATGGGTGAATTGTCCCTCGACGGTCTTATTCGTCCCGTAAAAGGGGTATTACCTGTAGCTGTTGAGGCAAAAAAAATGGACATTAAGGGTATATTCCTCCCTGCTGAAAACGCAACCGAGGCCGCGGTAGTAAGAGGTCCGGATATTTTTCCGGTAGATACGCTATCCAGACTCGTGGAGGTACTTTCCGGTTTCAGAGAGATAAATCCCTATAAAACAGATTTCAAAGGATTATTCGAAAATAAAAACAATCAGATCGATTTTAGTGATGTAAAAGGACAGGACAATGTAAAACGGGCCATGGAGATCGCTGCAGCGGGAAATCATAATATCATTATGGTAGGTCCGCCAGGGACCGGAAAGACAATGCTGGCCAAGCGCATTCATACAATTCTTCCCGATCTTTCATTTGAAGAGGCACTGGAAACATCAAAGATATACAGTGTGATGGGGCTTATGCCGGATGGAAAGGGACTTATTACAACAAGGCCCTTCAGGGCACCCCATCATACCGTGTCCGATGCCGGTTTAATCGGCGGAGGGCAGAATCCTAAGCCCGGGGAGGTTAGCCTGGCCCATAATGGAGTTCTTTTCCTGGATGAAACACCGGAATTCAGAAAAAACGTTCTTGAAGTCCTGCGACAGCCAATGGAAGAAGGATATGTTACAATTACCAGGGCTAATTCAACGGTAACATATCCCGCCAACTTTATGCTTGTAGCGGCAATGAACCCGTGCATGTGCGGTTTTCTTGGCGACACAAAGCGTGAATGTCATTGTTCATTCCTGCAGATACAGCGATACCGTTCCAAGATATCGGGACCGCTCATGGACAGGATAGACATTCACATGGATGTCCCCGCGGTCAGGTATAAGGACCTTTCTACAAAAGAATCAGGAAGATCGTCCAATGAGATTCTTCAGAGTGTAAAAAGAGCCAGAAAGATACAGGCTGAACGATTTAAGAGGATGAAGATACATACAAACTCGGATATGAGCAGCAGGCATATAAGAAAGTTCTGTGAAATCGATTCGGAGTCGGACAGGCTCCTTGAAACGGCAATGGAAAAACTGGGATTAAGTGCCCGGGCACACTCAAGGATACTCAAGATATCAAGAAGTATAGCCGATATTGAAGGCAGCAATCAGATCAAAACAGATCATATAGCAGAAGCAATCCAGTACAGGAGTTTGGACAGGAAGATGATACGATAGCCGGGATTTTACTTGATCCGCTTAAGGCACTTCTATATAATCGAGTGGCCTTGAAATAAACCTTATCAAAAACTATTAGATTTTGCATTTAATATCCCAAAAAAGGAGTACAAATATGAAAATCTACGCCTTGTTTGTAAGTCTTTTTCTTTTACTTATTACCAGTTGTGCTCATATACCAATCAGGCACATGGCAGGGAGAACTTAAAGGAAGTACGGGTGGTGGAATGGGTGGTATGGGAGGCGGTATGGGTGGCGGCATGGGAGGCGGCATGGGAGGCATGGGAGGTTCATCATCTCAGAGCTTTACCATTAAAAGGATAAGCGGATAGCCGACTCTAACACTTCAGGGCTGAAATCCATCAACCCAGCTGAAAACTCGCTGATTCATCCATTGAAGGATCTCTGCACCAGCATTCTGTTAAATAAACGCCGGGGAATATCCTGTTTTCTCCGGCACTTTTTATGTCCAACCCGGACATCCCGCAACGAAATTTCAAGCCGGACTATTTATTTCTTTTCATGTTCTGTCAGTGTATAGTAGTAGGTCAGCATACATACTAATAGAACATACTGATTTAATTGTTTAACCTGTATTTTTTATATAGGGTTACAGGATGGAATGATAGGGAAACAGGAGGTTTCAACATGTTAATGCATAGGTATGAGTATACGGAGTTGACCGGGGAACAGATAGATGAAAAGCTTGTTCCGGCGAAAACCGGGCCGGAATGTGTATCGGAGTATTCTGACATCCTGGCCGGCAAATCACTTAAAATTATAACTGATAATGGTCCTGCCTTAATATATGATTTCAAGGACAAAAAAAATCTTTCCCTTACTGAAAACAAAGGAAATAGTGTCAAAACCGCTTATGGTGCTTTAACATTAAAACATGCGGTTTTATTCTCCCACATGATTCCCGGAACACAGAAAGGGTATATTATAACTGTAAATCAGAAAACAAAACTGGTTACGGTAGTTGAAGTCTGGTTCAGCGGATACAAAGACAATAGAGAAGTTCAAAGAGAACTATATCATGGATACCTTGATACAGGCGGTGCCCCCCCGGCGGACCGTCATCACACAACAAACAGAATATCCGGTAAAGGATTTCACTGGATAAATGACAGGGGCATAGAAACCCTCGAGTTTTTTCCTTCTGTTACCTATTCATCATTTGTTGAACTTACCCGGCACGATGATGAGCTTTTGTACTGCGCGCCGGCAGACTATATAGAAATAGATGAAAATATTTTTCTTTATGACAGGGTTGAATGTGAATTTTCCGGCATTATGACCATGTACATTGTTGACCTTTTCACCCTGAAGCAGGCAGGAGTAAGACTTGGCTTTAATGAAAAGGATGAACTTGAATATTATATGTACAGGGGAAAAGGTGAAATCACAGGCCAGATAGCCCAATTCCATCGTCCCGACAACCACGGGAAAAAAATTATTTATGAGCTTGAATCACCACCCCCGCCCGAAGATAAGGAACCTCCACCAAAGCCTCCTGCTGAGAAACCTCCAAAGGGATTCAGACCCGTATACCGTCCTTTGGGAGATCATCCACCCATGTCAGAAGAGGAAGTGCATCAGACAGTTCAGAAAAGCCCTGCCCCCTTTTCGGGTGCCGGCATAATGGATTCCGGATTTGGCGGTAATAAGTTGCCGGTCAGTGACTTCCTGGTCGGAAAGGAATTTACACTGAGATATGATAATGGAGGCCCGGCCTGGAAATATAAATTTAATGACATCAATAAACTCCAGTATTGCTGTGAGGGGGAAAACAACTGGCATGATGAGCCCTATGAATCATTTGAACCAGCTGAAGACATGATTGTATTCTGCAATCCTCACAGTAATGCCAGGCCGCATGAAAGTGTTATAATTGTTCTTGATTTCGGGGACTCACTGACTACCTGTGTGAACTCAAAACTCGGCACACAATATATGGCAAACGAAGTGTCACAGGAAGTCATTTTCGGTGTAATAGAAATGGAAGGTTTTAAAGAAGCACCTGCTCTCCTGAGGCATGGGTTTACAGAGGAGCTGGTAGGCTGTTCTCTTACCTGGTCATATAGTGATTACATGACATCCGTTCATGTTTACAGCACGCCCTTTTCATATTCATGGACTATTTTCTATAAAGACGGTGTACCCGGTATGATGTGGAGTTCACCATGCAAATATGTAAAACTTAGAGAGGATACCTATCTTTTTACCTGGGTTGAAGAGGCCTGCAACGGCAGCCAGGGAACATTTGTATTCAACAAAAGAACAATGCATGACTGCGGTTACTTTTATGGAATAAATGAAATCAAGGATAAGCCCGATCCTATGGGGCCCAGCGGTCTTACCCTCGGAAGTTTTGGGGCTTTAGCCCGTACCGCAGGATATTATGAAGTAAAAAAATTCTTCGGGCCTAAAGTATAAGCAGTTCGTGGTTCGCAGTTTGTCGTTTGTGGTTTAAAACCAGAAACTATGAACTATAAGCTATAGACCGTAAAGAAGCGGTCATCCAACGGTGGCCAACAATTAACAGGCATTATAAATAAAATTAAAATTGACTAAAAGAATATAATAATATAAAGAGTTCAGCTTTATAGACCTTTATATAATTTTTATAAGAGTGAGACCATAGGAAGGAGATTCAATGGCGAGGCATAAAAAGAGTGAAAGAAGCCGTGAAATTGAGCGTAGAAGACGCCGAAAGAAAAAACGTTTGAAACAAAGAGCAAAAGAGGAAGCTCAAAAATAATATACATTACCAGGAGCTTAACCTGGCCAGGGGACAAAGGGCTTCCTCGCCAGACGCTTTACAAATACTAAAAGTAACCTTGATATATCATTGTAATATGAAGAGAATGAAAGGAACTTCAGCATGACTACCAACGCAAAAAAGACAAAAGCCAAAAGAAGGCATCACGATCATCCCAATAAAGCTAATCTAAAAGCTGCCAGGAAAAGGGAACAGAGAAACCGTGAAATATTGAAAGAACTGGCAGCCAAAGACAAAGCATCATAATAAATATAAAATCAGTAGAGTAGCGGCAACTAATACTACCTGTCTTTATTTCAACTGAGCTTAGAAAATATGCTTCAAACTTAGACACCCGGCAATAGTCCGGGTGTTTTTTTGACTCCCTTTATTATTTTCAGTCCATAGTGCTTAACATCACCAACAACATGAAAATTACAGCACTTCAATGAAACTCCCCACCGCAAGCGATGATGTATCAAGCGGAGTTGCGCCATAGTCAACCCGCCTTCGCTCTAATGAGCTTCTGCGCGGTTCACCTCGCCATACATCCCTGCGGCAAGTCGCAGGGATGTATGGCGAAGGTGAATAAAATCCACAGTGGTATTCAGGCCCATCTTTTGTTATATTACCCTTAAACAGGAACAGAACATCTTAGATAAATATTGGAATTTTTATCTTTAAAAAGAATTTCGCAATTAATTGCATAAAACAATTATGCATATGGAGTAGAGATTGAAACCGGTTCAATATATTAATGAATTTATAGCAAAAATTCTTATCAGCAAATTTGATGATACGGATAATCAAAGAACCAGGATAAAATATGGTATGGCCGCTGCATGGGCATCTATATGTATTAACATTCTGCTATTTGCCATAAAAATAATAATGGGCTTGATGTCAGGTTCAATATCTGTTCTGGCTGACGCATTTCACCTATTATCTCATCTGGCAAATTCCATAATCCTGGGTGTTACATTCTGGGTTACCGGCAAACCCGCCACATCCAGAAATCCCTTCGGACATGGGAGAATGGAACATGTCGGGCCGTTAATAATGTCTATTTTCCTTATTGTGTCAGGTATCCAAATTGCTGAAAAATCATTTCATCAGGCAATTCACCCTGGAGATGTACACTTCTGGCCGGCATTGCCATGGATTCTTCTTGCCACTGTTTTTGCAAAATACTGGCTGAAGCAGTTCATTCTTTTTTTAGGAAAAAGGGTCAATTCAAAAGCAATCATCGCGAATGCCGAACACCAGTGGATTGAAGCAGTCAGCACCATGACTGTTATTGCAGGGCTGTTTATAGGGCACTACTTTGGTATAAAGGAAGCAGACGGTTATATAGGTATTGCGGTTTCAGTTTGGATACTTTACCTTGGATACACACATGGAAAACATGCGCTTATACCTCTCCTCGGTATGGCCCCGGACAGGATTATTATCCAGAAAATCAGGGATCTGGCAAAATCCATTGAAGGTATTTCGGATGTGCATGAAATAATTGTCCACGACTACGGATCCCTTTATCTCATCTCTCTTCACTGTGAAATACCTGAAGAATTCGGATCCGTAAAGATCCATGAAATTACCGAAAGATGTGAGGAAATATTAAGAAGGCATTTTGGAGGAGAAGTTGTATGCCACAGTGATCCCCTCCAAAAAAGGACTGATGAGGTAATAGAAATTGAAAATAAATTCAAGACAGCAATAGCTGAGGACAATAGGATAAAAGGTTACCATGATTTCAGAACAATTTCTGAAACAGAAAGCACCATTCTTGTTGTGGCGGACATAGACGCGGAATATAATGTGCCTGAATCCGAATTTGATGACATTGCAGAAAAACTGGAAAAGAGGGCAATGAAAATCATTCCAAACCTTTCATACTGTTCATTCTATGTAACTCCAAAATTTGCCTATTAACGGGTGTGGAATAGATGAAAAAAAATCCATTATTTTTTACTATTATATTTTTTCTCCTTTTAAGTGTTAATCATGCTGAAAAGGCCTGTTCCTGGGATGACAAGACACACCTGGCAATAGCAAGAGCGGCTGGATACTTCAGGTGGTATAACGCGGCAGGGGCAGATCTTGCCAAATTAAAGGCCGGAGATCTGGAAGCATACAACCATTACTCGAATAATCCCCCCGGGGCGGTTATTACAGCAAAAAAAATACTTGAACAGGTAAATCATTATAACAGGAAAGACCACAGTGAAGGTCATTTATACGGGGCTATCATTGCTTCTGTCAGAGAGTATAAAAAGAATAGAAAAGATGGCAAATACGCGTATCCATATCTTGATTACACGGTTCATTATATCGGTGACCTGTCCCAGCCGCTTCATAATACCGTATATAACGATTTCAATAAAAAAAACCATTTAGAAATTGACTTGATGATTAGTGCTAATCAATTGAAATCGAAAACCGGCATAAAGATTTATCCCGTCAGCATAAAAAATGAGAATGACCTTGTAGAAAAGATCGCTCATCTCGCGAACATGTCCATGAAACTGGGATATCAGATTGAAAAGGAGAACAGAATATTAACCGCGGAGGAGGCAATGGATCAAATCAGTCACAGTATTTCACTGTTAAAAGGCCTTCTTGAATATTTAATGCCTGATAAAGATAATAACATCAAAGGAAACGGCAATAATGAACCATTATAAAAATCAAATCTCGATAAATAAGCTGGAATTTTTGATCCGGGGAATCATCCTTTGGTTAGTTTTGATATCATCAACCGGATGCGGGAATAAACTATGCGTTAAAGGTGATTGTATAGACGGTTATGGGCTTTACGAGGATTCAAACGGTCTTAAATACGATGGGCAATGGATTGACGGTAAGTATAATGGCGTGGGAGAAATACAATACCCTGATGGTAATAATTATAATGGTAATTTTTATGAAGGGAAACGTCACGGTCAGGGAACCATGATCTATATCGACGGCGGCAGCTATACAGGAGAGTGGGAGGAGGATCTCAGGCATGGTACAGGCGAATACATCTCGCCTGATGGATACAGATATTCCGGCAGCTGGAGTCATGGCATAATAGAAGGTCAGGGTACCATGCAGTACAAGGACGGAAGCAGTTATGAAGGAAAATTCAGGGACAGTAAACGCAACGGATCAGGCACTCTGATGTACACTGATGGAAAAACATACAAGGGCGATTTTATTGATGACAAAAGGCATGGCAAAGGTCAGCTGACATCTGAAGACGGGACAAAATACGAGGGAGATTTCATAGATGATATTATCCATGGAACAGGCAGAATTACCTATCCCGACGGAAGCAGTTACATCGGGCCATGGGAAAATGGAATAAAATCCGGTGAAGGGATCCTGGTGTACAGTGACTGGAGAAAGTATAAAGGGCAGTTTGTAAACGGGCTTTTTCATGGCAAAGGAGAGTACACTCTCGAAGATGGCGCTTTTTACTCAGGGGATTTCAATCATGGCAATATTACCGGCCAGGGTATCATGGCATATAAAAATGGTGATACCTATGAAGGAACATTTAAAGATGGTAAACGTTATGGAACAGGCTTATTCATTTCTCCCGAAAGTGAGAGATATGAAGGACATTTTATCAATGACTATAAAGAGGGGGAAGGACAGGCGATACATTCCAATGGTATAATATACAAGGGACAATGGAAAAAGGGAACCAGGGACGGCTATGGCGAAATGTCTTTTCCCGATGGCAGAAGATATGAAGGATATTTCAGGAATAACCTGTTTGATGGCCCTGGTGAATATACTCTGATAGATGGTTCAAATTATTCTGGATCCTTTAAAGATAATAAAATAAATGGAAAAGGCACAATGATCTACGAAGACGGCAGGAAATATACCGGTGGCTGGGAAAATGGAAAATGGAATGGAAATGGTATGCTTACATGGCCTGATAATAAAAAATACCAAGGTCAATTCAGCAAAGGAATGATCTCGGGAAATGGATCCTTATCTTTTCCGGACGGACGAATTTATAAAGGAATCTTGAAAAACAGCGTTATGGATGGAAAAGGCACATTAACATGGCCTGACGGCAGGCAGTACGAAGGTGAATGGGAAGACGGTGTATACAGCGGCAATGGAACATATAGATTCCCTGATGGACGGCAATACAAAGGGCAGTGGGAAAAGGGCGAATATAACGGTTACGGTATTTTGACCTTTCCTGACGGGAGTATATATGAAGGAATGTGGAAAGAAAATAAAATGCATGGCAAGGGAGTGCTGATTTCACCGGACGGTTCAAGAGAAGAGGGAGAATGGTCTGACGGGAGAATAATGGACTAGCATATTACTGATTTTAAAACTATCATCTTTAAAAACAAAACTACCCTCATCTGTAAGACGAAGGATTCAAAAACAAGTTGATTAAATCAACTATACCAGGAAAAACCAATTAGGCGTCATTCCCTCGAAGTCTGCTGTCGAGAAGTCGAGTGAATCCAAACCACCTGTCTAGCTTTTCTCATTCTTCCAGTCCCATAGCCCCTTCATCTTTTTTCGCAGGTTTTAAAATCATATGATGTATCAGCAGATATACACATACAATCAACAGGATAAAAGCAATTATCCATATGAAATTATTTTTTAAAAGATCTTTCCCTCTATGCACCAGTTGAGCATAGGTCATGTCCTGGGACAATCCTCCAAAATAATATCCAATATAAATAAGGATTAAAGACCATAATCCCGCACCGAGTCCGGTAAAGAAAGTAAATCGAAATAACGGCATCCTTGAAATACCGGCAGGCAGGGATATCAGCTGCCGAATACCCGGTAACAGGCGGCAGATAAAAGTCGTGAGTTCGCCATATTTTAAAAAAATCTCCTCCGCCCTGGACAGGACATCAGGTTTAATAAAAAAATATTTCCCATACCGGTAGAGAAATGGACGCCCGAGACCTGTGGCCAGAAAATAATTTATATACGCGCCTGCGAGAGATCCAAGCAAACCGCAGATCAACACAATAAGCAGATCAACATGGGGGACGCCTGTTGTTAACTCCCCCCTTGTAGCCATAAACGCGGCGGGAATCATAATAATTTCACTTGGGAAAGGAACAAATGAGCTTTCGATGGTCATAAGAATAAAAACCAGTAAAAAGCCCCATACATAGGCGTTTCTGACTCCCCATTCAATATGTTCAATAAGTATATCAGTCATAATTGATTCTTCAGCAGTATCCTTTGTCAGGCAGGTTGATGTTCTTCACGCAAAAGATCAAACACGGTTTTAACAGGATTGAATGTAATGGCCGGTACTTCCACAAATACCGTGTTCCAGTATGCCATTGAACCGTTCCAGAGTCCGGGCAGTTCAAGGGCCTTTAAGTCTCTGCCGTCTTTTGATTTGCGCGAGATAAATCCAGTGTCATGATCGATGAATTTTTTAAGATCAAAGGGCTTCCCTGAAAAATCTCTCAACCCGCATACCAGGTCAACCGGGTTAAAGTGAGTCGCTGATTGAAATATCTTTTTTTGCTCAGGCGAATTCATATCTACCTGGGATGTTTCAACTATCTGTGCTGATATCCCCTTTCCCGGCTGTTCAACCCAGAATGGACCTCCCCCGGGTTCACCCACGTTCCTTACCATGCCGCAGACTCTTAATGGCCTGTTCAGGCTCGAAATGAGGTATTCCTTTTTCTCTTTCATATCTCCCTTTTGTATATTTTCAGGAGGGATTAATGATAGCCTGTCTGAAACAAAGTTCAATATTTCATGGACCGAATCATCACTTAATTTTTCATCATTTAATTTTTTAAGAAATCCGAATATCTCCTTTTGCAAAGATATAAGATAACCGCCAAGTGCCTTTTTATAGGTATATGTTATATCCTTATACCGGTCCTGAACTATGTTATCTATGTTTTTTATAAAAACGATATCGCCATCGAATTCCGAAAGGTTTTCTATTAATGCCCCGTGTCCTCCGGGCCTGAACAGAAGATTATTATCTTTATCCCTGAAGGGATTATTTTCCAGGTCAACTGCGATAGTATCGGTGGAAGGCTTCTGGAATGAGTAACTGACATTAATTCTTGTTCCATTTTTTTCATATTCCTTTTTTACGCTGTCAATATATTCAGTAATACTCTCCTCATGTTCCGGAGAAACTGTAAAATGGATAGTTACACTTCCATCAGAAGCCTTCGTATACTCACATGCCTCGACCAGGTGTTCCTCAAAGGGAGTACGGGAATAGTTAACATACCTGTGAAAGGGGATCAGTCCTTTAGGTATGTTTGAAAGGTTGAGACCTTTTTCAAAAAGGATATACCCAAGTATCTCCTTTATATCACCCTTTTCAATTAAGGCCTTGGTTCCCAGGTTATCTCCTGACATTAACCTTTCAAGATCATCATAAAATGGAAGCTGACTGATTTCATCAATGAACCTCATTATGTCACGGCTATCCGAATCACCACTTTCTGCCTCATTCATTAGTGATTGTATATCAACAGACCTGTTATAGAAGTATAATAGAAGCTTGAACATCCTGCTTGCAGCGCCCGATGCAGGGACAAATTTCATACACCTGCCTGATTTCTCAGCTTCTGAATAGCTGCTTATAAGTTCAGGGATATTATCTTTTTCTAAATCCAGTATCCCGTCACCTATTGTGCATGGTTTAACAAGCATGCTTGGAGGAAAACCCCTCCTGAACATCTGGATTTGCTCCATCACTTTTTCAGGTCCGGTTCCACGCGCGTTTATTTCATCAAGGTCTTCCTTAGAAAAAACAAATTCGTTCATGGTGTCCTCTTTAGAATGTTTTTATAAAAGATATTGAAAACAATATATCATGTCAATTTGTTAGCAGCTCAAAAGACTCTTTCAATCCGGATTGGGAGTTACCTCCAACATGTATATTGAATTTACCGGGCTCAACAACATAACTCATTGCCGGATTATGGAATCCCAGTTCATTAGTGTCCAGTTGAAATTCCGCTTTTTTGGTTTCACCGGGTTTCAGCAGAATCCGCCTGAAGCCCTTCAGTTCCCTGACTGGCCTGGTCCGGCTGCCGACCAGGTCCCGTACATATAACTGCACGACTTCTTCCGCTTCAAAATCCCCTGAGTTAGTCACTTCCACCGACACATCCAGCACATCGCCCGCGGTTATTTTTGTTTTGCCAAGTTTCAGGTTGGTGTAATCAAAGGTACTGTAGGACAGCCCGTATCCAAAGGGATAAAGCGGTTTGTAACCGATATCCAGGTATCGGGCGGCATCGCCAAGAGAGCTTTGATAAGCCCGCACAGGGATGTCATCTATCATTGTGAGTTTTTTCCCTGAAGGAGGCCTTCCGGTATTTTTATGGGCGTAGTAAACAGGAATCTGTCCTTCGGCTTCAGGAAAAGTGATCGGCAGTTTACCCGAGGGAGACTCGAGGCCGAAAATCAGATCTTTAAGAGCAGGTCCGGTCATTGTGCCGGGATGCCACGCGTACAGCACAGCATCCACTTTTTCTGCCAGTGCACCGATTACAAGCGGCCTGCCTGCCAGCACAACAAGGACTATTGGTTTACCGACCGCGACAATTTGATTAAGCAACGCTTCCTGGGCGCCCGGAAGATTAAGATACGCGCGGCTATGTGCCTCTCCTGAGAGTATAGCTTCTTCACCTAAAAATATCAAAACAATATCGGACTTCCTTGCAGCCGCTTCAGCCGGGGAAAATCTGGTCATGCTTTTATCGCGTGAATGTTCCAATGCCTTTTCATAATGAATCTTTTTAGAACCGATAAATTCACTTATGGCTCTATAAGGGGTTATTGTATCGTCAGGGTTTCCGTCTCGATTCCAGGTTCCCAGAACTTCATAGGGATCATCGGCCAGGGGGCCGATAATAGCTATTGAACCGGCATCTTTTGAAAGGGGCAATATGGATCTTTTATTTTCCAGGAGAACCACACTTTTTTTTGCCATGTCTTTTGCCAGTTCAAGAGCCCTTCCGGATGGTTTTTCCGGTAGAGCCGGTCTGTAGTAATCCGGATGGTCGAACAGCCCCAGTTTGAATTTTATTTTTAGAATGCGTCTTACTGCATCATCGATATATTTGACAGGGACCTCCCCGTCAATCACAAGCTGCTCAAGATGGTCGGCAAAGGCTGAACTCTGCATTTCCATATCCACGCCTGCAACGATTGACTTTTGCGCGACATCTGATAAATCTGTGCAATACCCATGAGTGATCATTTCCTCGGTCGATCGCCAGTCACTAACTACAAAACCATCAAAACCCCATTCATCTCTTAGAATATTCCGCAGTATAAATGAATTACCGGAAGATGGGATACCATTTATTTCATTGAATGATGTCATTATGGTGGCAACACCGGCCTCAACAGCAGCCTTGAATGGGGGAAGGTAGAGATCACGCAGGAGGTTTTCAGGTATATACGCGGTATCATAGTCACGCCCGCCTTCGGCTGCCCCATAACCGACAAAATGTTTGGCACAAGCCGCAATGGTATCAGGCGCGCCAAGATCATCTCCCTGGAAACCCTTAACCATTGCCGCCGCGAATTTTTTAGCAAGAAACGGGTCTTCACCAAAACCTTCTGCTATCCGCCCCCATCTCGGATCACGTGTGATATCCATCATTGGGGCAAAGGTCCAGTGAAACCCTGCCGCGGCTGCCTCTTCGGCGGCAATAGCCGCGCTTTTCCTGGCCAGTTCAGGGTCCCAGGTTGCTGCCTGGGCAAGAGGAATTGGAAAAATTGTGCGGAATCCATGAATGACATCCCGGGCCATTATCAAAGGTATCCCCAAACGGCTTTCTTCCCTGGCAATACGCTGTATTTCCATACTGGCTTCCGGGACCATCTCGTTAAGCATTGAGCCGATCCGGCCTTCCTTCAATGCCTTGCGTATTTTGTCGGGAATTTCTCCGTTGAAATCATTTATCTGAACCATCTGGCCGATCTTTTCCGTAAGTGTCATTCTGGCCAGAAGTTCATCAACACGATCTTCTATGTTTTTATTCTCATAGGCATTTAAATATGCGGGTAAAATAAAAAGAGAGGATAGAAAAAGAAAGGCAACTGGATAAATACTTTTATGAATTCTCATGAAACATCTCCGGGAGCCAGTATCCTGACTCTTATTCTCCTTCAACGATAAGGTTTTTCAACTCATTCGTGTCATCTTCCTTGATTGGAAAATGCTCTTTCAATATTCTGCCGACCTCCTCCAAGGCTTTGCAGATAGCGTTGGCCTGGTCTTTATTTTTAATCCCTTCTATGATCATTTTTACAATCTCATCCCACTGACCCTGTTTTACCTTCTCGTTGATCCCCCTGTCAGCGAGAACCCAGACCCGGTGCTCAAATACAGATATAAATATAAGGATACCGGTTTCATCTCTTGTACGGTAGATCCCCTCGCGAAAGAAGCCCTTAACAGCTGCTTCCTCAACTTCTTCATCAATCTCCCTGTCAGAGATGAATAATCTCTTAAGGCCCTCGGTACGCTTTACAACCTGATGACATATTATAAACAGGACCGTAATAACTCCCAGGAAGAGCCACATATTATAGTTACCGATCCACAACCATCCGCCTGTAAAATAGGTTATTATTAATGACAGGGGAAGCGCGAATATAAAACCTCCAATGACATCGGACATAGGATAGTGGTAGCTTCTGGACACTACCATAGGCACAATCTCTCCTGATGTGTATTTTTCAACTTCTTCCACTGCACACTTGATTTTCTCTCTATCCTGATCACTTAATAATTTTTCTACTGTACTTTTCATATAAGATACCTTGATAAAATAATTTATATATTACCATCCGCCGGAAGCACCGCCGCCGCCGAAACCGCCTCCTCCTCCTGAAAATCCGCCAAAACCTCCTCCGAGACCTCCGCTGCCGAATCCTCCGCCGGATATCCAGTGCCCTCCTCCCCGCCTGTGAGAACCAATTGCAGAGCCGAATGACAGAGGGCCTCCGAATAAACTCAGGAATAAGCCACCCGCGATTCCTATTGGAATCAACAACAGTAACATTAAGAACCCTGGACTAAAAAGCATAGCCCCCATTATGGGCAGGAATATTCCGCCGGCAACAGCTCCCAGGGGTCGCTTTACTCTTCCCATCATGTTCACCAGGAAGATAATTACAAGAAAACCAAAGAAGCCCGGATTGGAAGACCTCCTTTGTGACTTCCCTACTGGCTTTGCATCTGCTTTAAACTCCCCCCGTACAGCCTGGATCATGGCGTATACACCATTGGATACACCGGCGTCAAAATCACCTCCTCGAAAATGAGGAACAATAATATTCCCTATTATCCGTCCACTGATAAGGTCTGTTAGTGAACCTTCAAGGCCGTAGCCGACTTCAATTCGCAGCTTCCGGTCATTTTTTGAGATAAGCAGAATAGCTCCGTTATCACTGCTTTCCTGCCCGATCTTCCATTGCTCGGCAACCCGTATGGAAAAACCCTCAATATCTTCTCCATCAAGTGAAGGAATGGTCAGCACAGCAATCTGTGTAGAATCAGTGCGTTCCAGTTCCTTGAGCACAGCATCAAGCTGGTGTTCAGTAGAGGCGGAAAGAATATTGCCGTAATCATTTATCCTGCCCTTTAAAACCGGTACTTCGAGGCCAAAGGCACAGGATGCCGTTACAAGGATAAATATAACCGAAAAACACGAGTATATTAATTTTTTAAAATTCATCTGGTATTTTCCTTTTGTTAGAACTCGACCTTTGGAACTTCCTTGGCCCCTTCTTCCGCCTTGAAATACTCCTTGCGCTCAAGATCTAGAAAAAGATTGTTTGTAAGGCTGTTGGGGAACTTGCGGATCGCGTAGTTAAAGGCTTCCACGGCCTGGTTATAGCGCTGCCTGGCTACATTTATCCGGTTTTCGGTGCCCTCAAGCTGATTTTGGAGATCAAGAAAATTCTGATTTGCCTTCAGGTCGGGATACCTTTCTACAACTACCATTAACCTTGATAATGCCGATGATAAACCACCCTGGGCCTGTCTGAACTGTTCCATTGCCTGGGCGTTACCCAGGTCACCTGTTGTCAGGTTTACAGAAGTAGCCTTTGATCTAGCATCAATAACCGCCTGCAGTGTTTCTTTTTCATGTGAGGCATATCCCTTTACCACCTCGACAAGGTTCGGGATAAGGTCAGCCCTGCGCTGGAGATTTGATTCAACATCACCCCAGGCCTTGAAAACTGCTTCCTCCTTGGACTGCATTACATTATATCCGCAGCCGGATAAAAAAATAACTGCTGTAACCACAATTAATATTTTTAATGAAAATCTTTTCATTGTCTCCTCCTCAATAGTTATTGAATCATATACTTTTCACGTAATCTTTCAGACAATACCTTAATCATTTTGAATGCCTTTTCTACGGTCTTTTCACCATCCGGATTTACGAGACAACATGTTGCAGGAGAAAGAAGGCTTCGCTCCATGAGAAATTTTCTATCTATTCCCTTTTGTTCCAGTGTCCTCCACAATTCCTCAAGCCTCAACTCAAGGGATCCAATATTCTCAGCCTCAAACGGCTCAATATTTGTAGGAACAATTCCCCAGCAAAGTATGCCTCCGCGCGCGAGGAACCTTTTGATGGATGACGCATAGGAACTGAATATCTCGCCGTTAGAATAGACATCAAGCGAGAGTATATCCATATCCAATCCGAGAAGAAAATCCCAATCAGGATTTCCGCATAAATGAACTCCCCTGGGTCTTTCAATCAGGGAAAAAAACATTTCCATATCTTCCCTTGCCGCCCTGTCACTGTAGCCGGCGAGGGCATTGAAAAGAAACTGAAGCCCTGGTTCATCAATATACATAAATGCATTTGGATTTATTTTTTTTAAAACATTAAGCTGACTGTTTACTCGTTTTGCCATAAATTCCATCATAAACGGTCTTACAGTATCATTAAATAGTATTGGTCGATCATCCTGATCCTTTACATTAAAGCCAAAACTGATAGGACCTTCAAGCTGCCCTCTTATTGCAGGTCTCTCTTTTAGATCCATTTTTAAAAAACGGCTGTATACAGCGGAATATGTTTCGCTTATGTCAAAATATTCGGGTTCATCAAAATGAGCCATTGCATCTTCAAGCTCTTCAATAAACTTATCGATTGAGAATTTGAGTGATTGCTTTTTCATATCCAGTATTATGCCAGGAAAGTGTTCCGAAGCCTGGACATACATATCTTCATAGTAGCTGAAACGAGGCAACTGCGGCCAGAAGGGTATGTCTAGAGACATAGCCATTTCAAGGGCTCTATCCACATCTCTGTGAGGCATAACTGCCATTGCTGTTGTGAGAAGATTTCCTGGAATTGGCATCTTAACTCCTGGTTTTAATCCTATCTCAAATAAAATGTTACCCTGATCGAAACAAGCTGTCTTACTTATACAGGTGAACCTATAACTTTTAGGTCTGTATATACTACAGAAAAGAAAAGATCTCTATTATGTAATTTCTAATCAATCATGAATTTCCGTGGAATCAATATACTTGGAAACTATACAAATATCATCTCTATAGAACCACCCGATTGATTCCCAGAATTGCAGCCCGACGTTATTGTTATTGAACATAAGTATATGGCATTTCAAAATACCGCTTTCCTTCAGCTTTTTTAAGCACCTGTCCACAAGGAGCCTTCCTATCCCCTGCCTTCGATAATCCGGTGATACAGCTAAATGATGTACATACCCCCGCCTGCCGTCATGGCCTGCCAGGACAGCTCCGATCAGTTCATTATTTAACTCCGCTATAAAACTCATATTGGGATTTCTATCCAGGTAGAGTTTAATATTTTCTTTTGAATCTGAATCACTCAACCCTATACCTTCACATTTTTTCCACAGGCCGAGAATACGTTCATATGACTCTAATGTAAAATTTGAAATAGCGATTTCCATTTTCTCTCTATAGAATCAATACTCGAGGGAAAGTTCCTCGAGATCTTCTCTTTTCGGCCGATGAAAAAGCATCCCCGCGGCTGAAACAGCCATAAAAGTATACATGGTCTGAACACTGTCCCCCAGAAAAAAGAGTACCAGGCCGTATATCCCGATACTTTCGCATAGCGCGAGGGAGACAACCATCGCGCTTAGATACTTCCCATGGATATTCACTGGCTCCTGTGCTACCGGTTCGGGTGCGGATATTGACCCGGGATCAATTTCCGGTTCTCTCATCATAAGCTTACGGATAAAATGAGTTGCGATAAGTTCAACGATACTGATGCCAAAAAGTATGTTACGAATAAGCACAAGAGGAAATCCCTCGCCCATGGTTTGTCTGACCTTGTCCCCTATCAGGACGCATATGGCAATGTATACGCCCAGAGATACCACCATAGCCCCCCAGATAATCCACATGACAAGAAGCTTGCTCTCAACCGTTTGTTTTTGAGATGCCTCCATAAGTATACCTCCATGTTAGACTGCGGATACCAAATACAAATGGCCTTAATCATTAACTGTTTGAGTTGAAAATTAACACTTAAGAGACGATCCTCTTTTTTTTATTATTATACCCTAACATTTTATTCAGCGGAATAACTTTTATACCTGCTGCAATCTATTTGTCATCCGTCTCTCCGGCTTTTTTTGGCACTCTCCATTGCAATTAAAACATTCCGATGGAACAGATTGTAAGGAATACCAGTGTTAAGATGAGCTGTTTTTTCCCTGTACTTTTTTTCTGATAAATTAACCAGGTCAGGCAGATAGAAAAATTTTTTCCAGCCTTCGATTTTCCTTTGAAACAATTTCGTCATGTGCGTTGCCAAAGGTTGATCAAGATGTTTTTTGTTCCATGGACAGGCTTGCTGACATATTTCACAATCAATTACTCTATTCTCTAATACAGATTGAGCATCCCCGGGCAAATCCTCATTCTGTAATAAACTCGAAAGGCACCTGTTTCTGTCCAGGACATATGGTTTATTCAAGGCTTCCACGGGACAGGCTTGCCGGCACTTGTCGCATTTTTGGCAATAGTCAGGTTCCTGCCTGGTTTTATATTCAAGGTCGGCGTTTGTAATAATCCCTCCAAGTGCCAGGAATGTCCCGTACTTTCTTGATATAAGCAAAGAATGCTTACCCTGCCATCCCAGACCCGCTCTTTTGGCGGCAAGTTTTAATGGAAGAATAGAACCGTCTACATTCGAACTTTCACAGATAATTGCCCGGTATCCAGTCTTTTTTAATAATTGCACAATTGGCTCAAGGGGTTTCACAACATCGAAGAAAAACCCTGACAGATAGAGCCTGCTTGTCCTGCCATACAAGGGGTTTGTCCATTCCGGCAGGGTCAACCCTCCAATATAAATACCCGCGACGATAATTGATTTTGCGTCCGGTAAAGATAATTTCGGGTTTCGCCGGGGAGAAGTGCTTAACGCATAATCTGAAAATTCGGACACCCCGGTAAACCCCAGAGCATCTATTCCTGTGGAATCAGCGAGATTTCTAATTTCTTCTGAGAGTGTGCTTTTATTCATTTCCCTGCCGTTAATTCCTTCTTATTATCTTTAATCGGTGACTGACACTATTATTATAGAATTATGAGGAGTAAGTTTAACATGATTCCAAATAAGACAACAGGCTAAACCGTAATCTGGTTATATGGTAATTAACGCTTCCTTTTCCTTTAAAATGTTTGTCAAAAGCTCTCCGGTGTATTCAACTTCTATCCCGAGTTTTTCCAGATTATCTGTTACACCGAGCTGATCCGCACAAGCTTTACAGGCAATGATGCGAATACCCTTTTCCTGCGCTTCCTTGACTTTTTTTTGAATATCTTTGTTTTCAGACACCAGGGGCGCGGTAGCTCCCCAGACTATGATTGTTACTTTTTCCCACCAACCGCGAATAATAGAATTTATCCCATACATGAAGACCATTTTCTCCGAGGTAACTGGGTTATCGTTAGTCCATAAAATATATAAATCAGTATTTTCTTTCACAGATATTACCTCCTGTTGATATTGAATGTTTAATGCTGATTTAACATGCAACGGAAGCCTGCTAAAAAAGATTTAAACTTTGCTATATTTGAAGGCTTTCCTACGCTGTTTTTGACAGATTTGATCAAAATATTCCTTTTTTAAAAAGAATGCTTTTTGAAGCATATTCATTTCTTCCTTATTACAAACCTTGGCAGCTTTGGATCTTAATTTTTCAGATTTTTTAAATGTGCTCATTATCAGTTCACAAGGATATTCATCACACAATCCACAATTCTTACAACCTTTTTTAATAACACATTCGCGGAGCTCTTTATATGCGCATTTATTTTCTGGCTTACAGCCATGACATGCCATATCTTCAACAGGGAAGCCGAGAGATCTTAATCCAAGGCGAATCCATAACTCCTTTACTTTTACATACTCCTCAATACTGCCATTTTGTGCCGCAATATATCGAGGGCAAAATTGACAATTATCGCCACATAATCCGATCATGCTCATTTATATTTCTCCTGCTAACGGTTTGATAACCGGCTTGGCAGGTGTTTTGCCCAAGCCGCGTTTATTAAATGGTTGGACAAAAACAACCTACGATTTATCCTCACTATTAGGATTCAGGAGTCAAATGAAAAACGACCGGGTTGTCAGCGTCGGGACAACAGACACGGGCTATCGGTTCCTCCCTCCAAGGGAATCGTCCATTAAAGCGTAGTGTAGTGATAAATGGAAGTATTGCGTTGAACGCCCACGCGCACATACCCTCAGGACATAGCCCGTCAGATATTGTCCAAGTACGTCCAACCTTGAATCCAGAGGGACATTTCCCGGATCCCATTATTTCGACAATCTCAACTCGTACGGCTGTATCTATCTTGTCTGCCACATTGCCTCCTTAATTGATAGATGTTTTTCCAACAATTATTGATTAGAAATAATTCTGAAATATTTAAAAA
>JBHPCX010000037.1:0-30890 GCA_042573485.1 Thermodesulfobacteriota bacterium | reverse complement strand
CTTTTTTCCCGAATTGAAGCTTGTCTTCTCTCGCCCTCACTTCAGGAGAAGTATCGTCAGGTGTTTTATCGTCTCCTGTTAAACTTTCTTCGTGATCAACGTTCCTGATCTGCTCCATGTAGTTAAAAGTCGGGTCACCGTATAAGAGATAGCTTGCCCATACGATGGTCTCTTCCCCGTATTTATCGATTAATTCCAGCCTGGAAAGCCTTGTTGCTTCCCCAATAGTCATACCCGAAATAATCTGTTTGTAAAACTCCAGGGCAAATAACCGGCTGGGTTCATCCAGTATCTCCCAGAAGGTACCCATGTAATGCTTCACCCCCGAAAGTATATAGGCGTTTGCAAGTCCGAAAATTTCATCCTGGAAGCTTTCATTTATTCCCCATTCTTTGGTACGTGCTGACTGGCATGCGTTCGAAAAAATCAAAGCCGGCATTGCACCTGTTCCAGACATTTTGGATATATCCCTTGCCTTAAGCAGACCATCAGTCAATCTCCATCCCCCTTCACCGGGACTATCGGGATTGAATTCAGCGTGTCCGGCAAAATGGACCATATCAAAATTGCGTATTTTTTCTTTTATAAAGTCGATACCGATACCGTCGGATCTTAAAGTGGAATTAATAATATTCTTGTCCCTGTCCATGAAATCACGAATCTGCTTTCCCTCTTCATAGGCCTCCTTAAGATCCCCGGTGGGGTCTGCCAGAAGGAGCATCTTAAGGGGACGACCAAGAGCCCTTATCTTAGTATCAAAAAGCGCCTGCCTTGTCCTCACAAGGCGCCCCATATTGAACCTTTGACAGAGAAACTGCTTTCCGTCGTATAGAAGCTCCCAGGGCACATGGACAAGCTGGTCATCCAGGTTAAGAATAAGGTGGTCAGCCTCTGCCTCTTTTATTTTATTCTTAACCGTGAGTGTAAATAGTTCATCGCGAAATACCTGCCCTATCTCCCTGAGCCTTATAAGGACATCCCTGGTAAGTCTTCCCTTACGGTTCGCGTTATTCAGGGTCTTGATTATTTCATTGCACCTGGTTCCGATCAGGTCCATGGAAACCGGCAGTTCCTCATAATGTTTTATTGTGTTAACTTCACCAGCAGTCTGTTCCGATACACTTATTTTGAGCCTGTTCTCTTCACGGGTAACCTCAATTTGGAGTGTCTTCAAGGGAGCCCTGACTTTCAGCTCAGCTGCTGCCGCAAGCGCTCTTACTCTGGGTTCCGTACTCAGGACAATGTCATCATCCTGCCAGACTACCCTGTATAGCTCCAGTGGTACTGATTTGCCTTTTACACTGACGGTTCCGTGCGCCCTGCAAAGGACATCTTCACTGCCGCCTGCATCGTCATAAGCACTCTTGGAAATTATAATCTGGTCTGATTCAGCCTCTGATTCAATTCTTGACGCAGTATTTACTACATCTCCTGCCACATTTTCACCATCAAGAAGCACTTCTCCTGAATTGATTCCCATGGAGACATGAATCTCATTAGCAGGATCTGTTTTTTTGTTGTGTTCAGCCAGGGCCTTTTGTATGGCAATAGATCCCTTGACAGCGGACAAAGTGGTTGGAAAACAAGCGAGAACTCCGTCACCCATTATATCCAGGATCTTTCCCTCATGCTCCTCAATAATAGGCGAAACTATATCATGATGTTGCTGCACCCACGAACGGCTGGCAATATCTCCCCTTTTTTCCGTGAATGCCGTAAAACCGCATATATCACTGAACAGGATTGCCATCTTTTTCCTGAATTTTTTCTGTATCATCCGGTCGATTTCAACACGCTTTCTCAGGACTTCTTCAATATTATCAGGTTTATCATCTGTTTTTTTGTCTTTGTCATCTTCCATGATCTAACTCCTTGATTTCAAAGAGATATTCTCCAAGCTTAATTCCTTCTTCTACGAAAATGAGACTGTAATGGCCATATGCTATATTGTCAAACAATACAAGGCCGCTACTATCAGAAAGGATAGAGGACAGTTCTCTTTTCTTTTTCATGAGAGTCACCCTTATTCCGTTAGCACTGGTCTTGTCCTTAAACAGTTTAATCCTGATATTTGTTTTGTTTTTTCCAATCTTCTCAATGTCCAATTCTACCCTGATATTTTTATAGATTCTCTGGACATGAATCAGGTCTTCGGTTACAACCTGTCTCTTTCCCCTGACAGGCATGAACCCCCACCTCCACCAGGGAAGGAGTTCCATAAAGTCTGTAAACCTTGTGTATATAGTATTTATGGCCCGTTTTACTTTAATGGACAGGGATCTCTGGTAATGCAACTCCATGTTATCAATAATGTTCAGGGCAGACTTTGTCACAGCATCCGGTACCTGGGGAAGGTCTTGTCCACCGCCCCTTACAATTCCATTGCCTATGATCAACTCCTGTCTACAGGTATCGCATTCTGCCAGATGTTTTTCAACCAGGCATCTTTCGTTTTCTCCAAGTACACCTTCTATATATTCCCCCAGCGTTTCTTCATCAGCACATTTATTTCTCATGACAGACCTCACATTAGTTATTAAGAACCTTAACTTCCGACCATATATGCCCGGGAGAGAATAGCAGACCGGAAGTCAAGGTAAAACATATACTTCTATAGACATAAGAAATGGCGTTTTCTTGCATAAAAAACAGGGATCGGGGGTCAGACCTTTGCTTTTGTCATTCCGAATTTCAACCCTGATTAGATTAAGACAATCGGTTGTGGATTCCGTGTTTCCGCCTTCGCAAAAACGTTCAAGCTTCGGCGGGACAGGCAAGCCACGGAATGACATAGTATGGCACCGCGGTACCCACTCTCACGTCATTCCCCGGCTTGACCGGGGAATCCATTTTTTATTCTATTAAACAATTCAAAAAGTAAAATGGATCCCCGCCTCCGCGGGGATGACACCCTGCCGATCAGCTTCCCGACTGACTTCCGACTTCTGATCTCCGACCTTAATCCTTACCCCTTACTCCTTAATCCTAACTAAACTTCTTATCCTCTTACCTTCTTAACTACTTACTGTCCTCTGTCTCCTGTCATCTGACACCCCTGGCCCGCCATAGCTTTAGCGACGGCGGCTTAACTTCTTATGTTCTGTTTTCTGACTTCTGACTCGCTGATCTCTGACTTCCGCTTCTTCCTGAACCCTGAATCACCTCTTTCAGCCTCTTAATGGCCCTGTGTTTTATTGAATATGCATTTTCTTCCGTAATATTCATCAGTTCTGAGACTTCGCGTATGTTTAACCCATCCTGGCAATGAAGTTTTAAAAACAGGTTATCCCTGGGTTTCAGCTTCGCCATGCCTTTCCTGATAAAATCGGCCTTCTCTTTTCTGTCTATCTCTTCAAGTACACCAGGATTCTCTTCCCTTATATTATCCAGTATTTCCATCTCAGGATTTTCGTACCGGTGATTGATAGCGTCTCTTCCCTGTTTACGAAAATAATCAATCACCATACGTACAGTTATTATTCTTATCCAGGTATGAAGACTGCAGCCGTTTTTTCCTTTAAACTGGCTTAGTCTTTTACATTTTTTTTCAAATAGGTTTACAAATACACTGTTGTGTAAATCTTCCACATCCTGAATTGAATGACGGACATTCCTGACTTTGCACGTGTATTGAATAGAACGGTACACAGGATCGGAAAACTTCTTTATCAGTTCTTCAAGGGCGACCCTGTCATGTTTAACGCAACCGGCAATAAGTTCCCTGTCAGTGCTGTATTTCATTGGGGGATGACCTTGTCTGTTTCTTTAAATTCAACTGTTTCCGGTCCCTTTATGAGTTCGGCCTTAGACGTTGTATCCTTTACCAGTGAAACTCGTCCGTATCCAATAATCTCGGTATCACCATCCAGGAGTTCTCCTGTAGCAGGATGTCGGAAAGGCTCATCTTCACGGTAAATGATAAGTCTCCTGTTTGGTTTTATCTTTCCTTTACCCAGATCTGTTAAGAAAATGTCCCCTTTCTTCTGTACTATTATTCCTTCAACAAGGGGAAATTCCCTGTGAAATTTTATTGCCAGCCCTTCGGCCATATTTGACAGGGCGCTTCTGTCTTTCTTCTCATCATAAACGTCTGTTACGGCAAGCACTTCTGATGTCTCATTGTCTATAATCTGAGCATCTATCTCAATTCCTATGCCGGTTTCAGTAATTTTCCCAAAAAGGCTCGTCTGGGCTGCCGCGATTCTCCCCAGTTTAAGTGCCGTATTCTGATCAATAATATCAGTGCTGCTCAGTTTCTGTTCCTGAAGGATAATATCCAGTTTTTGCCTCTCTACTATTTTGAATCTTTCCCGGTTGGACAATTTTTCTAAAAACTCACCTCCATATCTCTGAGAAAGATCACTTGTCCGGTCTTTGTTTTCAAAGGGGAAAAGGGCAAGGCTCAACCGTGAATCATGCTGGAAGACTTTAGGGATTACCCTGTTTATTGGTATCTCCTTTTTCGAGACATTTCCCCTTTTGTCCTCTGCCACGACTTGTATTAGATTTTTTCCTTCTTTCAGGTTTACCAGGTGGTTAAAAAATATCATGGAGCTTTTTCTGCGAAGAACTGATATTCCATTCACAGTGAGTGAAATAATTTCGCTTTCATCCCATACTTCACCCTCAAGGTAAATCCTGTTGATATAAACAGTATGGACTTCCGACCAACCCGGAAGTTTGATCAGGGGTGCTTCCTCATCATTTTTACTCAGCAGGGAGGTCATTCTAAAACCCATATCAGATACAACCCGGGGAGAAGCCAGGGAAGCCAGCATAGGGTATTTATTACGGGCGCTTATATTCTTTATATCAATTCGCGCCTTTGTTTCATTTCCCAAACGATCCCTCGCCAATAAACCTACTTTATCGTCTCCAGCGATAACCGGGATATTAAAGTGTATCTCCTCTCCCTCACCAACCGGAAAGTCCGAACCATTCACCTTAAGAGAGATTTGACCTGATTCATCATAGAGATAACCTTTTATATAATTCCTTGTTTTTTCAGCCTCTGGATATGGCTCTAATGTGATAACCGGACCCTGCCGATCCACATATATGATGTGCTCCTTCCGGGCCTGTCCTCCCATAAGGTTTTCTGCCGTTATTTCAAGCACATGCCTTCCCTGTGGCAGGTCCAGTTTTTTCTCAAAGCTTATCTCTTTGCCTGAAGCTTCAATATAAAGGTTTTTACCAGCTACATTGATCCCGGATACATATTGCTCATCTTTGACGGTTCCAGATATGTTGATCGGATCATCTCTTGTCCAGAAGATATCCTCCGGCAGGTCAACCGTTAATTCAGGTACAGAGGCGGAAAGTCCTTCCCTTTCAATCATCTTTTGACGAATCCTGTCCAGGTAGTACCGGGCCTTCGCGGACGGCTGCTGCAGATTTGATGAAGTCAGACTTTTTTTTGCCTTTTCATAATCGCCTGTCAGGTAATAAGTCAGCCCCATTTCGCGGTTAGGAAAGTAATCGATAAAATGCATTCCATAGGTCCTGGCCATTCTTTTATCTTCAGATCTTTGCTTTATTGACCTCTCAAAATCTGCTATTGCCTCTTCATATAACCTATCTTCCAGGTATGAAAGTCCCCGTTCATAGTAGTTCCACCATCGATGTCTGAAGGTCCCTTTAACCCTGCCGGATTCCTTACCATCAAGAGTGATGTCTTTTGATGAGCATGACATTAAAGGTGATGTGAATATGGTAAGTACAATCAGAAGAAAAAAGGAGATATAAAAAATATTTTTATTTTTCATTATATTTTCCTGCCAGATATTTTAACGTTTATCTTTTCTAGTTAAAAGCATGGGACCATGCCGAATGACCCCTGCCTTGAAAATGAGGAGTTCAAAAGAACGTTGGTTAAAATTTGTAATTTAAAAATAATATTAGGCGTCATTCCCGCGAAGGCGGGAATCCATTTTAACCTCCTCCCCGACTATTTGTAGCCATGCTTCATCGGGAATAGCGCCTATTTAGTCCAGTATGGAAAAGACGAAGGACCTGGATTCCCCGATCGAGTCGGGGAATGACGGTCTTCGACCATATTTGTTTTATTCGTCATCCCCGCGCAGGCAGTTTCGCAATTGCTGAATTGATGCAGTATAAGAGTTAGCCGTAGGGTCGGGATTTATTCCCGACCGTATTCAATGTAGAGACAAGGTATGCCTTGTCTCTACATGGTGGTGTGTAAAACACCACCCTACGAAAAAAATATTAGAAACTAAAAATGATATATAAGCGAAACATAGACAGTGTGCTGCCCTACATCCTGACCTATCTCCTCGTTGCCAAGGCGCACTTTTCTAACATTACTGCCCCACCGGAATTGATAGGCAGCGTCAAGAACAATAGACCCGACGGCCAGACCTCCTCCGATTGAGAAACCATAAAACTCGTCCGGGTCGTTTTCCGTAGGTTCAGGATCATAGAAAATCCCACCCCTCAAAGGAACTATGTACTTATTTTTTAAAATAAACAGGTATTCAGCCCCTACCCTTACCTGGTGGGTTGCTTCTGTATTGCTTCTCGATATTTCCTGCCCGGTAATAAGACTGATTTCCCTTCCGCTTGCCTGCCTGAGTAAAAAATCCTGCCAGTCGGTCCGGTAGAGATCCAGGGCCATTGAGAACTCATCTGTAAACCGGACAGCCAGTCCCAGCCCGTAGGAAGCGGGCATGTGCATCTCCTGGGATTCATCAGATATCACGGTTAAAGGTACACTGGAAGAAACCAGGTCCGTCGGATCAGCGATATTAACATCATAAAGGGAATATCCGAACATCTCCCTGTACTTTATCTCAGCTTCAAACGGGGCTTTATAAACACCTCCAAGTGTAAATTTACTGTTGATGTACCATAAGAAACCGACATTATAGCTGACTTCTTTGCTGAATATATCCAGGGGGTTTATCGAGCTTTCAAACCTGTACTCATCAAAGTACTCCGTAGAAAGGTCAGATGAATATGTTGTTTCCGTGATTACCGGGTTAGGAGGAAGAGGAGGTATGTCACTTACAGTTATTGTTTCGGTCCTTTGACCATCGAACCTGTCCGATCTTGATGTATCCCATTCAGAACCGGATGAGGGGTGAAAGTAATTTACAGTAAGGCCCAGGGAAAAGGCGGGTGTTATCTGCACAGCAAAGGCCGGAGAAATGGCCTTGAGATAACCGTCAGTATAATGGCTGGTCTGTCTTGGACCTGAGTGTTCTGTCAGCCTGTCAATTATCTTGAGGGAAGTTTCTATTTGAGAAGTACTTGTGTTACTGAACTGGTAATTATAATTATGTGTTTTATTGAAGTTGTAGAGTGTCTGGTAGTTGAGTGAAACAATATAATTTCTCTCCCGCCATGTAAAAGGGTATGCCAGGCTGAAATAATTCAGGTCATAAAGGGTAACATCATACTCACCTGAAGCCCCGGGATTATTTCTGAATGATCTTTCCTCGGTTAATCTCTCGGCTGAAATAACAACACTTATTTCAGGAGTCTCAAGCTGTATCAGTCCACCCGGATTCCATGATGCAGCGGTTGCATCATCAGCCACACCTATAAAGGCCCCGCCCATACCCAGGGCCCTTGCACCGGATCCCACGGGATTTGGAGATCCTGAAACATCAACCTCCTGCGCCAGCTGAGCATAAGATAAACTACAGGATAGTAATATAACCAGTATTACTGTAAATATAAAAGTAGATTTCATATTTATTTTTCCATCACTTTCTAAATGTAGGTTTCAGCCGCCGTCGCTTACAGCTATGGCGTGACAAGACGGTGCGGCAGGCATGCTGCGGAATGACGCGCATAGTGAAAAAACATTTAAGATTTCAAGTTGCTATCGCTCCGTGCTACCTGCTCCTAACTCTATGCTAGATCGCCCCACGCTCTCACACCTCAAGGTTTTTCTAACCTGGAACATGGAACCTAGAATCTGAAACCTATTCTTCATCAAGCAGTAACATCAACCACGGCATTCCCCTTGACGGGTGCGATTCCGCATCCTGGGGATCTGTTCCCCTGTTATATTCCTGTAAATTACTGAAACCATCCCCGTCAGCATCATCATCAGCATCATCAACCAGGGAATCCAGACCGTTTTGATCCTCCCATTCATCAGGCATGCCGTCATTGTCATAATCGTCATCAATACAATCTGCTACGCCGTCTCCATCAGAGTCAGTATCGGCAACGCCACAACCGCATACTCCAGGCGCTGTTTTTTCAGGATCATTGTCACATCCGTCCATGTAATCAGGTATACCGTCACTGTCGCTGTCTATGTCGGAATAAAGAATAAAATCCTGGTTATTATAACCCTCAGCCTCAACACCAAAATTTTCTTCATAATCAGAAATATAGCCGGATGCATCCACACTGATTGTATATGATCCGGAAGGCAGCACCATCTCATATGTTCCATTATTGCGCGTTATCGCCGTTGAATTATACTCATCAGATTCGGCCATGACCACCGCGTTTCCTATAAAACCTCCAATAGAATTTACAACAATACCCGTTAACGGGCCCGGTTCTCCTAGAAAAGGATGATGGATATTCAGGTCATATCCGGTGCCGCTGCTGTAAACGCCCGGGTCATATTGCCTTATCTTCACATAGTAAAAGCCGTCAGAAAGGCAATTCCAATCCATAAATTCTTCAGCATTAGGATCTCCCCCGGTATCCTGTTCGTCCACTTTAGTGCCGCTGCTGTTATATAACTCAATTACTATATCGTTGTCGGGATTTTCTCCGTAATTACTTGTCTCAATCGTATAGAACTCACCTGCTATTCCGTAAAATTTAACCCAGTCCTCATCTCCGGTATCATGAAAATTATGACGCTGGGCCATTTCATCTTCCAGGATGATAACACCTGCTGTCCCCAAGGTATCGTCTTCTTCAAAGATGTCCACGGAGCCTGACTGGTAGACTGTGGTAATTTTAGGCATGGAGATGTTACCCTCTTCATCCATGGCATATATGGTTACAGTATAAGTCCCAAAATCATTAAAATCCGTATAGGTCCCTTCATATACTTTATCTCCATCAGGATCCAGCAGGTCTATAGTGGGGAGATCAAGGTCAGTGACAGGTATGTCCGGCTCGTCGGGAGCGTAATCGGGCGGGGTTATTATGGCCCATACTTTGCTGATTCCGTCTGCGTCTATAAGACCGCTTGCCCACAGGACGGCAGATGTCCCGCCATCGAGTGTCTGAGGGGCGGATATATCATTTATGTATGGTATATCAGACGCCGGAATAAATCCCCTGCCGATTGAAATTCCGGTTATTACATCACTCTTTTCGTTCCTGATCCCGTTTCCATTGGCATCAAGGCTGGCTGTCTGATATTGATCCATCATATCGCCGGCAAAATTAAAGGCATCGACAAGTGTAGCACCTTCAAATATGGCGGCCCAGAACTGGTATGAAAAGGATACTCTGCCGTCCTGCATGAATATAGCTTTAGTATTTTCCGTGGAAGTTATAATTATCCGGTCGTCCTCCTTTCCTTCAGGAGGTGTAAGCAGGGGAATAAAGGTCCCCGACATGCAGGCGTCATATATGAATATTATCCGCCCGGTCATGGTTTCCTGAAGGTCATCCATCCACGTATCAAGGTCGCCTGCAGATAAAAGCTCGGAGGCATTGAGACGAAATATACCGTCCCCGCCGTGGTCCACCATGTAAATCACGAGATCATCCGCGTCACTTGCCCAATCGTTTATGGCATAAGAGAGCTTAACGGACGTGACGTTTCCGTCTATGTCATCCAGATCCCCGTTCCCGTCAATATCAGCGTTAACAGGGTTGAGGTAATAAATATTTTCCCTTGTGTAGCCCTGATAAAGCAGCGCCCTGTACGCGTAGTTGGCGCATCTGTTTGTCTCTTCCCAGAGCCAGTTTCCCTGATAGGGGCCTCCTCCGGCCACTATAATAGCCTTTGAAACGGTGGCAGACCCTGTGAATGACACTGCCCCGTATAATTCAGATGACCCGGTTTCATTAAACACCCTCAGTGTGTAGTGGCCGGCAAGCAGAGGACTGGGAAGCGTAACAGAGATACTGGTATCGCTGTTCACGGTAACCGGTGTAATCTCAATTGGCAGGGGAACAACAACCAGCCCTTCATAAGAAGCAGCCACAAAGATGTAATCCCCTGAAACAGATATACCATTGGTGAAATAAGGCAACTCCACGGTTCCCGTGAGCAGGGGGCTATAGGGATCGCTTATATCAATCACCTGAACGCCTTTAAATCCGTCTGCCACATAGGCGAAACTGCCGGAAATATGTACACTATTAACAAAGGTCAGACCATCCACTGATCCTATAATCTGTGGATTATAGGGATCGTTGATATCGATTACCTGAAGACCTGAAAACAAAAATCCAACATAGGCGTAGTTTCCGGAAACATAGACATCAATAGCGTATCCGAATGAATCAACATCTACGCTGCCCGTAATATAGGGCGCTGTAGGTTCGCTTATATCTATCACCTGAAGGCCGCCGTCCATATCCGCCACATAGGCGTAACCTCCGTCGACATAGACACCAGTCGCATTACCGGGTGTCTCTACGTATCCTGTAATCCAGGGGTTTTCGGGATCACTGATATCTATCACATGAAGGTAGCTGTACTTCTCTTCCTCCGTCACATAGAGATTATTCGTCACATAGGCGTAAATGCCTGAAACAAACACACGGAAAGGTTCGCCAGGTGTCGACACTGAGCCCATGAATTCTGGCTCTGATGGATCGCTGATATTGATCACAATAAGACGGCTGTCACCATCCGCCACATAAGCGTAAATGCCTGATACAAAGACATCCCGAGCCATACCCTGTGTATCATAGGAGCCTTCAAACAGGGGATTTGAGGGGTCGGTGATATCTATGATCTGGAGACCACTCTCCTGATCAGCCACATAGGCATAGTTCCCTGAAGTAGTAATCTTAACTGCATTTGACGGTGTATTAACGTGGCCCGTGATATTTGGAGGTTCCAGGGGATTACTGATATCAATTACCTGTAGGCCGCTGTCACCATCCGCCACATAAGCGTAAATGCCTGACACAAAGATACCATAGGCATAACCCGGTGTATTCACCATTCCTATCACTAAAGGGTTTAATGGGTCGCTGATATCTATCTGCTGGAGACCGCCGATCATATCTGATACATAGGCGTAATCCCCTGAAATATAGACATCCGTAGCACTACCTGCTGTATCTGCCGATCCCGTGATATACGGGCTTTCAGGATCAATGATATCTACAACCTGAAGACCGCCCCCTCCATCAGCCACATAGGCGTAGTCCCCGGAAACATAGACATCATCAGCCAGGCCCGGCAAATCCACTAAACCCATTGGCAAGGGGTATGAAGGTACACTGATGTCAATTATCTGAAGTCCGCCCGCGTAGTCGCCACCTAAAAACAAATCCCCCGCTATTGCCACATAGGCGTAATTTCCTGAAACAGTTACACCATGGGCATGATATGGCAGATCCACATGATCCACGAGCAAGGGGTATAAAGGTTCACTGACGTTAATTATTTGAAGTCCGCCCTTGTAGTCACCCTCAAAATTAAAGTCTCCTTTGCAGGTTACATATGCGTAATTCCCGGATACATAAACATCAGTAGCTATACCCGGCGTATCCACGGAACCCAAGGTCAAGGGGTTCGAGGGATCACTGATATCTATTATTTGAAGGCTGCCCGTGTTGTTATCCCAATCATCGAACGCCACATAGGCGTAATTACCTGACACATAGACACCATTAGCCGCACCCAGTACAAACCCTGATTCTACAATAACCTCAGGGTTTGAAGGATTGCTGATGTCTACGACATGGAGACCGTTTAAAACACCGTCAGCCACATAGGCATAAATACCCGAAACAAAGACATCAGTAGCATTACCGGGTGTACCCGCAGAACCGGTCAGCATTCTCTGGTTTCCAGCGTCCAGGGACATGGCAACCCTGGTATTTTGATTAAAATCCTCGCCTTTAATTTCCACTTCCAGGTCCTGTCCAAGAATTCCGAGAGTAGGATAGACCGATTCAATCTTAAGTTCAGTGTCCGGTGAGGGTAATGTGTAGTCTATCTCCAGATAGGGATGATTCGAATCATTCTCTTTTGACTCAAAACGCAATGAATTGTCACTGGTACCACTTTCGGAATAAGATTTGATCATGATCCCATAATTTTCATAGGTTCCCTGAAGCCAGGAGGTCACCAGTGATGTAACATCCCATCCATACCAGATTATTGTCCCTCCGCCGACTGACTGCTGGTCATAGATTTCCTCAGAATAGTCATTGTTCCATGTAATTGATCCTTCAGCCCAATCGCTCGTTATTCTATGCGCACTCATGTTGCGTTCATCCCATGACACATAGAACTCATAGTAATGGAGCTTTAATGTGGCGCTGTTGATTGTCGAACCCTCGGGTATGGATGATATGTCAAACTTCAGACAGGCTCGGAGGTTATCGCTGTTTGATTCGTAACCGACCGACAAAAAATCTGCCGAACCATCCCCTCCGGGTTCTGTTTCCCACATGTGACCGTCGTCTGTTGGATACAGTGTAACCGTCTCCGCGTATGATATGTGAGAGATCACAGAACAAAAGAGGAATGCAATCTTTATAGACCAAAACCATTTTTTTCTAATGATATTCATTATCCACCTTTTAAACATGCTTTTGCTTTTCCTGACACCTGATACCTGTCTCAATAAATAGACGTACTAATCCAAAAAATCTTACATAATAAAATTCTTATGAAAAAAATGGATGAGAAATGTAAAAGGCCAGTGGCCCGGGCACATGATTAACAGAGAATTAGAAATAAAAATGCCACCCGTTCACTATATTTTTCTCCTCTCTTAAAACATAGTACAGGTAAAGCTTTTATATAAAACAATAATTATTATCGGTATCTTTAGAAGTGAATGAACTTAATTATGTTTAAAATTCAATTGGATAAAATACAATATTATATATGGGAATGTCAAGATTTTGTCAGGGATCCCGCCTTCGCCTCTTCGACAGGCTCAGGGCTTCCGCCGTCGCTCTACCGAGCTATGGCGGATAAAACGGCGCGGCATGCAGGGATTAGATTTCAAATTCCAAGTTCCAGATTTCAGGTTTCAGAGGTCAGTGGATGGGATTTGCTGACACCTGACATCAGGAACCCAGTACCTATTCTTCTCCCAGCAGCAGCATCAACCATGGTAAACCCTTTGAAGGGTATGATTCTGCATCCTGGGGATCTGTTCCACGCCTGTATTCTGTTAAATTTGTATAACCGTCAGCATCATTATCTTCATCAGCATCATTCACCAGTGGATCTAAACCATTCTGTTCCTCCCATTCATCGGGCATCCCATCATTATCGTAATCATCCGGATAATTATCATTACAATCAGCTATACCATCTCCGTCAGAATCAGTATCGGCAATCCAGCATCCGCATTCTCCTGGAGTTATCTTGTTGGGATCAGATGGGCATTCATCTTCGTAATCAGGAGTTCCATCATTGTCGCTGTCTCCATCACTGGAAGAAAGGATAAAGTCCTGGTTTGCAAAGTCTTCCGCAGTAACAGTAACGGTTTCTGTCTGGCTCTCAAAACCTTCTGCTGTTACCACTATATCATGCGAACCTGAAGGAAGGGGCATCTGAAAGGTTCCGTTATTAAGGGTTGTTGTCGAGTTATCTCCTGCTTCAATGATTGCCCCTGCTATCCCGGCACCCATTTCTGTGAAAACACTGCCTATGAAAAAACCGGGAATGCCGTTGGTGTTATCCGTATCAAAATAACAAACTGTATTATTAATGGATTTTGAACCATATTGATCCACGGCACTTACACGCCAGTAATATCTTGTCAAGTCATTAAGTTCTGCTTCCTCACCCACAAAATAATAAGTTTCTCTAAGTCCTTCAGCACGATGATCAATTACGCTGAAATTGTCGTATTTTGATATTTCAACTGTATAGGTCACAGGATCATTATCCGGATCAATGCTTGAATTCCATAGCAGCGGAATACTAGTCTCCACTTCATCACCATCAGGAGGATTCAAAAGGCTGCAGCTTTCGGGCGGATTATTTTCGGCAAGGGCCTTATAGACTATGGAACGTTTCATTGGGGACACTTCTCCGGTCTCCCCATCACTCGCGTAATAGAAGATTTCATACATGCCCGCACTATCAAACAGGTTATATGTCTTTTCCCAGAGAGTTTCATCCAATAGCATGAATTCCTTCGGTATATCCAGTATGAGCTGGCTTGGACTGCTGCTGTCTGAAAGAGTCATGTCCGGAGAACGGATCTCCATCCAGACTGAGGATGCCTGGGTGTCATCATTAATTTTTGCCCACATACTGGCAGATGATTCGCCTGTACCCAGGAATATAGTTTCAGTCACATACAGTACCTCAGCCGGATTCTCAGCAGAATTCACATCATAATCCAAGCCGACCCCAAGGTATATATCCCGGCTCAAATAGCCGTCTCCTTCACCGTCATAAAGGATGTTGCTGCCCAATGGTTCCTCGCCATCATCCTCAAGAAGCGGGTGCTGGACTGCATCGTCAAAATAAGGGAATTGATTCGTGTTTGCAGAGTCACCACCACGGCGTGTAAATTGCTCCGTCTTCTCTGTAGCGTTTTCAAAGGCAGCCCTGATTGATTCACCTTTTTTAAGTTCCAGAAAAAACTCCTCCATAAAGAACTCACCGCTTCGGATACCTTCCGGAGGTTCACCTTGTAAGGGTGTCTCCTTCGGACCTTTGTAGGATGCCTCATCCTCGGCAGAGCTCGAGATTATTATACGGCCAGAACTTGAAAGGTCAGGAATAAAGCTTCCTGAGTGACAGGCGCCAATTATTACAATACGTTTTTCAGCATAGGCAATATCACTTAAATTGATCTCCAGATTAGTTAGCCATAAATCAAGATCATTGGGAGTAATTGTTTCATTATCAATATAAAAGACATCTGTATCTCCATGATCCACCATTATAATCCAGAGCGGTGCGGGAGAGCCGTTCATTTTCTCAAGTGCCCACACCTCAATCGCGTTTTGTATCCCGGATTTAGATGGAATTGCGTCCACATCCACACCTACCTGTGCATCATCGTAATTGAAATAATAGATATTCTCGTCAACAAAGCCCCTATCTTTGAGCCTGGTGTAAATTCGATTGGTAGTCTTATTGTGAGATAAAATACCCTCTTCATTCTCTATCTTACCCTCAACAATGACCGCGTAACCGGCAGATGACCCTACCAGTACAGTTTTAACTTCAGAGTCAGAAGCATTGAACAATGCTGTACCTTCGAAAGACACCTGGACCTGGTATAGACCTTTCTTTGTGAATCCGGCAAGATCTTCCAAAATATAGTGTCCCAGGTAATCATAAGTGATAGCGCTGTATGCATTTGTTATCCCGTCAGGATCTGTAACAGTTATACTAATATCAAGGCCGGATCGAAAAAGTCCGGGTTCAGAATATTCTGTCAGTTGTCCTGTGATATCAATTGTCCCATTATTAAGTATTGTCTGACTGGAGAGATCAATGGAGAGGTTGGTGTATACAGATTCCCTGTTTGTAAAGGTTATGCTGATAGATGTAACAGATGAATTACCGTCATTATCCGTCGCCAGCACATTGATAGTGTAAACCGTGTCCAATGTCCAGGTTACCCCGCTTGTGTTAAGAGACCATGACTCTGTTCCACTTGCTGTGAGCCAGGTTTCTTCATCTGTCCAGGGATATTGTCCTCCGACCCAGTACCAGGTCCCGTCAGTAATGGACACCTCTATCGTTGATACACCACTTAACTCATCCGATGCACTTCCCTCAATTATATAAAGCTGATTAGTAGAAGAACCATCCGTAGGATTTGAAATAATAACTGAAGGAGCGACTATATCATAATCCGGGACGGTAGGGTTGCTTCCATTGTTATATTCTTCAAGGTCGGTCAAACCGTCAGTATCACTATCAGCATTCCCGTCAGAAGTTGCCAAATCACCAAAATGTTCGATTTCCCAGCTGTCCATCATTTCGTCGGAGTCGGAATCAACATTTGTTATGAAACTCCATATCGCTCCAACAGCTTCATCTCCATGGTTGTCCCTTGCTACTATCTTCCAGTAATATGTAGTGTCAGGTTGAAATATTCCTGAGTTATAGGTTGTAGATGTATGATCTGTAGCAACTAATGGTGGAGTTTCAGATGTACCGAAATAGAGATCATAGGTTACAGTGTCTTCAGGGTCCGGATCTCCACCTGCCCATGAAAGGTCCCCCTCTTCAGATATTTCAGACGCACTATTTGCAGGAGACGGTGATGAAGGTGTATAAGGAGTTTGATTCCCTTCAACTGTAAAGAAGTCGTTACTTATATCAAATGGAAACCCATCAGCAGCGTCAGAGACTTTCACAATATAATTATTACCTACAGAGATGTCTCCCAGCGCCCAGCTGTATGAACCATCGTTCTCTGTGCTTTCTACAATTGTTGTCCAGGTTGATCCCCCATCTGTTGAAAACTCAATTTTAACATTGTCAGTTTGAATATGGTCGTCAAAGGCTGTCCAGGTAATATCGTATGTGTTATCTTCAATCCACTCTTCCCCCCCGTTCGGAGCAGTGACTTGAATATTATCGATTTGTAATTTATAAACACTGAAAAGATCATTACTGGAAAACCATAGATACTTTCCATCCCACGCTATCGATCTATACGCGGTAGTGCCCACCGGATCTAATCCGAGCACATCCAGGTCAATATATGATAATTGCACTCCTTGGAGTGTAAGCCTGTAAATTTGATTATAAGGGAAAGCATCATCCGCCACCCACAGGTTATTTCCGTCAAATGTCATTCCAGTAGGACTGCAGGCAAAAGGAGCAGCAAAAGAAAGTATTTCTTCACCGACTGCATTATATTTGTAGATGTCATAGTCATTAATCCACCAATATGCCCCATCCCATGTAAAGCCAGCCTGGTAGTATCCATGATATAGTGTTGAGACCGTACTTCCATCACTCATGTCTATTTGAGCTAATCTTCTATTAGTGTCGTCACCAACCCATAGGTTTCCGCCGTCCCATTCCAGGTCATATGCTGTAAAATCAAGGCTGATAGGCCCACTCAGAATAATTCCATTTTCGTCCAACTGGTAGAGTTTATTGAGTTTGTCCACCATCCAGAGGCTGGAATCTCCCCATACGAGACCCCTTGGACTGCTTCCAGGCACATCAAATGAATCTACTATAGTTACAGCGCCCGGTGTTGCATCAATGACAACGGTAAAGCTTCCTGAGATTGACCAATCACCGTCATCATCTCTTTCCTGCAAATATAGTATGTAGGATCCTTCGGGCAGGACACTTCCCGGCGTATAGGTTGTATCAGTTGTCTCTGTGGCTCCGGAACTCAGATCGCTGTCATCCAGTTTATAACGATAAGTACCGTTTCCGCCACCACCGGAAGTCCAGCTCCAGGTAGGAGTTGAATCATCTGTTAAAGAGACTCCCGATACATCCGGCGGATCGGGTCGCAACTCAATTAAAATAATGAAGCTCCCTGAGTCTGACCAGTTGCCGGCATCATCCCTCTCCTGCACATACAGTGTATGCGATCCTTCACTCAGATCACTTTCCGGTGTAAAAAACGTATCGGTTGTCTCCGTGGCCCCTGAACTCAGATCGCTGTTATCCAGTTTGTATCGATAGGTACCATTGCCACCACCGCCGGTAGTCCAGCTCCAGGTAGGAGTTAGATCGAAAGTCGGGGAGTCCCCGGAAACGTTCGGAGGACTGGGTGGTGTTGTATCCAGCGTTTTGAAACTCCAGATTGGTCCAACAGTTTGAGCACCATAGTTATCTTTGGATATAATCTTCCAGTAATACACAGTATCAGAGCCAAGGATTCCCGGATCGTATGTGGTCGAGCTTTGTTCAATAGCTGCTAATGAAGGTGTATATGAAGTTCCGAAATACACATCGTATGTTACTGAGTCTTCCGCATCAGGGTCACCACCAGACCATGAAAGAGAGCTTTCTGCTGAAATTCCGTTAGCATTATCTGCAGGATATGGCAAAGTTGGTGTATAGGGGGCATTATTTCCAACCGGTCCAGGAAGATGTTCATCGGCACCGATGTCATAGGCTGAATTCTGAGGTCTCGAATCTCCGTCAATATCAGTTATTACTTCAGTTGTAGTTTCGCCAGTGTTAATTCCCGGAGAACCGGCCTGAAGATGATAGTCGCCACCGGATGGATCAACAAACAATGGGTCACCTTCTAAATTATTGCTGCATTCCGAAACAAGTGCATCTAGTAATATAACACTGCTATATGTAGATGTACGCTCATCCAGGTAATGCCCTGCAGTGTTATTATTAAATAAATTATACTGCACCAATATCGGATCACTTTCACTACCGTTTTCATCAGTTTCATTTATTCCAAAATTGCCATTATTTGCTATTATATTGTTAACAATTTCAACTGATCCATTATAGAACTTTTCTAAAGAAATACCGTCTTGGGAATTATTTGATATAGTATTGTTATATATTTTTGTATCAAATATAGTGCCACCATATTCGGCACCGCCACCAACAGTAATGCCATTCCCGTTAGTTCCAGTAATGTTATTGTTGATAATAACTGGTGAACCAGTATAAATCCATGCATCGATATATATTGCCCCGCTTCCACCTGAATTATTCCTAAATATATTACCTGAGATTAATGGTGAGGAATCAACTGGAAATGATGTTCCGTCGTAGTTGAAATTTGTCACCAGTATTGTACTGCCGACGTTATTAATAAATTCGTTATTGAGAATTGACGGGGAACTTCCTATGCAAAGAATACCTGCTCCATAATATTGAACTTGTCCACCCTCAATAATATTATTTTCTATAATTATATCGGCATTGTGTAGTGTTATATTTCCATCATTATGACTGCTACCGCTGGTGTTTTTACCATTTCTTATTGTTAAATTTGAGATAAATGTTTCACTGGTTATGTCTAATCCTATAAACACTACGGCTGTTAGCCCTGCATCTATAATAGTCGTGTTTTTGTCTTCGCCTTCAATTGAAACACCATCTTTCAGGTATATAGGGAATACTTCATACCATGTTCCATCCATCACTGTATCATAAACACCCGGGGCAACATGAATGGTTACTTCAGGTCCTGTCACTTGGGCAAGGGCATAGGAAATGGTCATCCATGGATTTCCCTGACTTCCATCTCCTGAAATATTATCTCCGCTTGACGCGTCTACATAGTAGTCATTAGCAGCAATAGCAGAAGAAATAGAAATAGACAGGACAAACAATATGGAAAAGCATAAATAGAATATTATTTTCTTCATATTTTGTATCTTTATCCGTCAGATTAGCAATTGATTAAATTGATTTTATTCTTTCTTAAAATAGACGCACTAATCCAAAAAATCTTACACAAAAGAATAAATCATATTAAATACATAGGATGAGAAATGTAAAAGGCCAGTGGCCCGAAGTAAATAATTAATCATGAACTAGATATAAAGATGCCACCTGTCCGTTATATTCCCCTCCATTTTTCAAAAAATATAGTACAGGTAAAGCTTTTATAGAAACAGCAATATTTATTATCGGTATCTTTGGAAGTGAATGAACTTAATTATGTTTAAAATTCAGTTGGATACATTACATTATGAGATACGTTAATGTCAAGATTTTAGCAGGGATCAGGGGTTAGATTTCAAATTCCAAGTTCCAGATTCCAAGTTCCAGATTTCAGGTTTCAGAGGTCAGTGGATTTGCTGACACCTGACACCCGGCACCTGACACCTATTCTTCCAACAGCAGCTGTAGCCATGGCATTGCCTTTGAAGGTTGGGATTGATAGTCATTCGGATCTGTTCCACGCCTGTATTCTGTTAAATTTGTATAACCGTCAGCATCAGCATCTTCATCAGCATCATCTACTAATGGGTCTAAACCATTCTGTTCCTCCCATTCATCGGGCATCCCATCATTATCGTAATCATCCGGATAATTATCATTACAATCAGCTATACCATCTCCGTCAGAATCAGTATCGGCAATCCAGCATCCGCATTCTCCTGGAGTTATCTTGTTGGGATCAGATGGGCATTCATCTTCGTAATCAGGAGTTCCATCATTGTCGCTGTCTATAGGATCGAGGACAAAATCCTGGTTTGAATAATCTTCCGCTGTGACTGTAACTGTTTGAATCCCACTCTCAAATCCATCTGCTGTTACTACTACATCATAATCCCCTGAAGGTAGAGACACCTTATAAGTTCCATCGCTGTGTGTTATAGTTGAATAATCTCCAGCTTCAACATTTGCTCCTACTAACCCAACCCCTAACTCAGTTATAACTATACCCATTATATATCCGGGTATACCGTTTGTATTATCTGTAAAAAAACTCCTCACACTGCTGTATGTTTGTGCTCCATACTGATCTATGGCTATAACACGCCAGTAATAGGCCGTATAATCCTCAAGCCCATACTCTGAATCAATAAACAGAAGTTCATCAGTTATGCCCTCTTTCTTGAATGCAAATGAACTGAATCCCATATCCTCCGATATCTCAACAGTATAAGTAACCGGATCAGGCGGATCATCCAGATCATAACTTTTCTCCCACATGAGAGGCAGTACCGTAGTTACTGTGTCTTCATCTAACGGTTCAAGAAGATCAAAATCTCCGGGAGGATTATTACCATCTTTAGCCTTGTATATTCTGTTGGATACAAGGGGAGACACGTGTCCTGTCGTATCATCCTTAGCAAAGTAGAACACCTGATAAGTTCCCGGTATATCAAAGAGATCAGCAGGATCTGACCCTGATCCAACTCCCGGCCATAAATACCTGTTGCTGTTATCTATATCCAGCTCCTCTGTGGCCTTCTTAAAGGTTTCCATCTCTATCTGGAAACCTTCTCCGGGATCTTCAGGATCATAATTGGGCGCCTTCACCTCAACCCAGACAAACCTCAGGTCCCCGGGATCATCAACTTCCGCCCATAGATTCACAGAGGTTTCTCCAACTTCCAGAAATTGCGCATAGTTTACCTTTGTTACAAGAACATCTCCCGGATCATTGCCCTCAGGGGGGCTGGCTCCTATATAAAGAAACTCACTGTAATAACCGTCTTTCCCTTCACCTTTGGGAAGTATATTACTTCCCAGCTGGTCTCCATTATCATCCAGCAACGGATGCTGCACTGAATCATCATCATAGGGCGCGTTTATTATGCCTGACCCCGATGAGGTAAATGCCTCTGTCAACAAGGTAGCGTCTTCAAATGATTCCTTAATGGATTTACCATATGACACACTCTTGAAAAACTCGGATATAAAATATTCACCGTCCCTTAATGGCACATTATTATCATCCACGTCCCGGGGACCACGGTGAGATGCCTCATTCTTTGCCGCACTGGCAATAATTACGCGGTTTTCATGGGAAAGTTCTTCTATAAATGCTCCAGCGCGGCAGAAACCTAACAGCATAACTATGTTCCTGTCATATGACGATTCTGACAGTTCAAGATGGTCTTGAAGATCAGTCACCCAGCCCGACAACTCTGTAGATGTAAGCGGAGCATCAGGGTGTATGTAAAATTCTCCTTCCTCATCATTATTGGAATTGGTCCATCCATGATCTATAAAAATTATATAAAGATCACCCGGCTGGCCTGCTTCATCCATATACCCATCAGGAGGTATATAGTCAGGATCCATCTTGTCCTTTGCCCAGATCGTTATGGCTTCTTCTATATTACTCCTGGACGGACTCTTATCCACCCTGCTGTCACCCATCCAGCTTAAGTACTGGATATCATCATCCAGTATCTGCCTGCCCTTGAGTTTTTCATATACAAAGGAAGCTGTCTTGTGGTGAGATGCCATGCCTTCATCGCTGGCTATTCTACCCTGTATTATAATGGCATAGCCTGCGGTAGGCACTACACGGACTGCCACCGAATCAGTGACTACTCCGGTAAAATTATCAGTCTCTTTAAATTCAGCATGAAGTGTCCACTCTCCAAGCTTGTTAAATTCAAATGGTTCCCCGTTGTTACATGTGTCATAATCAAGTAAAAACTGCCCATTCACATTGGTATAAGCATCCAGTGTGATAGGATCCCCACCGTCGGGATCGTTGACATGAATGAGTATGGGTGTATTGTTCGGAATAATACCCCCACAATTGGGATCCGGAGTAAATTTACCTCCTATTGGAGGCCCGCTGTTTACCTTTATGGCTTCGGATGCCAGTACATCCAGTGAAAGACTGCTTGAAGCCTGGTTCACGGTGAGATACTGAGGATCACTGGTATCACCCAGGTGGCTTGTATCACCCTCCCAGCTCGTTTGAACCATCCATGTGCCGGCTCCATTAATCTTGCTGCATTCCACAATAAGTTCAAAGTCACCGTTGATATCTGCATCAGTGGACAGAGAAACAGCTGGTCCGCTTGATGGTATAAGCTGGATATCAATTCCTTCATTGGCGGCATTGGGTGAAGGGCTGATACTTCCACTAATAATAAATGATGCACCATAAGTAATTGTTTCCGTTGACAGGCTGCATGTTATTTCAGTAGGTATTTCTATAGAATAAATTTGGGTTTGTACTGGTTCAAGGTTACCCGCAGCATCTAGTGATAGAAACCTTAATGTTGTATCTTCATTAATAGTGATAGGAGCACTATAGACAAGACTCGGATCTGTCCCATCCAGAGAATAATAGGTAGCACTGCAACCGGAACCACCGGTGTCAGAACAGGTAAGTGTGACCTCTACGCTTGACTGGTATGTGCCTTCACCATTATCTATGTCTGTCACTGGTGGAGTACCGATACCTCCTCCAGTATCGGTTCCGCTGGAGGGTGACCCTACGGGATTACCGGCAGCATCCTGTATCCCTAAAGCTGTAACTGTAATATCTTCACCGTCCTTCATCTCGCCGGAATTCCAGGTCAGCCGATAGGTATTACTCACATAGAATTCCACGTCGTCAGGATTTCCTGAGAGTGTCCCCTGTCCGTCTCCCGATATAACGTAATTAGTATTTGTGGCGGCGTTGGATGACATCAGTTCGCTGAAAGTAACATCCACTGTTTGGCCACCAACCTGAGTTATTACCGAAGAAACTGTCGGAGGAGTAATGTCCTCCACTCCAATAACAAGATTATACACGTTCCCGTAGTCTGCTCCGTCATACACTATTATTGGAACTGTTAAATTTCCGAAAAAGCCAGTATCAGGAAAAACTGTATCTCCATAAACATAGTAATTTTCTCCACTTTGAATAATCAGGGAGAGATCATCGGGAATATTGTCCGGATCTTCTGTTTCCAGGTATATATCAGGAACCGGTTCCGTATTAATCGATATGCTTACAGGTTCTTCCTGAATTATGGTGATAGGGTCAGGTTCATGGCTCAAAATTACAGGAGCATCATTGGTTTTGGCAACTGTAACTGTGCCTGTAACAGGGGGGTTAAAAAGCTCACCATCTGTTACAACAAATTCAACAGTCCGTTCGTTTTCAGAAGGATTATCACTTGTATTTTCATAGGTTACACTGCGCAAGGCAGTCTGATAGTTCTCAACAGATGATGTGCCGGATAATTCTAATACCCCTGTCTCAGCATCCCAGAAACCGGTTATGTTATTGGCATCAATAAAGTTTAACAAATCCTCGTTACTTTGATAACCTGAGCTGATTGTTATGGCCGCGCCTTCAAGGTTGACATTATCGATATCAGATACAGTTATTGAACCATCAATGGGTGTAGCCGGGTCGTCTTCAATATATACCAACATGCCCCCGGCTGTTACTTCAGGTTCGGTATTACTGGTTGTTATTGTGATCTGCTGGATCTCGGGAGTTAAAGCAGGAGATAATGAGTGCAGTTCGGCACGCCAGCGTAAGTCATTTCCATATGTTGGGAATATAAACTCCTGGCCGGAGTAGACCTGGTAGTAACGTTCTCCTCCATTATTACTGAGAAAATAGTCAATCCTTGTATTTGCAGGGAGTGATTCAGTTGCATTCAAGGTTGCATTGGAGATGTTGTTCAGGGATTCCGAGTCTATCTCTAGCGAAGTAACAATACCGTGCCCTGTGTCATATAAATCAGCAGTAAGCTCTGTGTAACTATTCAGATATAGCTTGTTTGTCTCACCATAATTACCCGCTACTACATCCGGATCACCATCTCCGTCTATATCCCCTAGTGCAATTCCTTGAGTATGATCTATATCCGAGCCTATAATTGTACCATCTGAAAAAACTCCCGTACCGTCGTTCAAATATAATTTATTTGTCTGACCATCATTGCCCGTAACCACATCAAGGTCACCATCACCATCCACATCACCAAGTGCTATCGCAAATGTCCAATCCGTATCCGAGCCAATACTTATTCCATCCGAAAAAACTCCTGTACCGTCGTTCAAAAACAATCTGTTTTCACTATTAGCTCCAGCAACTATATCCAAATCACCATCCCCGTCCACATCGCCTAAAGTGATTTTCTGTGTGTATGTCTCACTGTTGATGTCTGTCCCTGTCACTTCATTGAAAGGGTTTGAAGTACCGTTATTCCTATACAGCCTGTTTCTTGCGTTATTGTTTCCTGCCACCACGTCAAGCTTACCATCGCTATCCACATCGCCTATTGCGACCGACTGAGTCCAATCAATATCCGAACTGATGTCCATGCCATCAGCAAAAACTCCATTGCCATTATTCAGATATAGTCTATTGGCCTGGGCATAAGAATTTCCTACAACAACATCAAAGTCACCGTCCCCGTCCATATCACCCAAGGCAATCGCCCGATTTCCATATGTATCCGAGCTTATGTCTATACCCTCAGAAAAAATACCAGTTCCATCGTTCAGATACAGCTTGTCGGTCTGACCAGAATTCCCCACGACTAAATCAAGGTCACCATCGCCGTCCATATCGCCTAGTGCGATGGAATAAGTACTACTAGAATTTGAGTTTATGACTGTGCCATCAGCAAAAACTCCATTATCATTGTTCAGATACAGTTTGTTTCCTGTGACCACATCAAGATCACCATCTACGTCAATGTCGCCCAGCGCAATAGCGTTCGTCAAATCAGTCTCCGTCCCTATAGTCGTTCCAGTCACTTCATCGAAAGGATTATCAGTACCATCGTTCAGATACAGTTTGTTGGTTTGGTCATTATTTCCTGTGACTACATCAAGATCACCATCTCCGTCTATATCCCCCAAGGCTATACCGACGGTACCATCTGTATGCTCTCCTATGTTCATACCATCAGAAAAAACTCCTGTTCCGTCATTCAGGTATAGCTTATTTAGCCCAAAAATACCCTGGGCCACATCCAAGTCTCCGTCACCGTCCACGTCGCCCAATGCTATTTGATATCTATAACTTATTCCTGCCCCGCCAATATCGGTACCGCTTTCGACTGTATCAAAAGGATCTCCGTCTCCATCATTCAAGTACAATTTATTGGCAACATAAGTATAATTGCTAGCTACTACATCTAAATCGCCATCTCCATCCATATCACCCAATGCAATTGATATTGTTTTGTCAGTGTCCGAGCCTATGTCAGTGCCACTGGAAAAAACTCCTGTACCGTCGTTCAAATACAGCTTATTTGTCTGTGTATTCCCCACAACTATATCCAAATTTCCATCCCCGTTCACGTCGCCTAATGCTATTGATTCTGTATCATCCACATCCGATCCAATATCCGTACCACCAGAAAAAACTCCTGTACCGTCGTTAAGATATAGTTTGTTGGTATTGTACATATTTCCGACAACTGCATCCAGATCACCATCTCCATCCACATCACCAAGTGCTATAGCAAATGTCCAATCTGTATCCGAGCCGATACTTATACCACCAGAAAAAACTCCTGTACCGTCGTTCAAATACAGCTTATTGAGCGTATTAGCGTAATTTCCCATTACGACGTCCAGATCACCATCTCCATCCACATCGCCCAGAGCTATTGAACCTGTATAATCCCATCCTATAACTATACTGTTGGATAAATAAAAAGGTATCTCATTACCGTTATTAAAATACAACTTGGTCGTTCCATGACCTCCCGCCACGACATCTAGATCACCGTCACCATCCATATCACCCAAAGCGATCGAATTGGTGGAGTCCATTTCCGAACCGATATTCCATATGATTGGATCGGATAATGCGCCGTAGATCTGCTGTCTCCATGCCAGATAGACTGCCTGATCTTTTGTAGACCAGTTGGCATTTGTTTTTGTGGAGTCTTGTAGATTGGTATCGATAAAGTCTTCCGTAAAAGGCAGGCCGGGTTCAGCAGCGTTCAATACTGTTATTGAATAGAAAAGACACAAAATGAAAAACACAAAGATGAATCTGTATTTCAAACAATGATCTGAAATATTATTGTTATCAGCATTTTTTGATAGCAGATTCAACATTTACCCTCGATTAGTTAGCCTAGGAGAATAGAGTCTCATTTAAAATCGATTAATTTGCAGAGGAGGTTCATTTTCATTATTTTAGTAAAGAAAACAAATACCTATAATTTTTACTAAAATATAACAAAAAAGCAATGAAATTACTGATATTTTAATTCGTATAAATATAGACATTATATTCAACAGAATCTTTCAGAACAATCTATAAAACAGGGAGTAGGTATCGGGTGTCAGGTTTCAGTAAAAGTATTGATAATAGGTGCTAGAGGTTAATTTTCAGGATGTTTGTGAGGATTTCCAGATAGCATTGAGGAGTACCAGGTCAGGCGGAGCTTGAGACCAATTAGACGCAATATTAGCTTATGAATCAAAACATGTCAAAGTATGCTTGCAACATAAGGGGACGCCCTTAACTTTTTAACTTAACGGAGGGCAAATTATTGATAAGCTTTTTTGTGTTAAAATAAAAAACATGGATTCCCGCTTTCGCGGGAATGACGGGTGGGTGGATTCCCGCCCCCCGATTTCTCGAGGGCAGGCTTCGCGGGAATGACAGGTGGGTGGATTCCCGTCCCCCGACTTCTTGAGGGCAGGCTTAGCGGGAATGACGGGTGGATGGATTTCCGCCTTCGCATAAATGATTTATTCGATAATTTTTATTAATCAATAAGATATTACATTTATGTGATTGAGTACCGGAAATCAGAGGTATTCAATATAAATCTGTCAATTAATTTTGTACTATACACAATAGTTGCTATTTATTCAGAATTAAGACTCCTGTTTTTTAAATAATAAATATGTAGAGTTTTATGATTTTTCATTTAGGAGGGACACAATAAGCCTGTGATTGACAGCTATGCGGTCTACAAGCGCCAGGGCCATACTTTTCAAGAAAAGAAGCTGGATAGTTTCGGAGATCTTTTCCATCAGCGTGGCGCTGATTTTTATGAAGATGCAATTGGTGCTGGCTATCAATGTTGCTGCTCTTGGATGACCGCTTAAGTAGGCCAGTTCACCAAAACACTCCCCCTGGTCAATAGTGTCGATCTTTGTATTATTTTTTATTACATCAACAGATCCACTCAATATCACAAATAATGTATCATCAATGTCCCCTTCGGACACCACCGTGTTACCTTTAGATACTCTCATTATTGAACTGGCCGATAAGATCTCCTTCACATGGTCTCTACTGAATTCACTAAAAAATGGTGTATTGCAGACATAATCAATTACATCCTCTGCAAGTATTTCACTCTTTGCAGGGTTCAAATGCCTTGAAGCTACCTTGAGGTCATAGGCAAACTCCATACCAGTTTGATATCGCTTATCAGGATCTTTGGTAATGGCTTTTTTGACAATTCCCTCCAGTACTTCAGGTAGTTCGGATCGTATATCAAGAATTGATACAGGCTCCTGGTTTGCGACCTTATAGGCCACCGTAAAATAGTTATCTCCTTTGAATGCCTTTTGACCGGTTAAAAGTTCATAAAGAACGCAACCAATTGAAAATATATCATTCCTCCTGTCAACTTTTGATGGCTCTTTAATATGCTGAGGGGACATGTAACTGAATGTGCCGGTGATATTATCTTTTTTCACATCATCAATAGCTTCAGATAATGCCTCCTGAGCCATTCTGGATATACCAAAATCAGTTATTTTGACAATCCCTGAGCTGTTAATCATTATGTTGGCAGGTTTAATATCCCAATGAACAATTCCTTTATTATGGGCGTAATCCAAACCCTTACAGCAGTCATAGATAATATCTATTACTCTATCTATGGGCAGAAGATCGTCTTTTTTACAGAAATCTTTCAATGTGGGACCATCAACATGCTCCATAGCAATGTAGCATGTGTTGTCTGCAACATCGACATCAAAAACCGAGACTATGTTAGGATGATTGAGCTTTCCGGCCATTCTTGCTTCATGGAAAAAGCTCTTGTGAAAGGTGCTCTGCTGATTGGGAGAAGCACTCCTGGATTGTAGAGATGTTTTTATGGCGACAAGCCGGTCAACGTAAGGATCATGCCCCAGGAGAACTGATCCCATAGCGCCTCTTCCCAATTCATGGAAAATAGTGTGTCTGCCAACTTTTTTTGGAGTACCATTACCTCCAGAAGGGATATTGCCAGATTGTATTTTTTGATCCATCAGGTGATTGGAACCTCCATCTCACAAATCCAAAATACGCTTTAGATCACTGTATATCACTATATAATATTATTCACCTTCCAGCAACAACGGAATCCATGGCATGAATTTTAACGGATGGGAACTGCTGTCGGTAGGATCTGTTTCAGCTTCATACTCCTCAAGATTGGTATAACCGTCTCCATCGAAGTCATGATCTGGTTCTACATCCTGTATGCTGGTGAATTCATCGCTTTCACTATGATCTATAATCTGCTGTTCCCAGGAATCAGGGAGGCCGTCATCATCAATATCACCGTCTGAATCAATGACGAACAGGGCTTCTATTGTGTGGTCTTCAGTAACATTGTTGAAAATATAGGAATTTACAGCACCTATAGGGTTGCCGTCAACCAACACATCATCCAGATCGTAATCCGGGTCCGGTGTTATAGTGAAGGCCTGGCTCGAACCATCATTAACCCTTACCTGGCCTGAAGGGGAGATGATCCCGCCGATTCCGGCCGGCGCAATGATCGCGTGACCCTCGGTATAAGATACAAGTGAACTTAAAGAGAAACTCTGGATTTCGTCGGTGGATTTTATGTAGGATAAATCGATATCATCGGTTATCCATTCAACATCCAGCACCTGGTAGCTGTAAATGTACATGAAGGGTATATCAGTTGAAGATCCGGATACTACACCCACTATCCCGGTTGTATCCGCACCTCTTCCTAATAAAACACGATGGGTGTCTACATGGTGAAGATCCCTCTGCGGATCATAGGGTACCCATCCCAGGGATGGATAATACACCTCAATCCATGCATGGGTCCCCTGTCCCCAGTCCGGATGTATTGGGTCATCTTCCGTGGGCAGTTCATAGTACTTTCTAATTGAATATCCGTGGGCCAGCCTGGCCGGAATTCCGGAGGCTCTTATCAATGCCAGTGCTACATGCGCAAAGTTGGAACATTTACCATATCTAAGATCGATGGTTGATAACGCATCAATTCCATTGGGGTTTGTACCATAGAAAATATTGTCCATGACCCAGCCATTCAGAACCTTTAACGCCTCCCATTGAGTAGTGATGTTCTTTGTAAGGTTGTCAGCCAGATTTACAAAAACACTATCGTCCGACTGTACTTCATCGGATCGCCGAAGGAAGTCCGTGACCGATGCAGGCAGGCCTGAACTGTTAAAGGGAAAGGGATCGTTGGTCACGAATTTATTCCAGTCAGAACTGGAGGAAACTTTATAACTGATTGTCACATTAATGTAGCCTCTCGACGGGTTTATCCAGGTGAGTTTTTTGTAATGACATCCATAAGCATCAGTGTAATTTTCTTCAACAGGGGCACCCTCGTAACTGAATTTCATAACTGTTATATTCTGTGTGCTGTTAGGGAGAGAAAAGTTTTCAGGCAATGTAGTTGTATAACTCAGGGTATTAAGTCCGCTTGGTACTGTGATCTCAATTGTATGGGTTATTTCAAATTCCGCGTCCATGGTCCCTGAATAATAATGCAGTTTCCCCCATGCTGCCGCGGGAAAGGCAATGCATATAAAAACCATAATTATTTTCAGGATTTTCTTAGTCATTATGACTCTCAGAAAAAACGAAACCGGGATTAGCGGATTTCCATGCTGAAGGAGTTCTTCAATTTATACATTTCATTCTCAAAAACTGAGAATTCAAAACTGAAGTTTCCGGCAGTGACTCCAAAAGAGAATTTAATCTCAAAATCGCCGTTACTGTCGGGCACCACTATCTGTTCAAGGGTATCGCGGGATGAATCCTCCGGGGGAATCAGCAGTGCCCTTACTTTTTCATGGCGTGTGTTTCCATTGATTTTCATAGAACGTTTGATTGGATTGCCTGTTGTCTGGTTCATGGTGAACAGGGTAAAGTTTATGGCACGCTCTGTCATGTGAAGGGTTACCCAATGATTGCCGTTTGTGTCAGCAAATATTCCCACACCCATGTGTGTCATTTCAGGTGAAAGTATCTTTGAAGTGTTTACCTCTGAATCGAATTGCTGCACCAGGCTGTCCCATTCCGATGCCCGTGCAACAACCACCAGGCTGTTTGTCTCTGACAGCCTGGATTTCCTTATTCTTTCAAAGGGCGTGCCCAGGGCGGGACCGCTTTCAGACA
>JBHPCX010000036.1:0-31224 GCA_042573485.1 Thermodesulfobacteriota bacterium | reverse complement strand
AAAAGGAGGCAATGCTCAAGGCCAAGGACACGATTTATCAGTTGAAAAATGACCTGGATAAAGAAGCGAAAGAAAAAAACGAGTTGCTTAAGGTCCAGGAGAAAAGGCTAATCCATAAGGAAGAGAGTCTTGATAAAAAAATAGGGCAGTATGAAAACAGAGAGGCCCACCTTTTTAAACGTGAAAAAAATATTAATAAAACAGAGGAAGACCTTAAAAATAAGAGCCTCGAATATGAGAACCTGATCAAAGAGCAGAGAATTCAGCTGGAAAAGATCGCGGGGATTACAAGTGAAGACGCGAAAAAATTGCTTGTGATGTCAATGGAATCAGAAGCAAAACATGATGCTGCCAAACATATAAGAAGAATTGAGAATGAAGCAAAGGAAACATCAAAAAAGAAAGCTCAGGAGATTATTGCCCTTGCCGTTAAAAGATATGCGGGGGATTATGTATCTGAAAATACCGTTTCTGTGGTAGATCTCCCGAATGATGAAATGAAGGGACGTATAATCGGCCGTGAAGGCAGAAATATACGGGCCATTGAAGCCGCTACCGGTATCAGTCTTATAATTGATGATACACCTGAAGCGGTTATATTATCCGGATTCAATCCTGTTAGACGGGAAGTCGCAAAAATTTCTCTTCAGAGGTTAATTGAAGATGGACGGATCCATCCGGCAAGGATAGAGGAAATAGTCAAAAAGGTCGAAAAAGAGATAGAGGCCTGTATCAAGGAAGCCGGTGAACAGGCCACATTTGATGTGGGAGTCCATGGTATCGACCCCGAAATTATAAAACTTATCGGAAGACTGAAATATCGATCGAGTTATGCTCAGAATGTGCTGCAGCATTCACGGGAAGTCAGTTTCATATGCGGCGTAATGGCTTCCGAACTTGGTGTGAATGTCAAGAAGGCAAAAAGGGCCGGTCTTCTCCATGATATAGGCAAGGCAGTAGATCATGAAGTGGAAGGTCCCCATGCGTTAATCGGCGCTGATCTGGCAAAGAAGTATCGTGAACCGCAGGACGTGATTCATGCCATACAGGCGCACCACGAGGATATTCCTCCTGATACCATATTAGCTGTTCTTACACAGGCGGCCGATACCCTGTCCGGGGCCAGACCGGGAGCCAGAAGAGAAATGCTCGAATCATATATCAAGCGTCTTGAGGAGCTTGAAAAAATTGCCATGTCATTTAACGGCGTCAGTAAATCCTTCGCGATTCAGGCCGGTCGGGAAATCAGAATACTGGTTGAAGGTGACAAAATAAATGACGACCAATCCACAATCCTGTGTAAAGATATAGCGGGAAAGATTGAAAAGGAACTTACCTATCCGGGCCAGATAAAGGTCACCGTGATCAGAGAGACAAGGTCAGTGGACTATGCCAGATAAATAATGTATCATCAACTATTCACATAAGAGGAGCTGTTGATTATGGAGAGATCATTATTTAATAAAAATGGAGAAGCCGTAGCCTATATTTCTGATGATTACCATAGTACCATATATTTATGGGAAGGATATCCTGTCGCCTATTTGCGTGATGAGCGGCAGATTTATGGGATAAACGGTCGTCACCTGGGATGGATGATTAATGAAATAATCTTTACTAATAACGGTAAACGAATAGGATTTACCCATAAATCATGCCCTGTACCACCTGCAAAGGAATCCATTAAACCTAAAAAACATACGAGGGATGAGAATAGGCCCAGATGGGAAGCCCTTCCCTTTCCCAACCTGACTTTCCATTTTTCAGAAGATGATTTCTCCGATTTTCTCAAAGAAGGGGAGCCATATAATCCTCTTGTAGCGTCTGTCAAGGAAGAAGCTGCAGAAGAAGATGTTTAGTTACATTACCTGCTCTGACAGTACGGGAAAAGCATCTATCCTGACTGACAACAAGAAAGAGGTAATAAATGATCACTAGATATCCAAACCTTTTCAAGCCCATTAAAGTAGGAACTCTCACTCTTAAAAACCGAATCACCAGTGCCCCGATATACAACTTCCTGGCATCCTATGATAACCACATCACAAGAGAATGTATTGAATTTTCCAAACCATGCGGTAAAGGAGGTGCAGCAACAGTCACTCTGGGCAGCGGGTTTATAAACCGGGTATTGCCCCCTGCAGCTCGACATATTGTTGGAATGAATGATGATTTTATGATCGTCTATCTGTCGGAATGGTGTGAAGCTGTGAAGCGTTTCGGTTCAAAAGCCTGTGTTGAACTTGTACCAATCGCTTCATATTTCGGCACACATGAAGTTGAGAGCTCTGTGGGAATACCAATGGAAATCGACTGTAATCTTCTGACCGAAAAGGAGCTCAAGGATTTTGTCGAAGATTACGCCAAGGCAGCTGGTACTGTTTTAAAGGCCGGTGGAGATATGGTCCTGGTTCACGGGGCTCATTGCCAGTTACCCGCCCTGCTGTTTTCAAAAGTCTTTAATAAACGGAAGGACCAATACGGCCCTCAGTCTTTTGAAAACCGGTGCCGGTTTGCCGTGGAAATTTTGGAGGCCATACGTGCCGAGGTTGGTGATAAACTGGCTATTGAATACCGCATAAGTGCCATTGACATGGTTCCCGGATCGCCCGACATTCAGGAAGTCATCGAGTTTGCCAGGGTCATCCAGGATAAAATCGACATATTGCATGTCTCCAGGGGTAACCTGGCAATCAATAAGCTGACGCCTTATATTCTGCCCCCTACCTACATGGATCACAACATCAATATTGAATACGCCGCCCGGTTTAAAAAGGCCTTGGACATCCCAATCAGCGTTGTCGGGGCAGTTACTCTGGAAGAGGCTGACAGAGCCATAGCGGAAGGAAAGATAGACCTTGCAGCGCTGGGCCGTCAACTTCTTGCTGACCCGGAAATAGTTAATAAACTCGAATGGGGGCAGGAGGAAATGATCCGCCCCTGTATAAGATGCAACACGTGCATCAGCAGAAGCCACTTTGTTATGAAACCGCCCCGGTGCGCTGTCAACCCGGTACTGGGACGTGAACTGGATTATCAATATATCCCCATGCCAAAGAGAAGGAAAAAAGTCGTTGTTGTGGGCGGCGGACCGGCAGGGCTGGAAGGGGCAAGAACCGCGGCTGAACGCGGACACGATGTCGTCTTGTTTGAGAAGACCCAGCGAGTAGGCGGGCTCATGTACGAAGCAGGCAGTGCTACTTTTAAAACAGATTTGAAGAAATATCTTGAATGGTCCGTTCGGATGACAGAACAATGTGAAAACATTGATATAAGACTTTCTACAAAGGCGACACCTGAACTGATCGAAAAAGAAAATCCGGAGGCGCTTATTATTGCTATTGGAGCTGTTCCCAACATTCCTGAACTTACCTTCATGGATAGATCAAAGGTAATATGGGTCGGAGATATGGAGAGAGAAAAGATTAATATCGGTGATAATATTCTGATTGTTGGTGCCGGTTTAACAGGATGTGAGACAGCCTTGAAATATCTTCAGGCCGGAAAAAGCGTAACTTTAATTGATGTACTGCCCAGAGAACAGCTCGGGCTCGGGACCTCTCCGATCAACGCCTACTACCTGTTTGATATACTGGAGGAACATAATGTAGACCTGAGATCTGAGACAAAGCTGATTGATGTAACAAAGGACTATGCTGTAATAGAAAGGGAAAATAAAAAAGAAAATCTGGTGTTTGACACCGTTATTCTCGCATCAGGTATGAAGCCGGACGCTAATTATGAATTCATAAACCAATTGAGGGCTGTTGTGGCAGAGAGTTATGTTGTCGGGGACAGCAGCGACAACCATGGCACCATCTGGAATGCCACTACAAGCGCCTTTGATGCGGCAATGGTTATCTAATGGAAATGAACAGCAGGTTGTGTATATAGATGGCGAGGGCAGTGAAATAAAACATCTCAACAATAAAAATTAATGGCCTTTGATGCATATTATGCTAAGGTCACGGATAAAAGAAAGCAGAATACAGTAGACAGAAGGACAGAGTGCAGTCAAGGTTGACCCGATACTGGATGCTTGATGCTGGCAGGCTGGCTAGCATTGTGTCATTCCCGCGGAGGCGGGAATCCATTTGGTTTACTGAATAAAATTGGATCCCCGCCTACGCGGGGATGACGTATTTATAAGTTTTTTCGAATGAGTCAGATATTATCCTTGTAGAATAAGTGATGGAAATCAGATGTGTTAAATGTAAATCTGTCAACTACTTTAGAACGAGACAATGCTGTAGGGGCACGGCGCACCGTGCCCGAGAGTCAGAGAGTAGTAAGCAGAAGGTAAAAAATTAAGTCAATAAATTCTTAATAAAAGGAGGAACGGACATGAAAGAAGTTTGTGATTTTTTAAAGGAATGTGGAGCATATTATCTCGCGACGGTGGATGGAGATCAGCCCAGGGTGCGCCCATTCGGTACTGCGCTGATATTTGAGGATAAACTCTATATCCAGACCGGGAAGGTAAAGAATGTTTCAAAACAGATGCTGGCAAATCCCAAGATTGAGATCTGTGCCTTTTCAGGTGAAAAATGGATCCGCATTGAAGCTATCGCTGTCGAGGATGACCGGATCGAGCCGAAAGAGGCGATGCTTGAGGCATATCCCCAGCTGCAGAAGATGTATTCAGCTGATGACGACAACACACAGGTTTTATATCTCAAGGATGCCACGGCTACATTCTATACATTCGGGGGAGAACCTGAGGTAATTAAATTCTAATTAGTGCTTTAATAAAAAACATTGCCATAGATAGTAGGGGCGGCCGGCTGGCCGCCCGATGATTCATCGAACATACAGACGATGCGGGCGGCCAGCCGGCCGCCCCTACTACAGTTTAAACATATTATCATCGCGGTTTTCATCACCCTCCCTGGCATAATGACTGCCGTTTCCTCCTGAAAAATGGAGTATCGGCTTTTCAAGCTTTGGTACAAGTATGGGGCTATGCTCCACACCTCTCGGAATATATACGAGGCAGCTTTTCGTAAGGGATATCTTTTCCCCTTCAACGTAAAAGCTGATTTCACCGTTTAATTCTTCCGGACGCTCAGGATCAGACCCAATAAAGCCTATAAATTCATCAAAGTCATTATGAGAGTGAGGAGCCGGTCCCGTGTCATTGGTAGTACAGAACCAGATTGCCTCGGCATAGGGCGCACCTTTCAGTCTCTCACCGTTCAGATAGACCAGAAACTTAATGAATCCTTCAGGAGCTTCAGGAATTGTTCCGTCGGGGCGTTCATATCTTTCCACATAATAGTTGGCATAAGTCCCGGGTCCAGCGGTTGCTTCCGCAGGAGATGAGTCATATATATCTGTATTTATATGGCATGTGTAGCGGAAAAGAGAAGTTTCAAGATCTTTGATTTCAAGATTTCCATGGGCTGTCCCTCTTGGAACAAACACCGCGCAAGTATTTGTAAGTGTCAGTTTGTCATTTTCGATCCACATGTCAACCGTGGCATTAAGGCTTTCGGGTTTGTCAGGATTGCCTCCGATAAAGAACATCATCTTATCGGAATTATGCTTTCTAAGCCCCGGTTCCCTGCATGGCATCATATACCAGGATGCCTCGTTGAACATGCAGCCTTCTATCATGGTCCCGTCCATCCATACTGCGTTGATCCGGGCATTTTCAGGTTCAGCCGGAGATTGAACAGGCGTTCCCTGTCCCGCCATTGTGAAATATTTGATGTTACTCACTTTCATTATCTCCTTCAGTACGTATTTATAGTAAACAGGTAATCTCTTTATGAGGAGCGAAGTATATGGCGTAAATTCTTATGTGTCAAACAACTGATCCACAAAGGTTACCCTAACAGTCTTCTGGTGGAAAAACTAATAGGCTAACGAGGATTAAAGGTTACTATATTTTTCTTTACGGTTAAAATTAAAGTATTCATTAGGTTTTATACAGTACTTTTTTTCAAAAATAATAAAATAGTTTTAAAAAGTATTGATCGCTGATATAATTAATATATTAGCATGTGCTGTAAATTCGATTGAATGAAATTATCTTTAATGAGCAAGGTTTAGCAAGCCTCATGCTGAGTTAATATAATTATCAACACTATCTTTAAGGATGCGAAAACTATGTTACCTAAAAGATTGTTGTTTGGTACTTTGTTTTTAACAGCTCTGGTAGTTATTGCCGGATGTGCTACGACCGGGAAACCTGAAGCTGATCCTTCGATTCAATATAGAAATGCCAGTGATGAATGTATCAGATGCGGCCACAGGCGCGGTTCCTACTATTTTAATCGTTGTATAGAAAAAATACTGAAGTCCGGGGGAAATACACCTGCTGAAGTAAACTAACCTATAATCAAAGCCTTCCGCATGTAAAAGTATTCTTAGCCGGTCAAGGAAGGTTTAGTAGCATATTACCTGTCGACCGCAGAGTTTATTGTTAAATATCACAAAAGTGCGGATTACGATAAGTCTGCACTTTTTTAATTTTAAGAACCATAGTTAAATCTGTTTTCAATCTTTTCGAAACCGAAGAAGGAGTTAAAAGGATGAAGCGTGCAGAGAATAAAAAGAAAGATTTTACAAGAAGAGATTTCATTAAAAAAACCGCGGTTGGTGTAGGTGCTGCGGCTATGACCGGGCTTGATGCAAAGCCGGCAAAAAGCCGGGATATGGCCGATGAAAAATGGGACAAAGAAACGGATGTCCTGGTTGTTGGGACAGGTTTCGCAGGTCTTGCCTCCGGGATAACTGCCCATGATGCCGGTGCAAAGGTGCTTATCCTGGAGAAAGCACCGGAGGAGCATGAGGGAGGTAATAGCAAGGTATCCGGCAATATGTGGTGGACACCGACTGACGTGGATGCGGCGGTCAGGTATATAAGCGCAATGTGCTATGGTTTAACAGACAGGGAAAGCATTAAAGTTCTTGCCAGGGGAATGTTTGAAAACAATGAATGGCTCAAGAAGATGGGTGTTGAACCCAGGCCTCTTGGTATGTTTCAGCCTGAGTATCCGGAACTTCCGGGCAGCGAAACAGTTCGAACCTGGTCCAATGCAAAAGGTGCTTTTGGAGGGAATCTCTATTTTCCGCTTCGGGAGCAGGTAAAGAATCGGGGAATTCCGGTAATGTACAGGACTCCTGCCAAGGAACTGATTAGGAATGAAAAAGGGGAAATCACTGGCATAAAAGCTGAGTTAGAAGGCAGGACTCTTGCCATAAAGGCCAGGCGGAGCGTTATTCTGGCTTGCGGCGGGTTTGAGTTTGCAGAAGATATACAGCAGCAGCATCTGCCCGGATGGCCAATGTATGGCAGGGGATCTACATACAATACAGGAGACGGAATAAGGATGGCCCAGCAGGCAGGAGCATCCCTCTGGCACATGAATAACGCACTGGCCGGTGTCGGTGCCATAATTATTGAAGATGCCGATCTGGGAATGGTACCGGTAACCATATCTATGTTCGGTGCTCCCTATATTTTGACAGATCAGCTGGGAAAACGCTTTATGAATGAATCTGTCCCCAGCCGTCATGGATTGGGAGAAAAGGAACACCTTGTTTTCTTTGATACATTGAACACCCAGAGCTTTACGCGTATACCATGTTACGCGATCCTGGATGGGAGAGCGCTCAAAAGGCCACTTGTTTCCACGGGTATGAAATTTGGATGGTATAACTGGTACACAAAATATAAATGGAGTCCTGATAACAGTGCTGAAATAGAAAAAGGCTGGATCATAAAGGGAGAAACAATCCAGGAACTGGCCGCCAAGCTCAACATAGAACCGGGTTTCCTGCAAAAAACCCTTACAACATATAACCAGGTTTGCGAAACAGGTGTAGATTCTGAGTTTGGGAGACCGAAAAGAAACCTGACTAAAATAGATCAACCGCCATATATAGCCCTGGAGCTCTATCCAGTTATGTATAATACCCAGGGCGGTCCCAGGCGTAATGCCTTATGTCAGGTTGTAGACCCATTTGATAATGCTATACCGAGGTTATACAGCGCGGGTGAACTGGGGTCATTCTGGGGATGGATGTACAATGGAGGTGGCAATAATTCCGAGTGCCTGGTGACCGGTCGAATTGCCGGATCTAATGCAGCCTCTCTTTCGCCCTGGTGATAAGGTGTCTTAAACATTTTTCTTGCTACAATAACTCAGGGAACCTTATATTCCATACCATGGCACTTAGCGCAGTAATTCTCTGAGTTTCTATGCTGGTGATGGCACCGGTTGCAGTCGGGAACCTTCCCCTCATGGGGAGAAAAATGAGGATTTATTTCCAGTTCTTTAGCCGCTTCTATTAACGCCCCTTCATCACTATGACATTTCTGACACACCTTCGAATCAACAGCCTTAGCAGAAGCAGGGTCTTCGTGGCATCCTTTGCATGATACTCCTTCCAGTTGATGCATATGGCCCAGAGGGATATTTGTTCTCAGGCTGGTTTCTCCTGGTTCGTGACATGAACCACACTCATTGCCTGTCATATCCCTGGTATCAACATGACCCTGAGATAGGACTTTTTTATTCTTATGACATGCAATACAGTCTCCGGGTTCTGGAGAAGCTGGTAGTTTGAAGGTTGTGGATTCCTTTATTTCTAAAACACTGCAGGAGATCAAAAAGAGTAAAATAATACCACTTATCAGATACCGGGAAAAGTGCTTATACATCGTATATCCTATTGTATTTATAAAAAGGTAAAATTTTTTTCTATGAAAATATATAGGCCATAACAGTATGTGTCAATTCGTATGATATCATTCTGACATTGTGTGTTTTCCTTTACTGAGTTTTTATTCAGGCGGGAAACAAAATGCCCTTTGTCGACATCATGCATGTGAGGTGCTTCTTTTGAACATATTATTAGAGCATATTCACATCATGGGTAAAAGGGGCAGCCACGGGAGGTTCCAGCAGACTCGGAACCCCCGTCTCTATCACCACAATAAAAGCTCGTAAAAAATACGGGCTGGTTATTATTTTATTCGCTCTTTTCCCTTAGCCCTGAAAAATAAAGGTCGATTACTTTAAGCCTGTCCAGTATGGGTAAAGGACGGGCACCGGGTGCAGTATCGAACACCATTACTTTTGGATCTTCCTCTGAAAAGGACGGCCACTCCGGCAGACCCGGGCCGTTGGGATCACCTGTTCTGGCGAAGTTGACCCAGTAGGAACTGATCATATCGGATAGTTTTAAATCCTCCTCACCGGGTTCTCCCATGAGTGTCTGGAACGCGTGTGGAACATCACTCCCATGACCTGAACCTCCATCGGGTGAATCGGGATGGTAATCGAAGTAGTACTGGAATGCCCTGTCTTTTCCCTTACGGAACTGCAGGCGGGACCAGGTCCACGTATTATAGGCGAAAGAGCTGTCATTCCTGATATCTTTTGACGCCCTTGTTGCTTCGGCATCGGTTGAATGAGGATATGTGCTGAGAAAGGCATCAGCATTTGGAGCGTATTGAGATTTAATCTGTTTCTTAAATCCCTCAGATGTCATATCCTGTGTCCTGCCGAAGGCTCCCATTTCGTCCGATGTATGCCCGAGTAAAATAGGAGTGTAATTAAAACTGCCTTCCATATGTAAGGTGTAGAGGTCATTGGGAATAACATAACCGTCAGCCACAGGCCGGAACCTCATACCGCCTGTCAGGGCCTTCTGGATATCTTCAGCGCTCAACACTCGTGCTGCCTTTATATCGGCCACCCCCAGTTTCTTTAAAAATTCTTCACCGTTCGATTCCGCCAGCTTGAGGGATGGCATTCCCAGCCCAACACCGGTCTGGTTTGAAGTCATAAGAGGTGTAAAGGATCCCCCGCTCATGCAGATGGCTTTTTGGAAAAGACCCTTGGCGAGTGGTGTGGCAGCCAGGAGACTGACTGCAGCACCGCCGGCTGAGTGACCGAAAATAGTTACATTGGAAGGATCGCCTCCAAATTTTGAAATATTCTCCTTTACCCACTCTAATCCTGCAACCATATCCTGTATTCCATAAGCTCCGGATCCGTTTCCGCTTTCTGCGCTGAGTTCAGGATGTGCAAGGAATCCGAAGGGACCGAGCCTGTAGGCAACGGCGACCATGATCACTCCCTTTTTAGCGAAACCCGTTCCGTCATACATGGGAGTGCTGGTCGAGCCGCCGCTATAACCGCCTCCGTGGACCCAGTAGATGACCGGTATCTTTTCGTTCGTCTTTTTCGCGGGTGTCCAGACGTTGAGGTACAGGCAGTCTTCATTGACCGGAGCGGTGTTTCCCATAGCATTTGCGGCCTGCATGCAGGCATCACAGAAGGCATCCGCTTTTTTTACGCCTGTCCAGGGCTGTAGGGGGGCCGGCGCCTTCCAGCGCAGATCACCGACCGGCGGTGCTGCAAAAGGAATCCCTTTGTAGGTAAGTATGCCTTCCTGTTCAACACCTTCAATGGTACCACCGGTTACTTCAACCGTTGTGGTGAGAGGCTTGGCTTCACTTACTACAACCTTTGTTTCCGGAGCGGTGCTTTCAGTTTTATTAGTCGAAGAATCGCACGCGAATGTTACAAGAATCATGACAAATAATACGATAAAACTAATTGAACGTTTAATACTCATGTTTAAATCTCCTTATGCATAAAATAGCGATCAGCTGTCGGCTAATTAATATTCTTTGTCTCAATTTCCCACTCCGGATCGTTACATAATCCGCATTTTCCACCTTTGAACATTAACGCAGCCTCTTCATCACCCTTAAGCTGCCACTTCAGCCAGGAAATGGTTGGACCTGAAAAGGCGCCTCCATGGGGTTGAGCATATGTACCGCCATGACCGACGTCAAGGTTTATTATGACGACTGGTACATTTTCGATGCGTTTGAAATCATCCATTGCATTGGGATAGGCAATATCCTTTGGCCCGCCGATAACATATATTATTGGCGCGTGCAACAGCTTGAGATCATCTTTAGTTAAGCCGGGCATGGAAAGCCCTTTCGGGGGAGGACCATTAAGTATTCCGCTGTTGCAGATAACCGATGTATCAACACGGGGATCGGGTGAAACTTCAAGCGCCTGTAAACCGCCGCATGACATTCCCATGGCCGCAACCTTGCCTATGTCTAATTTTCCAAAATACTTGCTCGATTTACGGCTGTTTTCCGCAACGGCCCAGTCGAGAGCCTCAAGGAGGCTGATCTTCTTTCGTTCCCCTCCCATTGGTCCCATTTGTGGAGGTTTATTTAGGGATGAAAATGGGCCTATGGCAAATACAATAAAACCATGGGAAGCAATTTCATTTAAATACAGTTTATGCATCCCGGATGAATCAGCACAGCCGCCGTTTCCCCACAAAAGGATCGGCAGCTTTTGGCCAGGACCAAAATCATCCATGTTTTGAGGCCTGTATATGGTAAATTTCGTAAGTGTTTCCTCTCCCAGTGCAACAGCTTTGTAGGGTCCTGTGCCTCCGTCTTCTATTATCATTGGTGCTAATTGGACTGCATCTTCCTCAGCTATCAGGTTAAATGGGGTAGATAAAATTACCAAGGTAACAACTGCCAATAGTAAAATGATCTTTTTCATGATATTTTTCTCCCTTTATTGAACTTTGTATACACTGATAATCACATAGGATTTATCCTGGGGTATTGGCTGGGGCATTGTAAGGGTGCCCAGGAAAATCGCATGGTTGAGCCATGCGTGTTTACTGTCAGAAGGTGCCTCAAAGTCTATTACTGATCGTGAATAGGGTGGTTTTCCATCTTTTGGCATATGAAACAGGACACGGTTCTGCACCTGGATCAATGCGCCGTCATTCGTTTTAAGGGTATACCTGGCATATAATTCCACATCCCCGTCAGGTCTTGTAAGCTGCCAGTCTGCGCCGCCTGGAACAACAGTGCCTTCAATATTGGGGCCCTTAAAAGTCCCTCCGGTTATCGGGATGATCCTGCGTTCTCCATACTTGCTCTTACCGAAATTAAGCAGGCCTCCTATGGTTACATGGGCATCAAAAACATGTACTGCGTGAAGCATCTTAGTCTCAGTGCCCTGAATCGGAGTATCTGCTTCTGATGCAGAGGAGAGAGGAATAAATAGGCATAAACACATAACAGAAATTATGAGTATGCATAATCTTTTAGCCATAAAAACCTCCTGATCTTATAGAGTAGAAAAGTGAGATAATAGTAAAATGATGATTATTTATAATCACCAAAGTCAACCAGTCTTTAATATAAAAAGATCTGGATTCCCCGATCAAAGCCTGCCCCACACTTGATGCAGGGTCGGGGAATGACATAATATGTAATTAATGATTACGCTCTTCTAAAAAATATTTCCATTCTAGCGAACCCGTTATAACCAGGAATGCCGACTATTGTTATTTATCCCCAGGGTTTTTCAGCAGCGACCTGCTCACCCGCAATACGGCCAAAAACAAGACACTCCAGGATGTTGCCGCCGCCCTGATAATGCCAGCTGTAGAGGGCACCCAGTTCCCCTGCGGAATAAAGCCTTGGAATCGGTTTCCGGTTTGTATCCAGCACCTGAGCTTTGGCGTTACGCCGCGGACCTCCCTGGGTATTGGTGAACGCAGGGACAAATTCGGCTGCATAGAAAGGGGACGTTTGAATCGGCGCCATTTTATTGGGATTTCTGTTGAATTCCGAATCATTTCCTTCAGCACAGGATTCGTTCCAGGTACTCACAGTTTTTTCGAGCGTGCCTGGATCTTTGCCTATTTTCGCAGCTAATTCTTTCAGGGTATCGGCCTTTACAATCCAGCCTTTTTCGATTTCCTCGCTGCTGTCCGGACTCCACTTGTATTTTTCTATCGTCGACCACCAGCAGAAGAAATACTCTGGAGGGTATAGGGGGCCGCTTTTTCTCATGGTTTCATCAAAGACACAGTGTACCGGCAGCGGTGTAGGGACATGAATATAAATGCCGTGAAAAGGTATTTTACCGTGTTTAGTGAAATAGGTTTCGTTAGTAAATCTGGTGGCATCTTTGGCAATCCAGATCCAGCCGTTTCCCGGAGGAGAAAAATTATATCCAAAGGCCCAATCCTTACCCGGGATCCTGAAATTGAAATCCGGACCAGCCTGGTTGTCCATGTGCCAGAGGTCCGCACCGATTGCCATAGCCATCCGGATTCCGTCTCCTGTATTATAAGGGCTTCCCTTTGGATACCCGCAAGGCATACCCAGGTAATCACGGATCATTTCCTGGTTGTTTTCAAAACCTCCCGTACAGAGAGCTACTGCCTTCTTAGCCTTAACATATAACTTCTTACCATTATTTTCGGCGACTACGCCCCGGACTTCTCCGGTTTTAACATCTCGAATCAATTCCACAGCAGGCGTCTCATATTGTACTCTGACTTTTCTTTTTTTCAGAGCGTTATCCATCAGCAGGAGCCATAGACGTTGATACCCGTTTCCCTTAGTGGACCAGCAGACATTTTCAGCACCACCTGGAAATTCGGGGTATTCACCCTTTGTTGGAATAGTCCTCATATCAGCGCCCATTTCCGCAAGCCATTCTGTTACATGTATGGAATGTTTATGGAATACCTCGGTGACTTCGTCCGGAATTGGATAGCCGTCACTCAATGCTTTCTGATACTCGACGGCATTATCCGTATCGGAGGGGCACCAGTAGCCTTGACCGCTGACCCGGGTATTACCACCGGCATGATCTTCCGGTGCTTTCTCAAGTATTATAACATCATCTCCCTGATCGTAAGCTGTTATCGCGGTCATGAGACCGGCCGCCCCGATGCCGAGGACGACCACTCCGGCTTCATAATCCCACTTTTTAACCTGATCGGGCTGAGTTGCTTCGGCTTCGACTGCACCAAGTCCGGATAGCGCAGCTGATCCAATTCCTGTAGCGGCGGTTTTAAGAAAAGACCTTCTCGATATTTTCATAATTCCCTCCTTTTTTCTGATTGGTTGCCAATCATTTATGAAACATTTATTTCTCTGAGCCCTCCCACCTGGATAAAAAGCTTTCTGGTGTCGGCAACATCCCAGTGCTCGCAAAGCTTTCCGTCCCTGAGGCGGAACATATCGACAGCATCAAAATTTATATTGTTACCTGTCGGTTCATAATGCAGAAAGCCTTTCCCGGAGTGAGTCCCGGTGATGGTGTTGTAGACAAATACGATGTCATCTTCAGCGACAAGCATGTTTATAGTGGCGCATGAGTCTGGAATAGCCGCAAAAAAGCCTTCATGGAACTCTATAAACCCTTTCATCCCCTGGGCTGTATCGGCATTGTGCTGAATATAATCTTCATGCATATAGCTGCTAACAACACTTAGATCATGTTTCTGGAAAACAACTTCGTAAAATTCCTGTACGACCCTTTTATTGTTCTCGGCATTCATGGTTATTACCTTTCATTTTTATTTCAATAAAATAATTTTCATTAAGATAAGGAGATAATATTCTAATCTGAACAATATCTTTTAATTCCAGTAAACTTATTTGAAATATTATTGTGTTCAAGACAAATTGTCATATTGTTTATTTAAAAAGGAAAAAGCTTAATGCGCCGTCATGCCCGCGGAGGCGGGCATCCATTTGTTTATTCTTTTAAATATTATAAGTGGATTCCCGCTTCCGCGGGAATGACGGATACAAATTTACTGATCTAAATACATTTGAACAATGTCTCATTATTGCTTTTGGGAATTAATGTTATCCCATTTTTGGACAAGAGTGTTTAAATATATAGAGAAAATACCTGTTTGTCACGGCTGAAGATATATCTGGTTACTGATTTTTATTTAACTTTACGATATAGGAGGATATTCAGCAAATTTTAATATTTACATTTTGTTGCCATGTGAATAATATCTTGTCAATTCTATTAAAACAATAAAAAGGGAGATGAAATGGGCCAAAAACAGGGAAGGACATTCGGGTTTATAGGGTTGTTCGGTAAAGTATTTATTATTTTGATTTGTACTCTCATATGTGTCGGTACAATAACAGGACCAGTCAGTGCACAGCCCTTTAGTGACATCAAAAGCTCTCTTGTGGACTACTCAAGGGCAGACATGAAACCGGTCAAGACATGTAATGCGGTGAATGGTTTCAAGGCCAGTGACATAGTAAATATTAGCGCTGAAGAGGTGCCGGCTGCCGGGAATACACCGGCTTTCTGCAGGGTAAAGGGGATACTGGATCCTGAGATCGCATTTGAAGTAAGTCTTCCTGATAACTGGAATGGACGCTTTTACATGATAGGAAACGGCGGCCATGCCGGAGAAGCCCTTGATTCCCCTATGCGTGTTTCCCAGATCCAGGAGGCGTTAAAGGTTGGTTTTGCTGTGGCACAGACCAATACCGGGCACGATTCAAGCAAGGAACCGGGAGCCTCCTTTGTTATGAGCAATCCCCGAAAGGCCATTGACTATGCCTACCGAGCGGTGCATGTGACTGCAGTTACCGCAAGAAATATTACAAAGGATTACTATGGTAAACCCGTAAAATATGCCTACTGGAACTCATGCTCAAACGGAGGCCGCCAGGGCCTGATCGAGGCACAGAGGTTTCCGGAAGATTTTGACGGCATTGTAGCAACCGCTCCCTGGCTTGACCAGACAGGCTTTACCATCGGCGCCATGTGGAATCAGAAGGCAATCAGCGAGGCACCGGTGACGGCGGAAAAGATGGCCCTGGTAGCGGGGAAAGTAATGGGTAAATGTGATGCAGTTGACGGATTAAAGGATGGCCTGATTACTGATCCTCGAAAATGTGATTTTGATCCAGCCCGGGATGTCCCGGTATGTAAGGAAGGTTCCAATGGTCCGGATTGCCTTACTGCTGCCCAGGCGGAAGCAATTGCAAAGGTCTATAGCGGACCTGTAAGTAAAGGAGAAAAGATCTTTCCCGGGTTTATGCCGGGAAGTGAGACTGTAATGCCGGGTCTGTTCGGAGGCCCCTCCGCGAGCGGCTGGATGAACCTCATCGTAAGCGCTCAGCCCGGAGGTAAACCGGCAGATTTCGGCCTGGCCGAGGGTACCATGCGTTACCTTGTACATAATCCGCCAAAACCTGATTATGACTGCAGTACATTCGATTTTGATAACGACATCCACATGCTGGATGCCTGGAGTAAACTCGCGGATGCCAAGGATCCCGATCTTTCAAAATTTAAAAAACGGAACGGTAAACTGTTAATGACATACGGATGGTCGGATCCCGTTCTTCAGCCAATGATGGGTGTGAATTACTATGAAGAGGCAGTGACTGTAAATGGCCCGGATACGCCCGATTTCTTTCGTCTCTTCATGATACCGGGGATGTCTCATTGCGGCGGCGGAGTCTGCCCGGATCAGCATGATCCCATGACACCTCTCATTAACTGGGTTGAAAAAGGCAAGGCACCTGAAAAGATAATTGCCAGACAGCTGGATGAGGGGAAAGTAATACGCACGCGGCCCCTGTGCCCATACCCTGAGATAGCTGAATATAAGGGGAATGGCAGCATCGATGAGGCAGACAACTTTGAATGTGTAACTCCATATAATTAAACAATAAAAGCAGCGATCACTGGATAGAGGTGTTTTATAACTGGATTGAAGCAGAGGGATTTCTAAAGTCCGCTAAAAATTAAGGAGCAGGAAATGTTAAAAAAACAGATTGGAATCATTTCACTAACAGTCATCAGCCTTTTTATATTCACCTTTTCGGCTGCAGCAGGGACATGTGAGGGTCTTGCATCCCTTAAACTAAAAGATGGAAAAATCACTTCAGCATCCATTGTTGAGGCTGGCCAGTTTAAACCACCCAGTGGCGGTTTCATGATGGGCGGACCGGGTGGAAATAGAGCTTTTGAAAACGCACCTTCATTTTGCCGTGTAACCGCGACACTTACTCCAACATCCGACTCTGATATTAAAGTTGAAGTATGGATGCCAAAGGATAACTGGAACGGGAAGCTTGTAGGTATTGGTAATGGTATATGGGCCGGTACTATCAGCCATTCTGCAATGGCAGAGCCGTTGTCAAGGGGCTATGCAACAGTTGCAACCGATACCGGTCATGTGGGAATGGGTATGGATGCGAAATGGGCGATAGGTCACAGGGAAAAACTCATAGATTTCGGACATCGTGCAGTTCATGAAATGACTGTAAAAGCCAAAGAGCTTCTGGCTGCTTATTATGGGAAAAAGGAAGATAAGTCATTATGGGTGAGTTGCTCTACCGGTGGGAGGCAGGGACTTATGGCAGCCTACAGGTATCCTGACGACTTTGACGGTATTTCTTCTATGGCCCCGGCAAATCCTATGGTAGGTCTAATGATAAGCTCATTATGGTCCGGTTATGTCGCATTGAAGGATGACGCTCATAAACTTCCCAGGCCAAGACTTATGGCGTCAAATAAAGCCTATGTCGAAAAGTGTGATGAGATAGACGGAGTAAAGGACGGAATTGTCAGCTATCCTGAGCGGTGCAGTTATGATCCCGGAATTATTCAGTGCGGGGAAGGGGAGCAGGGTGACTGTCTGACAGCACCGCAGGTTGAGGCCCTCCGAGATATATATAACGGAGTAATAAACCCCAGTACCGGAGAGCAGGTTTTTGCGGGATTTTCTCCTGGAAGTGAACAAATGCTGGCTATGCTAACCGGAGGACCGGAGCCGTTTTCGGTAGCTACATCCTATTTCAGAGACATTGTGTTTGAAGATCCCCAATGGGATTTCAAATCCTTTGATTATGATAAAGACCTTGCTGCATCATATAAGGCAGCCAGTGATATCCTGGATGCCCCGCCTGATGGACTCACGAAATTCTTTAATGACGGAGGAAAGCTTCTTCTTTCCCATGGCTGGGCTGATGGTCTTATTCCGGCAAACAATACAGTTGCTTTTTATAAAACAATGACTGCAAAGATGGACAGGGAGAAGATTGCGGATTCGGTTAGGCTTTTCATGGTCCCGGGAATGGGACATTGCGCGGGGGGAACTGGTCCGAGTGTCCTTGATATGCTTTCTGTAATAGATAAGTGGACATCCGAAGGGAAAGCACCGGACAGAATTATCGCGAGCAATCCTCCGAACCAGAAGCCAATGACACGCCCAATTTGCCTTTACCCACAGGTTCCTGTATACAAGGGCTCCGGCAGCACTGATGATGCTGTTAATTTTGTGTGTAAGATAAAATAGATATGGTATAAACTGTTTCTACTATAAATAAATCAGCCGGGGATTATTCAATCCCCGGCATTGATTTAACATGGCAATAGAAAAGATCTGTCATTCCCTGTCATGTTTTTAGATTCACTTCTAAAAGGATGCGATGAATAGAAAATACCTGATATTTCAGGTTTTATTTAAAAAGTTACTTGATATTCAAAATCATTCTTGATTTATTTAGTGGAAAAAAAAGAGTTTTTTATATAATTAATTTATTGTTTGCATAGTTATGTTGGGAGTATTAATCATATACTGTATAGAACATAAAGATTTTCTTAAATGATAGATATAATTTAAAGATTCAAGGTGCAGCGCAAATGGAAAAACAATTAATAGTAAAATATCTAAAAGCCAGAACCATAAAACCAATTTTGTTTGCCGCCTTGCTTGCTGTTTTTGTAAGCCAGAGCGTTTTCGCCGACGATATCAGTGATGTGAGGAGCATATTGCAGGAGAAATTTGATAATATCATCATTGTACTGGAGAACAAGCTACTTGATGACGAATCCAAAATGGCGAAAATTGAAGATATTATCAAACCGATATTTGATTTTCCGTTAATGTCAAAACTGTCTCTGGGAAGAGAATCCTGGACAGATATGACGAAAGAAGAACATGTAAAATTTGCTGAGCTTTTCACAAAGGTATTTAAGCAGGCCTACCTCAGTAAAATACTGGGTTATGCTGATGAAGATATCATTTTTAAAGAATCTGATCAGGTCGGTAAAAAGATCTATATCTCCTCCTTTATTGTGTCTAAGGAAAAAAAGACTTCCGTCTTATATAAATTTTATCAATCAGGTGACGGCTGGAAAATATATGACGTTGAGATAGAGGGTGTCAGTTACATACAATCCTACCGCTCTCAGTATACAGAAAGCTTAAAAGAAATGACGGTTACAGAACTCATGGCTAAGATGGAAAAATTAATTTCATCCCGATAACTTTTTCTTTTCACGATTCATATGACACCACAATCCATTATAATCAGATTATATGAGAAAGTCATCCTGGAATGGCCTTTGTATGTCCTGATATGCGTTCTGCTGGGAGTAGTTTATCTGACATATCATTCAAAGGATTTCAGACTGGATGCCTCTACCGAAACACTGGTCCTTGAGGGCGACAAAGACTTAAAGTACAGCCAGCTGATCGAATCACGCTATGGTCTGAATAGTTATTTAGTGGTGGCCTTCACACCGAATAATGACCTGTTCGCTGATAGAACAATGACCCGGCTGTCCCGGCTTCATGGTGAGTTGGAGCAGTTGGAAGGAGTAGAATCTGTTGTTTCCATATTAAATGTCCCGCTTCTGGAAAGCCCCCCGGTTTCTATCAAGGAACTTTCTAAAATCCAGACACTGGAATCCCCGGCGGTCGACAAAGCCCTGGCACGTATTGAATTCAGCAGCAGCCCGCTCTACCGGAATCTGCTTGTCAGCCCGGATCTCAAGACAACCGCTCTTATGCTCAACCTCCCTGAGGACAAAACATACCAGGAACTAAAGCAGCACAGGGACCAACTCCGGGAAAAGAAGAACCTTTCCTCCCTGACTAAAGAGGAGGCCGATGAATTCAGGAAGGTCTCCAGGGAGTTTCAACAGTACCATGATAAAATAAGAGAAGAGCGGCATCAATTAATTAACGCAGTCCGTGCTGTTATGGACGGTTATCGTGAGGACGCTGATCTCTTCCTTGGCGGTGTCAGCATGATCGCTGATGACCTGATTAACTTTATTAAAAGCGATCTGAAAATGTTCGGTCTTGGGGTCTTCTGCTTTCTAATCATCACACTGGGAGTGATCTTCAGGCAGCTGCGCTGGATCCTCCTGCCGATGTTCTGTTGCCTGGTTTCGGTTCTTTCCATGATGGGCATCCTTGGTTTATTCGGGTGGGAAGTAACCGTTATCTCTTCAAATTTTATATCTCTTCAGCTTATTATTACCATGGCTATCGCGATCCACCTGATCGTACGATTCAGGGAACTCCTTACAGAAAGACCGGGTGATGAAAAAAGAACGCTTATCCTTGAGACTGTTCGTCTAAAGATGCAGCCATGTCTTTACGCGGCTCTGACGACCATCGCGGGATTCAGCTCGCTCATTTTCTGTAACATCAAGCCTGTTATAACATTCGGGTGGATGATGTCCGCGGGAATTATTATCTCACTGATTCTGACATTCATTCTATTTCCAACAGTACTAATGATGATGAAAAAACCGGCTCCCGGAAGAAACCCAAATCCCCGTTTTTCTTTTCTTTCTCTGTTAGCCCGGTTTACCGAAAAGAACAGATTTTTCATTCTTGCATTCAGTATAGCGGTCCTCATTTTCAGTGCCGCCGGAATTTCGATGCTGGAGGTCGAAAATTCTTTTATCGATTATTTTAAAAAATCTACTGAAATCTACCAGGGTATGAAGGTAATTGATCAAAAACTCGGCGGTACCACGTCCCTTGATGTGCTTGTGGACCTGGCAGAAAAGGGAGAGGAGAGCCAGGAGGTTGCCTCAGAAACTGTAGAGGAAGAAAATGATATATTTGCAGAATTCGAAGAGTTCGATGAGGAGGATGATATACAGAAGTACTGGTTAACATCCAATAAAGTTGAAAAAATCTTCGAGATACATGACTATTTAAACGCCATTCCAGAGACCGGAAAGGTGTTGTCACTGGCCACTATCTTGAGGATAGGTGAGACATTAAACGGGGGTAAACCTCTGGGTGACTTTGAACTGGCCCTCCTGAATAAGGAATTGCCCGACCGTTATAAAAATATGTTCCTGGAACCTTATGCCTCCCCGGAGCATAACCAGCTCCGCTTTTATATACGCGTTAAAGATTCGGAAAAATCATTGAAACGAAATGAGCTCCTGAAGAGGATCCAGCATGACCTGGCAGACGAAATGGGTTATGGTGAAGAAAATGTTCACTTAACCGGGATGCTGGTTCTCTATAACAATACGCTTCAGAGCCTGTTTAGATCACAGATACTTACCATAGGCACGGTACTGGTCGCGTTAATGGGTATGTTTTTAGTCCTGTTCAGGTCCGTAAAAATCGCCCTGATCGCCATTTTTCCGAATCTCCTTTCCGTGAGTGTCGTTCTGGGAATGATGGGCTGGCTTGGCATACCTCTTGATATGATGACCATCACCATCGCCGCTATCAGTGTGGGCATTGCTGTTGATAACACGATTCATTACATCCACAGGTTCAAGGAGGAATTCAAAGTTGATGGGAATTATATAAACTCAGTTTATCGCTGTCACGGGAGCATAGGTCACGCCGTGTATTACACATCCATTACTATAATCATCGGTTTCTCTATCCTGGTCCTGTCAAACTTTATCCCCACTATCTACTTTGGCCTGTTAACCGGATTGGCCATGTTTATTGCCCTGATTGCGTCTCTCACCCTGTTACCTCAGCTACTCATTTTTTTTAAACCTTTTGATCGTAATACAAATAATATATAATAATAAAAAAATCAGATGTTCTATTCCGCACTAACTCCTAAATTATTATGGAGTAACATATGCATCTTTACCGTATAAAAAACATAAACAAGATTGCAAAGGAAGGCCTTTCACTCTTTGGGGATGGATATCAAATTGATCCGGAAGAGAAAAATCCCCATGGGATCATTCTAAGGAGTTCTCCTGTTGATACAACCCATTATCCAGACCTTATTGCAGTGGCACGGGCCGGAGCAGGTGTTAATAATATCACTGTGGAAAAAGCAACAGAGCATGGCGTCTGTGTGTTCAACACACCCGGCGCGAATGCAAATGCTGTAGCTGAACTGGTATTTACCATGCTAGGCATCTGGATGCGAAATATTCACCATGGCATTAGTTTTTGTCAACAGCAGATTGGGAAAGGTGACGAAGAGATAAGAATGTCGGTTGAGAAAGAGAAATCAGCCTTTCGAGGTGTTGAACTGGCAGGCAAAACACTTGGAATTATAGGGCTTGGGAAGATTGGCGTTTTAGTGGCAAACGGTGGAATTCATCGACATATGAGAGTAATGGGTTTTGATCCTTATCCCACTCTTGAAAATATACATGTTCTTTCACCAGAGGTAGCCCTTGTCAATTCATTAAAGGATATCCTCAAAAAAGCCGATATACTCAGTATCCATATTCCGCTCAATAATAAAACAAAGGGATATATTAACGAACAAGTGTTAAAACAGGTGAAGAAAGGGACGATTTTAATTAATTATGCCCGTGGGCAGATCATTGAAGAAAAGGCTTTGTTAGCAGGTTTAAATAATGGACACCTGGAAGGTTACATAACCGATTTCCCCAGTTCGGCACTGGTCCAGCACCCCAAAGTCCTGTCATCACCCCATCTTGGCGCAAGTACGGAAGAATCAGAAGAAAATTGTGCAATAATGGCTGTAAAGGAACTAAAGGCTTACCTGGAATACGGTAATATAACTCATAGTGTAAACTTTCCAAATGTCGAATCCATCCCTTCAGACAATGTTCATACCCGTATGTTAATGATTAACAGGGATATCCCGGGCATGATAGGTTTTATATCACATATTATTGGCGAAAATGATATCAATATCGCCAGTTATTTGAATGAAAGTAATGGCAGTGTGGGTTATAATATCATCGATCTTGAAGCTCCGATTCCCAGGCCTGTAATCGCTGAAATAGAGGCAAATCCAAACGTGGTACGTACCCGTGTCATAACATATGGTGAATAAGAACGGGTAAAATGGCGATTGAAATGATAGGGTAATAAATGATAGATTTGTTTTGATCTGGGAGCTATAAAACTTTTAACTACCTTTTCTTGATATGGCGAAATAAGTAGTGTCACTAATTCTTATTATTGAAGATGATGATCAGGTTAGGAGTGTGCTCCGGAAAATGATAGAGCTGGACGGGTACGAAGTCATGGAGGCTTCTAACGGGGAAGCGGGTATAAGTCTCTATCGCAGCAAACCGGCAGATATTATCATAACAGACATTGTTATGCCCGGGAAAGATGGGATTGAGACTATTATGGACCTCAAAATAGAATTCCCGGAAGTGAAAATCATTGCTATTTCAGGGGGTGGACGTTTCGGACCGGAAACCTATCTTGAGATAGCGGATGGTTTCGGGGCAGATTGCATATTGAGCAAACCTATAGCAAGAGAAAAATTAAAAAGGGCAATCAGGAAACTTATTCAGTAATATTACCGGTTGGTGAAAATACAGTATGGATTCTCTATTGTTAATTTTCGGCATTGTGGAGTGTATTATTTTTATTGTCCTGCTCATGACATATTTAGGTAAAGATGAAACCTGGCCAAAACGGAAACGATTATTCATCATATTTTTTATTATCTGGGGTGCTAATCTTGTTTTTTTTGTAACATGTATTATAACTAAAGTGTTTTTATAATCGCTGATATAGAATAATTTCAGCTAATCATATTTAAGTATGATTAAATACTGGAGGACTTATGAAGGAACTTGAAGGGCTTTTCAACGCTTTATTTGGCCGGTTCATTTTGCAGGAGGTATTAGGAAAGGTAATACCCGGTGCAATCCTACTATTTTCTTTATACATAGTCTTTGTTTATCCCGACATTACTACTCCGGAAATATTAATCATGCTTAAATCTTTGTCTTTTTCCTCCTGGTTTATTTTAGGCAGTGTATCGTGGATTGCATCTTATGTTATTCAAGTATTTGGCGAATTTCCCAGGCCCTTTAAACTCTTAATGTATTACGGACCATGGATTCCGGATGACGTATTCTGGTATAAGAAAAAAATCCGTTTTAATGAAGTTGCTACTGTCTATGAAAGGAGTATGTTTCAGCGTCTGACGAATATCAAGAAAGGTTGTGGTAACAATGCTATATCATTAATGTTGTCTTCAATCATTCTTGCCATTTTCTGGAATAACAGATTAAGAAATATAGAGCTTTTACTGACTCTTTTTATTGGGGGCGTCATTCTGCTTTTCATGCACAGAGTCCATGCCAAGAGGAGCACATGGTGGCTTCAAAATGTTTTGAAATTCAGGGGTGAACCCAGAGATCGAATTTAAAAAGCGGAGGTGACTTATGCCTGAAATAAAAAGAATTTTATACTCGACTGACCTTTCAAAAAATTCAGCATATGCCTTTCAATATGCTGTGGATCTGGCTGAAAAACATAATGCCCTCATATATATTCTTAACGTAATTGAAGAACTACCGTCGAGTGCAAAGGCTGCGTTGGAAAACTACCTTTCAGACGAACAGCTGGGTAAATTTCTCAACAGGAACGCGGAATTGAAGGAGACTATAACCGGCCGGCTCAGTGTGTTCTGCGAGAATGTTCAAAAGGGTGACCCACAATGTACCTTCAGGGTGGCTTCCATTGATGTTATCGAGGGCCATCCTGTAAATGAGATGTTAAAAAAGGCAGAAAAAGAAAAATGTGACATGATTGTAATGGGAACCCACGGCAAGGGACTAATAACCCATGCTATTTTAGGGAGCGTGGCTGAAAAGGTCATCAGGAGAGCTAAAGTCCCCGTAATGGTAATTCCAATACCGGATGATGAATCAGAAGTTGCCTATGAAATATGAATGCTGCCCCTACATTATGCCAAAATGACTGATTGCTTTTTCCATTTAAACCAGCCTATATTTAATCCATCCCACGTCGAGGTTTTTTAAATGTCACAACAAAGCAATACAATCTACCTGGTAGACGGTAACTCCTATATCTACCGGGCCTACCATGCCATAAGGCATCTTTCAAACTCCAGGGGGCTCAGGACTAACGCGATCTTCGGATTTACAAAGATGCTTTTAAAACTGTTTGATGACAGAAATCCGGAATATGTTGCTGTTGCCCTGGATTCAAAAGGCCCTACCTTCAGGCACAAAATGTATGATCAGTACAAGGCCACCAGGCCGCCCATGCCTGATGATCTTGTGGAACAACTACCCTATATCAAGCTTGTAATCAAAGGGCTGGGTGTGAAAATGGTTGAAATGCCCGGATATGAAGCTGATGATATAATCGGTACACTTGCTAAAAAGGGTGAAGAAAATGGCTTTGACGTAGTGATTGTAACAGGTGATAAGGATTTCAGGCAGATTATATCAGGAAAAACTTCCCTCTGGGATACGATGAAGGATAAGGAGACTGATCTCGATGCATTGAAGGATGAGTATGGCCTTCAGCCTTCCCAGATAATTGATCTTATGGGACTCTCCGGTGATGCATCCGACAATATCCCGGGAGTAAGGGGTGTTGGCGAAAAGACAGCCCTTACACTTATAAAGGATTTTGGATCACTGGAGAATGTTTATGAAAACCTGCAGGAAATAACGAAAAAGAAATTGAAGGAAAATCTGGAAAATTCCTATGAAAACGCGGTGTTAAGTAAGAAACTGGTAACCATAGACTGCGGTATGCCCATGGATAGTGATATCCGGGATTATAAGATCAATGATCCTGAGTCAGAAGAACTATCAAAGTTGTTTCACGAACTGGAGTTTAAAGGCCTGTGGGATCAGTTTACTTCAAGGGGGGGCAACACCGAAAAAGACTACAGGCTATGCATGTCTGAAAAGGACCTTGTTGAACTGGTAAATAAAATAAAAGAAAAAGGTGTAGTTTCAATTGATACTGAAACAACTGATACTGATCCCCATAAAGCGGAACTTGTAGGTATTTCTTTCTCGCTGGAACCTGAGAGGGGTTATTACCTGCCCATTAACCATATGTATCTAGGTGCACCACGACAGATAGACAAAGAAGATGCCCTGGGATTACTGAGGGGGATTCTAGAAGATGAAAATATTTTGAAGACAGGACAAAATATAAAATATGACGCAATTGTTTTTAAACACGCCGGTATAAACCTGAGAGGTATTAATTTTGATACGATGATTGCGTCCTATGTGATTAATCCCGGGCTGCGTCAGCATAATCTGGACTACCTTGCACAGCATTACCTTAATCATAAAATGATATCCTATCATGAAGTAGCCGGTAAGGGAAAAGCCGAAATCAGTTTTTCAGGAGTAGCTGTTGAAAAGGCGATGGAATATTCCTGTGAAGACGCGGACATTACTCTTAGACTTATGTCAATTCTTGATGCACAGCTGATAAAAGACAAAAACAAGGACCTTTTTCACAACATTGAAATGAAGCTCTTGCCTGTCCTGATGGATATGGAAATGGCAGGCATTAAAATTGATCCCCCTTTTTTCAGGGAAATGTCTGGTTCATTTAATCTAAGGATCAAAGATCTGGAAAAAGAGATTTTTGATGAAGCGGGAACAGAGTTTAATATCAACAGCCCGCAGCAGCTGGGTCATATACTTTTTGAAATAATGGAACTGCCTGTTCAGAAAAAAACAGCAAAGACAAAATCCTATTCCACCGATGTAAAGGTGTTAACTAAACTTGCTCGGAAAGGATACAAAATTCCGGAGCTTATTTTACAGTACCGTACCCTGGCCAAGTTGAAATCCACATACCTTGATTCACTTGTTAAGCAGGTTAATTCTGAAACCGGCAGGATCCACAGTTCCTTCAATCAGACAGTGGCGGCAACAGGCAGGTTGAGCAGCAGTAATCCGAACCTTCAGAATATTCCCATAAGGAGAGAAGAGGGCAGGGAGATAAGAAAGGGATTTATAGCCGAGGAAAACCACTACCTGCTCTCTGCAGACTATAGCCAGGTCGAACTCAGGCTGTTTGCCCATTATTCAGGAGATGAAGCCCTCCTTGAGGCATTCAGAAAAGACCAGGACATACATTCCCGGACCGCTTCGGAGATACTGGGTGTTGCAATGGATGATGTAACCCAGGATATGAGAAGAATCGCAAAGGCTATCAACTTCGGAATCATTTACGGCATGGGCGCCAGGAAACTGGCAGATGAATTGAACATAGACAACAAAACGGCAAAAGAATACATTGAGTCATACTATGACCGATACAGGGGAGTTACGAGATACAGGGAAAGCATGGCTGAACAGGCCAGGGAAAAGGGCTACATTACCACACTGTTTAACCGAAGAAGATATCTCCCTGAGATTAACAGTGATAATAACAGGATAAAAGCGGAAGCAGAGCGTATGGCAATAAACACTCCTATCCAGGGAACTGCAGCTGATTTGATAAAAATTGCCATGATAAATATACACTCAAGGTTAAAGAGGGAAGGGTATAATAGCCGCATGCTGCTTCAGGTACATGATGAGCTTGTCCTCGAAGTGCCGGAAGATGAAATAGGTATAATGCCGGATATCATCAAAAAAGAAATGGAGGGCGTTCATAAACTGGACGTTCCTCTCAAGGTTGATGCCAATTACGGCAGAAACTGGGATGAGGCGCATTAATTCATCCAAAAACGTAAGTTTTTGGATGAAGCGCTCAGCTTTCAGCCTTTCGGTTAACTCAAGGCCATGAGCTTGTCGAATGACAGTCAGCTAAAAAACATTATATGCCCTGATCTATACTTTCCATACTTTAATTTTTTACATACCATCAAGAATGCAGATATGTTGAAGATATCCCAACTTTTAACACCATCCAAAAACCTGCGATACATAGCAGCGATCTGTATTTTTGACCGGGTTCATTGAACCACAACATATAGATGTGCTGCTAATGATTAATTCTGATTTTATCGAAATATAATGTTACGTATATATTAGGGATATAAACACCCCTGAGTAAGGCGGAAAACTGTTGATAACATGGAGTTATTAACGCCCCTGCATCCAAAAAATCACCGTCCTCTAAATTAAGTTAAACACATTTTGACATAGTTAATTTAATAGGTTAATATTTCGGTTACTTGAACTTCCTGCGACATCTATTCTAATATTTTTAAGCACAATCAGATATACAATTTCCTGTCACATTTTAATTCATTTGATTATCTTCTTTAGCTATTATTAATAAACCTGAACGAGTAATATAGCATTCTAGTTTATGATTTTTTTGGGCAGTCTAAACTTTTTAGGAAGCAAAGATTATAAAATGAATTGTGATCATCCTGGGGATTATAACAATGAAAAATATTAAAAGTAAAAAAGCACTAACAATAATAATTTCATTAATGATTGTGAGTATAAATTGTATAATTCCTGGAATTACTTATTCTCATATTAGAATAATAAAAGAAAAAGGATTAGAGGTCAGATTGGATCTTTCAGATCAGATACTCCACCTTGATGTTCTAGAAAAAGGAGACTATCCCAAAATTTATCCCACGATCAAAGATACCAATCCATATTTTCTTTCAACCGCCATATTTGTAGCTAAAGCCAAACAATTCGATGATAGCCTAATTGCATCACTTGAGTATTTGTGTCAGGATGGAACGCGTGAGTTTACGGGTAAACGGGAGATATTGGAGCAGACAACAAACGCTCTGAAAAGGTTATCAAGAGAGACAGAAATTAATGAGCAAGCATTATTGTACTGTCGGGGTTTTATTAACGCTGCTTCAAATCTTGGAGGACAACAAATAGAAGAAATTGATGCCGTACAAAAAATAGCGAAAGAAATTAAGCTCAAATTTCTTAAAGATGACTTTAAATCGAAACCCATTAGCATATACACCTGGACAGAATATTTGTCTAACATATTCAAACAAGATCGTTTGTTACAGGAGAGTCTTGTTTCCGAAGACAGAATTTTATTGTTTGCAAGGGGTATATCAGAAAACAAAAAATTAGCAGAGGCTTATAAAAAATATCTTTTATTTACAAAAAAACTGACGAATCCATTTCCACCTGATTACAGGGATCTATTGCATGTTGAAGATCTTCATGACAATTTAAAGCAAAAGATAAAATACAGCTTTTTCCCTCCTTCCCAGGCTCATGAAACTGAACTGATTAAGCGATTATTCGGGGATACCCCAATTCCTGAAGGATTTAGTCTCATTGATACTTTAGTGAAGAAAATTCAGAAAAATGAGATTGATCTTACACCGAACAATGAATCTGGCTGGTATGATTACCAGATTTTTGCCCTTGAACCCTTTGTCAAACCCGAGTTTATGCCGGAAGGAGAAAAACTTGAATTTGGTAAAAAATATAAAGAAGAGCTTATTGAACTATTCAAGGCTTCGTTAGCATTAACCCGCGAGACACACATCAAATTGCTGGAGAGACCACTGATTGGAGCATATGTAATACCAGAAATAACGATTGAACCGGAACTTTCCATAGAGCCGATTGCAACCTATTACCTTCGCCGCGCAGAATCATATGGATTTGTGAGGAAATTATTAGAAACAACATTCGGGCACGATGTCTTAAAAAAAACACATCGTTTGACTATCTCAGGCAGAGTGTCACAGCCTTTATTGGAAGAAATTCTAAACATGGAGTCTTTATTCCACGGGGCTTATCAAATTGTTGCCGAAGAGATAGGGATGAACATAGATTCACAGATAAAAGAAAGAAGTGAACAAGAAAAAAAGGCAGATAAAGATTTTACCCGGGAATGGTTCAGTAACCTCAAGGATGACACAGATGTATCTACTGATAACAGAATGATGGTCCCTGTTTTTTATGATATTGCGCGAAAAAAATAAAAGTATGGGTAATGTTAGGTTATTCATCAGGGTCGCTTGATATATCATTCAAGAAAGAACCAAAGGCGATTATTACTGATACTCATGGTAACCCGGCAGAAGCTAAGTTAATTTTCGAGAGTAAAACTGTAGAGCTTGTACGCCCCATTTGCGCCGAAATATATGTAGATAAACTTTTAAACAGAGATGAGTTTCGTGCTTTGTGTGATAAATACAAAACCAGATATGACATATTAAAAGCTTTGGGTGGTATTACACCTTCAGACACTGGACCTACAAGATTTTTAGATAGTATCAAATGGAGGATCTTAATAGCTATACTGCTTTTCGGACTGATAACATCACTTGTGATAGATATAATCTGGAAGAAGCGACTGCGTTCGGGTAATAGGATCAGAGCTTCGATAGAAATTCTCTTAATATGTGCCGCGATATTCATTCTTATATATCTGGCTCAAATCTCTTACCAACAAGCACAATATAATAAATATAATACCGAGGCATTAGAGTGTATAAGGAATGCAGCTACGGCTGAAGAGGGGTATTATGTAGATAACAGTAAATACTGTGATTCAATAGAGGAACTTATAGGTGAGACTTATGGTTTAAAATTACCTGAAGGCGTTTCTGTTCACGTTATATCCGCTAGCGAAACTAAATATTATTTACTATCTTTTCATGAAAAGGGAAGTAAAGGATATCTGTTAAAAGGAGGATCAAGTATCAGTGATAAAGAGATATCAAAAGCAGAAGCTGTATCCATCATTAAACCATATAGAGATATAGCAGAGTAGAAAGGTCTTTCTTTATTCATGATAAAAAAAGACAAGATTTAAGGATACACACTAAGCATGCATTACATTATAGTTTCGCCCTTCGGAGATTAAGGCTTCATTAAAAACCGGAAAGACTCAACAGTGTAACAACTCTACTACTTAATTCCGATGTTTTTATTTATTTCAATTTGTAATCTAATATTAATTATGTGACCCACGATTTTGTATTACGATATGTTGTAGAAACTTATAGCCTTCTATAATATTTCCATTCTTTAAATGAGGACATAAACCATGAAGTGTCCTAAATGCCATTATGAGCGAAATCCTCAGGATAAAGAATGTCCTAGTTGTGGTGTCATTTACGAAAAATGGCAAAATCATTCTGAAAAAAAACAAGTCAAGGATAAAGATGATAGCAGTCGTAGAAAAAAATGGTATGAGATCTCTAGTAGGTTTAGGATCGTTATCATTTTCTTATGCATATGGGCTGTAGTAGGGAACATTATTTTTTTATATAATCACATCAGGTTGGATGAAGGGAAACATCGATCCCGGAATAGTGCAGCTCAATCTGATTTAAGGAATGCCGCGACAGCACAGGAAGCATTTTATGTTGATCACTTTAGATATACTGATTCTATAGAAGATCTAGTAGGAAATATGTATGGTTTATTTATAAGC